>JBDRDD010000034.1:0-21513 GCA_043821115.1 bacterium | reverse complement strand
AGGCACTTGAGAGCACGCCGCAGTTCGGGGACCGTAAGAGCTACCAGATGGATTACAGAAATGCCAACGAAGCTCTCAGGGAGATCGCTCAGGACATAGCAGAAGGCGCTGATATTGTAATGGTAAAGCCCGCTCTTTCTTATCTTGATATTATTTATCGTGCAAAGGAAAAGTTTAATATACCCGTAGCCGCATATAATGTGAGCGGTGAATACGCTATGATAAAAAAACTCGCAGAGGGTGATAAAAAGAAGGAAACAGAACTGGCGCTTGAGGTGCTAACATCCATAAAAAGAGCCGGTGCTGACTGGATAATAAGTTATTTTGGGAAGGAAATAGGAAGATGGTTAAGGTAGCCACAAAAGAAAGTCTGTTCGATGAGGCAAAGAAATATATCCCCGGCGGGGTGAATAGTCCCGTAAGGTCTTTTAAGGGTGTAGGGGGCGAACCTGTTTTTGTAAAGCGCGGCAGGGGAGCTAGAATTTACGATGAAGAAGGAAGGGAGTTCATAGATTACTGCCTTTCCTGGGGCGCGCTCATTTTGGGTCATGCTCCGGATGAAGTTACAGAAGTTCTTGTTGGGGCTATTAGAAGGGGAACGAGTTTCGGCACCGCTACAAAGAAGGAAATAGAGTTGGCAAGACTTATCGTCCAAGCAATACCTTCGGTAGAGCAGGTGAGATTGACAAGCTCCGGCACAGAAGCTGTAATGGGTGCCGTAAGGCTTGCGCGCGCTTACACAAAAAAGAACAAGATCATAAAATTCGAGGGAGCATATCACGGTCACGCTGATTACCTTTTGGTGAAAGCCGGTTCCGGTGCCGCGACGCTGGGTATTCCTAACAGCAAGGGAGTTCCGGAGGATTTTACAAAACACACGATAGTTCTACCATATAATGATATTTCAAAAGTTGAGGAGGCGGTGAAGGAATATAAAGATGATCTCGCGGCGATCATTGTTGAACCCGTTGCTGCAAATTGCGGTGTTATTGTGCCGGAGCAGGATTTTCTAAAGGGACTTCGTGATATTGCCACTCGTAACGATATCGTTCTCATATTTGACGAAGTAATTACAGGGTTCAGGCTCTCATACGGAGGGGCCCAGGAATTCTTTGGGATAGAAGCTGACCTTACATGTCTTGGTAAGATTATAGGCGGTGGGCTACCTGTGGGAGCTTTCGGGGGCAGGAAAGATATAATGGAGCTTCTTGCGCCGTTAGGTGCGGTTTACCAGGCAGGTACGTTATCCGGTAATCCAATAGCGGTAACAGCGGGTATTGTTACACTAAACACGTTAAAGCAAACTAATTCTTACGAAGAGCTTGCTCTAAAGACAAAGAATCTAGTAGAAGGAATAAAAAGAGAAGCCCAAAGAAGCAATACTAATCTAAAAGTCAATTCTATCGGTTCCATGTTCAGTGTGTTCTTTACGAGTGATGAAGTAACCGATTACAGAACCGCGGCAGGACAGGACAGTTCTTTGTTTGCGAAGTTCTTCCATGGAGTGTTAAAAGAGGGTGTTTATCTTTCCCCCTCCGGATTTGAGACGAACTTTTTATCAACATCACATAATGAGAATGAAATAGAGCAGACCTTAAAGGCAATTCAAAATGTTCTTGGGAACCTGGGGAGGAAGTAATATGGATGTAACTATCTACTTAAACGGGAAGAAGGAAGAGATAAAAGCTGATATTAGCATTTTAGAACTCCTGAAGGACAAGAAGATAAGACCCGAAGTTGTCACGGTGGAGCTAAACGAACAGATAGTGCCTAAGGAAGAATATGACAAAGTAGTACTCAAGGCGCTTGACAAGCTGGAATTTGTGTACTACATGGGCGGAGGGGAAAGTACAATAGCAAATAGTGTTTTAGAGCTTATAGGACACACCCCAATGGTCAGATTTAATAAAATTGTTGAACCCGGGATGGCAACCATCCTGGCAAAGCTCGAATTCTTCAATCCCGGAGGAAGTGTAAAGGACAGGATATGCCTGGCGATGATAGAGGATGCCCAAAAAAAAGGACTGCTTAAATCCGGCTCAACAATAATAGAGCCGACAAGCGGGAATACAGGTATAGGCCTGGCCATGGTGTGTGCGGTTAAAGGATACGCATGCATACTTACAATGCCCGAGACAATGAGCCTTGAGAGGATATACATAGTAAAATCTTACGGGGCACAGGTGATACTTACACCGGGCAAAGAAGGTATGAAAGGCTCTATCAACAAGGCCGAGGAGCTCTTGAAGAAGATTCCCGGTAGTGTAATGCTTCAGCAGTTTGAGAACAAGGCAAATCCCGCGGCTCACAGGAATACCACGGCAAAGGAGATATTGGAAGCGACCGGCGGCAAGGTTGACGCGTTTGTAGCAGGGGTAGGCACAGGTGGCACGATCACGGGAGTAGGGGAGATCTTGAAAGAACACAATAAAGATATACGGGTCATAGCTGTGGAACCAAAGGGAAGCGCTGTCCTCTCAGGTGAGAAATCAGGGCCGCATAAGATACAGGGTATCGGTGCGGGATTTGTACCGGATATACTCAACAGGGAAATTATAGATGAGATAATAAAGGTAGAGGATAACGATGCCTTTAATACATCCAAGAGACTGGCCGAAAAAGAGGGGCTTTTTGTGGGCATATCCGCGGGAGCGGCGGTATACGCTGCTCTGGAAGTTGCCAGGAACCTGGACAAGGATAAGAATGTAGTTGTTATATTACCTGACACCGGGGAGAGATACTTTTCAATGGAACGCTATTTTGAATCATAAGGGGTGCTGAAATGGCAGATTACAATATAAAAGATTTAAAGAGCGGCGGTCTCATGAAGCAGAAGGAAAAGGATATCTTTTCCCTTCGTTTGCGGATCGTGGGAGGATATCTTGAATCCGGACAGCTCGGGAAACTCTCGGATATCGCCAAGAAGTACGGGAAGGGTCATGTCCATTTAACCACGAGACAGGGTGTAGAGATCCCGAACGTGAACATAAAACATTTTGAAGAGGTAAAAAAAGAGCTGGCCGAGGTCGGTCTCCAGATGGGAGCCTGCGGCCAGAGGGTGAGAACTGTAACCGCCTGCCAGGGCAGGGAGTGCAGTCACGGGTTAATTGACTGCTTTGACCTGGCAAAAGATGTTGATAAAAAATATTTCGGCATAGGCGGGCATCCGCACAAGTTCAAGATAGGTATAACAGGCTGTCCCAATGCGTGCATCAAGCCGCAGGAGAATGATCTTGGCATAATGGGCAGGTTAAAGAAGAAATTCGTAAAGGACCTGTGCACTTATTGCGGCCTGTGCGCCGAAGTATGCCCGGTAGATGCGATAGAAGTGGACAAGGATCAAAGCAAGCTGGTATTTAGTGAAAAAAAATGTATAGGCTGCGGAGACTGCGTCTACTGCTGCCCGACAAGTGCCTGGGAGAAGATACAGGAAGGATACAGCATTTTTATAGGGGGCAAGATGGGTAAATTTCCCCAGCTGGGTGTAAAAATAGCTGATTTTGTTCAGACAAAGGACGAGGTCATGGAGATTATACAGAAGACACTGGAATTCTATAAAAAAGCCGGCCTACAGGGTGAGAGATTTGCGCAAACCCTAAACAGGATCGGAGTTGAAAAGTGCAGGGAGGAAGTTTTATGACTGATATAAATCCTCATGACAGGTTGGATCTGACAGGCGTCGCCTGCCCGACCAATTTCGTAAAAACAAAGCTTAAACTTGAAGAGATGAAAGAGGGCTCTGTGCTGGAGCTGATATTGGATGACGGCGAACCTGTCAAAAACGTGCCGCGTTCGGTAAAAGAGGATGGGCATCAGATACTGAGTGCCCAGAAGATAGACGGCAGGTGGAAAATACTAATAAGGAAAGTTTGAGGTAGGAACATGAGTTTTGTAAAAGGATTAAAATGCAGGGAATGCGGGAGAAATTATCCCAACGGGGCGTTTTATGTTTGCGAATACTGTTTCGGCCCCCTGGAAGTGGACTATGATTATGGGAAGATAAAAAAGAAACTGACCAGGGATGTGATAGAATCACGCCCCAAAAATCTATGGCGCTACAGGGAACTTATGCCTATAGACGGCAACCCCACCAGCGGTCTGAATTCCGGGTACACGCCTTTGGTTAGGGCAAAGAACCTTGAGAAAGCGCTTGGCGTTAAGGAGCTCTACATTAAAGATGACTCCGTTAGTCATCCTACATTGTCATTTAAGGACAGGGTTGTCGCGGTAGCTTTATCCAAGGCAAAAGAGTTTGGTTTTGATACGGTAGCATGCGCTTCTACGGGCAACCTGGCTAACTCGGTTTCAGCCCAGTCTGCCATTGCGGGTTTTAAGAGATATATCTTTATTCCGGCTGATCTGGAGGTCGGTAAGGTTGTAGCAACGCTTATATATGACCCTGTACTGATAGCGGTCGAGGGAAATTATGACCAGGTGAACAGGCTTTGCTCGGAGGTTGCCACGAAATACAAGTGGGCGTTTGTGAATATTAACATCAGGCCCTATTACGCGGAGGGGTCCAAGACTTACGGATACGAGATCGCGGAACAGCTAGGCTGGAAGACACCTAAACATATAGTGGTCCCTTGCGCTGGCGGTTCGCTTATTACCAAGGTCTGGAAGGGGTTTAATGAATTCCATAAGCTTGGATTAATAGATACTGTTAAAACCAAAGTCTATGCTGCCCAGGCTGCGGGATGCGCCCCTATAATTAACGCTATAAAAGAAAATGCAGAGATCATAAAGCCTGTTAAGCCTAATACTATCGCGAAATCCCTGGCGATAGGCAACCCGGCAGACGGGTTGTATGCAAAGGCAACGGTAAAAGAGTCCGGTGGTTGGGCAGAGGATGTTACGGATGATGAGATAGTGGAGGCGATTAAGCTTCTGGCCTCAACCGAAGGTATATTCACAGAAACCGCCGGAGGGGTGACTTTGGGGGTCACCAAGAAGTTGATCGAGCAGGGGAAAATACCTAAGGATGAATCCATTGTCGTGTGTATTACGGGAAATGGCTTAAAGACCCATGAGGCAGTTAGTGGGAAAATAGGAAAGCCAATAAAGATTAAACCAAATCTTGATTCTTTCGAGGAGAATGTTAAATTTAAGGAGGTATAGTATGTCGATAAAAGTAAGAATTCCCACGCCGCTGCAAAAGCTGACCGGCAATCAGGGTGAAGTCAAGATAGAGGGAACCAATGTAAAACAACTATTGGAAAACCTGGAGACACAGTACCCTGGGATAAAGGAGAGGATCTGCGATGAGCAGGGCAAGGTCCGCAGGTTTATAAACATCTATGTGAACCAGGAGGATGTTCGGTTCATGCAGCAGGATGAGACGCCTGTTAAGGATGGGGATGAAGTTTCTATCATTCCTGCTATAGCAGGGGGTGAGGGTTAATGAAGTTAAGAGATGATCAGATCGAAAGGTATTCCAGGCAGATCTTGTTGTCCGATCTGGGGGGCAAGGGCCAGGAGAAACTCTTGGACGCCAAAGTTTTAATAATAGGCGCTGGAGGGCTTGGTTCCCCTTGTGCTCTCTATTTGGCATCTGCCGGTGTTGGACAACTTGGCATCGTGGACTATGACAAGGTGGAGCTAAATAACCTGCAAAGGCAGATAGTGCATTCAACGGATTCGGTGGGCACATCTAAAGTTGAATCCGCAAAAGTCAGGCTGAACGCCATTAATCCCGATGTCAATGTCGTTGCCCACAACGTGCGCCTTGATTCATCCAATATCATGGATGTGATAAAGGACTATGATATAGTGGTTGACGGCTCTGACAATTTCCCGACCAGATACCTTGTAAATGACGCGTGTGTTCTGGCTGGCAAACCGCTATCTCACGGGGGCATACTCAAGTTCAGCGGGCAGGTACTGACGATCCTGCCGGGCAAGAGCGCCTGCTACAGGTGCCTTTTCTCTGAACCCCCTCCGCCAGGCCTTGTGCCAAGCTGCCAGGAAGCCGGGATACTCGGCGCGGTAGCCGGTGTAATAGGCACGATTCAGGCAAACGAGGTTCTGAAATATATCCTGGGTATAGGGGAGCTTCTGGCAGGAAGGATGCTGATTTTCGACGCACTGGAATCTTTTTTCAGGCAGGTGAAGGTTCCCAGGGACCCGAAATGCCCTGTATGCGGCGAGAATCCTTCCGTAAAAGAACTGATAGACTATCAGGAGTTTTGTAGCTTAAGAAAAAAGGAGGCTTGAAAAATGCCAAAGAAAATGATACACTTAGTATTCCCACAGAAGTTAATAAAAAAGCCCATAATCTATACCATGGCGAAGAAATATGATGTTATCCCGAATATACGCAGGGCAAAAGTCACCGATAAGAGAGGTGAGGTCACCCTGGAGTTAAGCGGGACAAGAGAAAACCTGGAAAAAGCGAGAAAATACCTGGAAAGATCAAACGTGAAATCCGCACCGGTCACAGGAGATATTATAGAGTAAAATCTATAATTATGACAGAAAAAAACGGTTGGATTTGCATTAAATAGGAGTGTTGTATGCGTAAATATAAGAAGCGGTTTATATGCCATATTATGGTTATTCTTATTATATTCTCTTTTATTGGCTGCAGGAAAAGTGAAAAACTAAAAGAAGTGGATTTTAAGGACACCGTAAAAATAAAAGAGGCTCAAGTTTTTTCTAGGCCGGAGATCAACATATGTGTAGGGTCTATGATTACTCCGGAAGAAGGATATGCCCATTATAAAAGGATGCTGGATTATATCGGGAAAAAACTTGACATGAAAGTAAATTTTGTTGAAAAGAGAAGCTACAACGAGGTAAACGCGCTCCTGAAAAACGGGAACATTGATGTGGCTTTTGTCTGTGGAGGTCCATACGTGGCAGGCCGCGAAGAATTTAACCTGGAACTTTTGGTAGCACCCATGGTAGAGGGAAGGACCATCTATTATTCTTATATAATCGTAGGCAGGGATAGCCCTATAGTAAAATTTGAGCAACTAAAGGGGAAGGTCTTTGCTTTCGTGGACCCGATGTCAAACACAGGCAAGCTGGTTCCGACCTATATGGTAAATGAATTAGGGAAGACACCCGATGAATTTTTCAAGGAATACTTGTACACCTACGGCCATGACAGTTCAATTAAGGCCGTAGCGCAGGGCATAGTAGACGGGGCGGCAGTAGACAGTCTCATATGGGACTATATGGACAAAAAAGACAACAAATACACTAAGCAAACAAAAATAATAAAAATTTCCGATCCTTATGGTATCCCGCCTGTGGTAGTTCGCCCGGGGATAGATGAAAAATTAAAAAATAAAATAAAAAATATATTTCTCAATATTCACAACGACAAAGAAGGACAGGATATATTACAGGAGATGTTTATCGACAGGTTTGTCGAGGTAGATGATTCCATTTATGATACAATAAGGGACATTAAAACTCGTATTGGAGAATAACCTATTTGTTATGAAAAGCATCCGTACTAAGCTGGTTTTCTGGATATGTGTGTTATTTATATTTATAGGGTTGATAATATACCTGTCTCTTTCATATGTCCTGCCACGGAAGATAACAGCCCAGATTCTCAAAAGAGACGTGGAGATCGCCAGATATCTCTCAGGGGAGACAGAAGATCTTCTCTTGCTCAAGGATAAAATAGCGCTTTCACTGCTTTTACATGATAATCTGGACAGGTTAGAAGACGCGCAGTATTTATTCATCCAGGATACAGACGGAAGCATAATTTCGCATACATTTGGCAAAAGTTTCCCTAAAGGCCTGATGTTTTTCAGGCCAGAGAGCCGAAGCGCGCATAAAATCAGGGAATTTCTGGGCAATGGCAACAGGATATATGATATATCTGTTCCAATATTGGAAGGGGAGATGGGGGCGCTGCATTTAGGGGTTTCCCTTGAATCCGGGAAGAAAGATGTCGCGGAAATCACGAGGATAAACCATTATGTAGCGATTGTCATTCTCATAGGCCTTGGTATAGGCATTGTTATTTTCCTGATTATAGGTTTTTTGTTTTCCAACCAGATTATAAGATTGAAGAATTTCGCCGCTAAAATAGGAGACGGCGATCTGGAAGCAAAGATCGATATAAAGTCAAAAGACGAGATAGGGGTTTTGGCTGAGGCATTTAATGAGATGGTACAAAACCTCAAAGAAAAGGTCCAGCAGATTAAGAGGTTAAATACAATCGAGGAAAGAAACAAAATAGCTTTGGATCTGCATGACGGGTGGGCGCAGGATATGGCTAACATTATAAAGAGGACGGAGCTCTGTGAAAGGCTTTTTAAGATTGATCCTTCAAAGGCTTTGAAGGAACTAAGCGTCCTAAGAGAAAATACAAAGGGTATGCTAAACAAGATGCGCGGCGTGATATTTGAGCTTAAATCTCCCGAAGAGACACAATTCGACCTGACGCAAAAGTTGACTGAGTACATAACTAATTACCGTAAGCAGGGACATCTCGATGTTAAGTTGGATATTTCCGGCTCTCTAGACAATATTGCCGCGGGTAAATCAAGGTCAATTTTTTATATAATAGTCGAAGCGCTTACTAATATAGAAAAACACAGTCGCGCTAAATGTGCAGAGGTAATTTTGAAGATACATAACGACAACAATCTAATTATAGACATTAAAGATGACGGAAAGGGCTTTAATGTTAAGAAAGCGTCACAAAACATCCCGGGCAACGGGAAGTTAGGATTGAGAAGTATGCGTCAGAGAGCCAATTCTTTAAGTGGAAAGGTTGATATCAAATCGAAAAAGGGAGAGGGCACGAAGATCTCTATCGATATTCCACTGGAGGATAAGAATTAGAGAGGCCGTCAATACACCATGTCAGATTCCATAAGAGTACTATTATGTGATGACCATACCCTGTTTCGCCAGGGAATAAGGAAATTATTAGAATTGGAAAAGAACATTGAGGTTGTGGGTGAGGCGAATAACGGCGAAGAACTATTGGGTGTGCTGAAGAAATCAGGTCCCGATGTGATACTGATGGATATAGGCATGCCGAAGATGGACGGCGTTACAGCCACCTATAAAATAAAGAAGAAATCACCTCGAATAAGCGTTATAATCCTCACCGTGTATGAGGACGAACCGCATATTTTCGAGGCAATTAAAGCCGGGGCAATGGGATATCTCCTGAAAGATGTTTCCATCGATGAGCTTTTGGACGCTATACGCAAGGTCTACAAAGGCGAGGCGCTTATCCAGCCGGTTATAGCCACTAAGGTCTTAAAGGAATTCGCGTTGATGGATAAGCGCAATATCAAGGAAGGCAACAAGATGTACAGTGATTTAACGGACAGGGAAAAAGAGGTGTTACGCCTGATAGCCCTGGGAGGCTCGAATAAGGAGATAGCCAAAAAGCTCGGGATTAAAGAAAAGACAGTTAAAAATCATATCAGTAATATATTCCAGACTCTTCACGTCAATAACCGTACACAGGCTGCTCTTTATGCCCTTGGCAAGAAGTCGTAATTAGCGGTTATTATGCATATGCGGGACTAAAGACCTATAGAAATATAGGTCTTTTTATTTTTTAAAAATAGGACTTTGGCCTCTTGTAGCCGCGCAGGGCATCAGTATATAATTATAATATAAAAATTATATGCCCTTTATAAAACCTCTTATTAATTATATGCCTCTTAAACATATCCCTTCGAAAAGGTCGCTGCTATAATGAAATGGTTTATATCACAGGATACAATAAAGTCCTCCTTTCAAAAAACTATTAAACAGGATTGTGGTGAAAACATCAAGCACTGCTATCAATGCGGCAAGTGTTCTGCGGGATGTCCTATTTCCTTTGAGATGGACTATCTACCCAACCAGATTATACGAATGGTTCAATTGGGCATGGAAGAGCAGGTTCTGTCGAGCCGGACCATCTGGCTTTGTGCTTCCTGTCTCACATGTACGGTAAGATGTCCCCGGAAGATCGACATAGCCGAGATAATGGATTACCTGAGGCGCTGTGCATATAAAAAGCAGATTATGCCTGTCCAAGAGAGCAAAATCCCCCTCTTTAACAGGATATTCCTTAAGAATATTGAACTCTTCGGAAGGCTTTATGAAATGGGGCTCATAGGCATGTTCAATACCTTGAGCGGTGATATTTTCAAGGACGTTTTAATGGCTCCCAAGATGTTCCTAAAGCAGAAGATAAATATCCTCCCATATAGGGCCAAAAATATAAAGGAAGTAAAAGAAATTTTCAAACAATCAGGAAAACTGGGAAAAACACACAGAGGCAAGCTTTTAAGCCCCAGGCTTATATTTTTGAATTTGTTCAGAAAATTTATCAAAAAAGTAGAGGGGCGAAAATGAGGTATGCTTATTTCCCGGGATGCTCCCTTCATTCGACGGCAAAAGAATATGACATGTCCACAAGAGAAGTGGCAAGCGCGCTCGGCATAGAGCTTTTGGAGATCCCGGATTGGATATGCTGCGGAGCCACTCCCGCCCACATAACGATGCACCTTCTATCTTTAGCACTTCCCGTTAAGAATCTCCTGAAGGCCAGGGAAATGGATTCATACGAAGTGGTCACTTGTTGTGCTGCTTGCTTTAGCAGGCTCAAGATAGCCAATGAATTCATGAGAAATGATTTAGTCCATAGGGAACAGGTAAATGAAATCCTGGGTGAGAAATACAAGGGCGAGGTAAAGGTGAGGCATTTCCTGGATGTTATGGCTAACGTTTTCGGCTTGAAGAACCTGGAGGATAAGGTAACAAGGCAAATGGGGGGCTTCAAGGTGGCCTGTTATTACGGATGCCTGCTGACCAGGCCTCCGGAAATCACCGAATTTGACGATGTCGAGGCACCGCATGTGATGGACGATTTAATGAGCGCAGTCGGTGTCGAGACCGTGGACTGGCCGTACAAAACAGAATGCTGCGGGGCCAGTTTTTCCTTAACCAAAACAGATATTGTCCTCAAACTTTCCTGTGATATATTGCAGATGGCCTCTGATGAAGGAGCTCAGGCAATAGTGGTTGCCTGTCCCCTGTGCCAGTCAAACCTGGACCTGAGGCAGAAGATGATAAATAAAAAGTTCAAGAAGAAATTTAATATACCGATACTGTATTTTACGCAGCTTATCGGGTTAAGTTTGGGAATTGAGGCGAAGAAATTAGGGTTGAACAAGCATATTGTCAGTCCAATACCATTGTTGAAAGAGAAAGGAATTTTGGTTCGATGAAAATAGGAGTATTTATCTGCCATTGCGGAACGAATATATCGGCTACAGTAGACGTGGAGAAGGTTGCTAAAGAAGCTGCGTCATTTCCGATGGTCAGGTTTTCAACCACCTATAAATATATGTGCTCTGATCCAGGACAGAACCTTGTAAAAGATGCAATCAGGGAGCATAACCTGGATCGTGTCGTGATAGCGTCCTGCAGTCCAAGTCTTCATGAGAAGACATTCAGGAAATGCGTGGAGATGGGCGGTATAAACCCGTACCTGGTGGAGATGGCCAATATCAGGGAACACTGTTCCTGGGTTCACAAAAACATGGACGAAGCCACCCAAAAAGCGATTGAATTGACGAGACTCGCGGTTGCCAAGGTATCACGCAACAGGCCTCTTGAAAAGACCTATATTCCCATAGAAAAAAAGGTTTTAATTATCGGTGGGGGTATCTCGGGAATCCAGGCGGCCATAGATATAGGTTTTGCCAACCATAAGGCAGTGATCGTGGAAAGAGAGGCGACCATTGGCGGAAGGATGGCCCGCTTCGACAAAACGTTTCCCACCCTGGACTGTGCTGCATGCATTCTGACCCCCAAGATGGTCACGGTATCCCAGGATGAAAACATAACCATTCACACCCATTCTGAGGTTGAAGAAGTTTCCGGGCATGTCGGTAATTTCACCGTAAAAATAAGGAAAAAAGCACGCTCTGTTGATATCAATAAATGTACCGGCTGTGGCATCTGCTACAATAAGTGCCCGGTTAAGGTCCCTTCTGAGTTTGATATGAACATGGGCAAAAGGACCGCTATCTATGTGCCATTTCCCCAGGCCGTTCCGAATGTTCCTGTAATTGACAGGGAGAATTGCACTTATTTTAAGACAAAAAAATGTGGCATATGCAAGAAGTTATGCTCGCTGGGCGCGATTGATTTTGATATGAAGGACGAGATCATAGAGGAAAAATTCGGTGCCATTATCGTCGCAACGGGCTTCAGGCAGTTTGACCATTCCGTCTACGGGGAATACGGTTACGGGAAATATAAAGATGTTGTGACGGGTTTGCATTTTGAGCGCATGGTCAACTCATCAGGCCCAACAGGCGGTAAGATAATTAGGCCTTCGGACGGCAAAGAAGTCCATGATGTCGTTTTTATCCAGTGTGTCGGTTCCCGGGATGAACAAAAAGGCGTACCTTACTGTTCGAGATTGTGCTGCATGTACACCGCAAAACACGCTTTACTGCTGAGGGAACATAACAAGGATTCCCAGGCTTACGTTTTTTATATTGATATAAGAGCAGCCGGTAAAAATTATGAGGAATTTGTTAAAAAAGTACAGGATGAATACGGTGCGGTTTACCTCAGGGGAAGGGTTTCACGCGTGTTTGAAAAGGGCGGGAAGCTGATAGTAAGGGGAGCCGATACCTTAAGCGGAGCCCAGATTGAGATAAAGGCGGATATGGTGGTTTTGGCAAACGGGTTAATTGCCCAGTCGGATGCCACGCAGCTTGCGCAGATGCTTCATATACCTTACGACAAGAACAACTTATTTACAGAGGCCCATCCAAAACTTGCTCCTGTTGAGACAATAACAAGCGGGATCTTTTTAACAGGGGCCTGCCAGTCACCAAAGGATATCCCCGATACGGTAGCTACCGCTTCAGCAGCCTCCGTTAAGGCCCTCGGGCTTATGGTGCAGGATAAATTAGAAAGAGAACCCCTGATTGCAAAGGTTAAGGCGGACTTTTGTTCCGGATGCAAGGCATGTATAGAGGCTTGCCCGTTTACAGCAATAGAAGAGGAATTGATTTATGACAGAAGGATTAAAAAGGAAAGAACCGTGGCAAAAGTACTCGAAGGAGTCTGTACGGGTTGCGGTAACTGTACAGCAGTGTGCAGAATGGCTGCAATAGATTTAGAGGGATTCAGCAACGGGCAGATTATGGGAGAACTTGAAGCACTAAACGCATGAGAGGGATAGTCGTATGGAAAAGTGGAGTCCGAAAATAGTGGGTTTTTTATGCAACTGGTGCAGTTACGCGGGTGCGGATCTGGCCGGTACATCCCGTATTGAATATCCACCCAATATAAGGATAATCAGGGTCCCTTGCTCTGGAAGGGTAAACCCGATGTTCGTGATAAAGTGTTTAATGAACGGTGCCGATGGGGTATTAATTTCGGGTTGTCATATCGGGGATTGCCATTATTCAGACGGAAATTTTTATGCCCGCAGGCGATTCGCGGTGCTTAAACGGCTTCTGGAATACGCAGGCATTGACCCGAGGCGGTTCCAGATGAGCTGGGTATCCGCGTCTGAAGGCGACAGGTGGGCGAAACTCATGGGTGAATTGGTTAAGGAGATAGAAGAAGCAGGGCCCAATAAAATAGGGAATAAAAAATGAGTGAAGAGCTAAAGAATAAAGTAAAAGAATTATTAAAAACCAAGCAGATCGAAGTGCTTATTGGCTATGGGCGTGCTTCGGACGGTATTTCGGCTACCCCGATTTTTATAGAAACAGAAGAAGAAGTAGAAAAACTCGTTTGGGATTCACATTGTGTATATAACCTTGCTAATTATTTAAGGGACTTCCCGCAGAAAAAGATGGGCATAATTGCCAAAGGCTGTGACGTGAAGTCGATATTAGTCCTCATCCAGGAGAATCAACTAAAAAGAGAGAATGTACTTATAATAGGAATCGAGTGTTCAGGTGTAATTGATGAAAAAAAGCTGGGGGATGATAAGGAATCGCTTGGAGAGATCGGTTTTGACCAGAGATGCGCGAAATGCAAGCCAGCGATACCACAGCTTTATGATATTCTGATAGCCCAGAAGGATAAAAAAACCCATACAAAAGAGGAGCAAGAGGATTTGTACGAGCCCGTGCGCAAGTTTGAGGCAAAATCCATACAGGAGAAGTTTAACTTCTGGCAGGAGGAATTTTCAAGATGCATTCGCTGTTATGCCTGCAGGCAGATCTGCCCTATGTGTTATTGTCCTAAATGCGTGGCTGACCAGGCAAGTCCTGTCTGGTTCTCCAGGCAAACAAACTTTGAAGGCAATTTTTCGTGGAACATAACAAGAGCGATGCACCTGGCGGGAAGATGCATCGACTGCGGTGAGTGCGAAAGAGCCTGCCCGGTAGGCATTCCTTTAAGAGATATAAACAAGAAGATAGAAAAAGACGTGAAAGAGCTGTTTAACTACGAAGCAGGCACTGATACAGAGCAGAAACCGCTCTTTAGTTCATTTGGCAAAGATGATCCGGAAGATTTTATTAGATAATGCCCCGTTAGATAAGAACACATTTTGTTAGGACGATACTGCTTAAATCTAACGGGGCTCCCCCCTCTTGGTATGTTCCTGTCCGGCAGGGGTGCAATATAAATGAGACGGAAAGAGATTATGCAAAAAATACTAAGCAAAAACGATCTGTATAAAAAAATAAAGGAACTTTCGGGAAAGCTTGAGCTCATAGGGCCAAGAGAATTTCCCAACAAAGGTATATTCTATCAAGTGTTGCAGGAGACTGATGATTTATACCTGGGTGAAGGTTTTACGATCGAGCCGGTAAAGAAATTTTTTCTTGAGCCCTCAACATGTATTTTGAAAAGCAACTATGAAGACGGTTTTAATATTGACACCACAAAGCAGCCGGACAAAGAACGAATAATTATCGGTGCACGGCCCTGCGAGACAAGAGGGCTCACTTTATTAGACAAGGTGTTTGACGGGGATTCCAAGGATAACTTTTATATAAACAATCGTAAAAGGACAACTATTGTCGGACTGGCCTGCGCAAAGCCCGACAGGGCCTGCTTTTGCACATCAATGGGAGGGTCTCCCGCCGATAGTGCCGGGATGGATGCTCTTATTGTCCAGGCAGGGGACAATTTTGTAATTGATATTATTACCGATAAGGGGAAGAAGATATTTTCCTCGGCGGGAGAAGATTTAAGCAAGGAAAAGGCAAAAGAGATAGCTAAGGAAAAAAAGAAAGATATAGTCAAAACGAAAATAAAAGTTCCTGAGAGCTTAGATACGATTTTCACAAATGACTATTGGGGTAATATCTCCAAAGCCTGTATAAGCTGCGGTGTATGCACATATGTCTGTCCTACATGCCACTGTTTTGATTTAGTGGATGAAGAGCGCAGTCGCTTGAGGTGCTATGACGGATGTGCTTTTGCTGATTTTACGCTTGAGGCGTCCGGGGAAAACCCGCGTCCGACGAAGAAAGAGCGCTACAGGCAGAGAGTCTTTCATAAGTTTGACTATTTCAAGAAAAATTTCGGGGAAAATCTCTGTGTGGGATGCGGAAGATGCATCAGGCACTGTCCTGTAAAAATTGATATTGCCGATGTTGTAGATAAAGCACCTGTTTAAGGGAATAAATATCGGGGAGAACATGGAAAATATTTATAAGCCTCATTTGGCACAAATAACAGATATAAAACAGGAAACACCGGACACAAAGACATTCATGTTGAATTTTAAGGATAAAGCAATAGAAGAATCCTTTAGTTACAGGCCTGGACAATTTGTGGAGTTTTCGGTATTCGGGGAAGGAGAGGCGACGTTTTGCATTTCTAACTCCCCCTCTCGAAAGTCCTCTATAGAATGCAGTGTAAAGAGAATGGGAAAGGTTACCGAGGCCCTTCATGAATTGGATGTAGGAGATGTAGTCGGGATCAGGGGGCCTTATGGGAATGGATTTCCGATAGAGGAATTGAAGGGTAAGAACCTTCTATTCGTGGCCGGAGGCATAGGGCTTGCACCACTTAGGTCTTTGATTAATTACTGCATGGATAACAGGGATGACTTTGAGGCCATCACCATTGTAAACGGGGCAAGGACCTCTAAGGATTTAGTATATAGCGATGAATACAAAGTGTGGGAGAAGGCGAAGAATACCAGCCTTCATCTGACCGTTGACTGTGAAGAGGATAACTGGAGCTGTATGGTGGGGGTAGTGCCTAAAATTTTGGAGCAGATAAAGCCAACCTGCAAGAATACGATGGTTGTTGTCTGCGGGCCCCCTATAATGATAAGGTTCACCATGCCGGTTCTTCTTAAGCTGGGATTTTGCGAAGAGTCTATCATCACCACCTTGGAGATGAAGATGAAGTGCGGTCTTGGAAAGTGCGGGCGCTGTAATATTAAGAACCTCTATATCTGCAAAGATGGACCGGTTTTCAACTATTCACTCTTAAAGGAATTACAATATGAATTTTAAGCTCTGGTTAAAAGCAGTACGCGCGCCTTTTTTCACCGCGACTCTGATCCCGGTTGCTTTGGGCTCTATAATTGCCTGGTATGACACCAGTAATTTCATGTGGGGGATATTCTCACTGACAATGTTCGGCGCAATACTTATCCATATGGGCACGAATTTAGCCAATGATTATTTTGACCATCTTGCTGGATGCGATGAGGCAAACCCCACACCAACACCTTTTAGCGGTGGCAGCAGGGTGATACAAGAAGGTCTAATCGCACCTGGGAAGATCTTATATGTTTCGATCGCCTCGTTTATTCTCGGTGGGGCTACAGGTCTTTACCTTAATCATCTATCTCGAGGGAACGTGGTGCTCGGTATAGGAATAATAGGGGTATTTTTAGGGTTTTTTTACACTGCAGGGCCGTTTCGTATAGGCTATGGCAGTTTCGGGGAGTTAGCGGTGGCGATTGGCTTCGGCCCATTGATGGTGCTGGGTTCGTATTATGTTCAGGCACAGAATATGTCACTGAGGGTATTTCTGATTTCGATACCTGTTGGGATATTAATCGCTCTTGTTTTATTGATAAACGAATTTCCGGATTATATTGCTGATAAATCAGTGGGCAAGAGAACACTGGTGGTAATCCTTGGCAAGAAAAAAGCCCTCGTTTTATACCATATTCTCTTAACATCGGTATATCTTTTTATAATCCTCATGGTCATGTTTAAGATTTTGCCTCTTATCTGCCTTGTTGTGTTTCTGAGTATTCCCTTGGCTCTTAAGGCATTTAACATATCTAAAGAGCATTTTAATGAAGTCTATGAACTTTTACCGGCAAATGCTTCAACAATAGGATTGCATTCACTCGTGGGAGCGTTAATGTCCGTTGGCATTGTACTGGATAAAATCTTTTAGAAGGAAATAAGCATGCAATTAAAGCAAATCTATAAGCCTATTGAAAAAGAATTAAGTGATGTAGAGCGACTGTTGCAAGACCGCCTGAAGAATATAGATCATAAACCTATTGAAGAAATAAGCACCTACGTTCTAAATGTCGGAGGCAAAAGGCTCAGGCCGGCGCTTGTTCTTCTCTCGGCAAAAGCAAGTCAGGCTCAAACATCCATTACTCATCAATCAATGATCTCTGTTGCCGCGGCAATAGAACTAATCCATGCAGCTTCTTTGGTCCACGATGATGTGCTTGATCATTCCAACATACGCCACAATAAACCCACGATTAATTATAAAAACGGTGAGGATGTAGCTATAGCCTTAGGTGATTATCTATATGCAACGGCTTTTGACTTAATTTCCACCTGTGGGAATATGGATATCCTTCAATGTATAAGCTCCGCCACCAAGGCAATGTGTGAGGGTGAGCTTATACAGGTATGCGAGAGAAACAACCTGAATTTGTTAAAAGAGAGGTATTTATTAATTATTAAAAAGAAAACCGCGAGTCTTTTCGCGGCTTCCTGTGAGTCCGGAACATTAATTTCCACTTCGCACAAATCCCTGCATAACGCGTTGCAGGAATATGGATTAAATTTTGGGCTGGCTTTCCAGATTATAGATGATTATTTAGACTTTGTAGGCGAAGAGCAGGATTTAGGGAAACTGCCGGGTCAGGATATCCAAGTCGGCGAACTGACGTTACCCGCATTGAATTTACTGGAATCAGTGCCGGCAGAGGAAAGAAATAAGATAAAAACATTACTCGCCTCAAAGAAGAGCAAGACATCCCTGGAAAGAATAAGATCAAAAATGTTTGATTCCGACGCATCAGGAAAGACAAAAGAAACAGCCTCATTCTATATAAACACAGCGAAGAAAAAAATTAGTGTTCTTAATCCTTCCCCATACAAAGAAAGCCTTCTAAGCTTAGGGGATTTCATTATAGAAAGAGGATTTAATGACTCAACCAGGTATTAAGAATAAAATAATCCCCAGCGGGCTAACTGTTAAAGAGGTTTTAACGGCTATTATTGACTCTGTAAATGTACTTCCCTCGGAAGATGTAAAGCTCACAGAAGCTTTGGGCAGAGTTTTGGGTGGGGATATATACAGCGGGTTTGATATCCCTCATCTGGATAATTCCGCGATGGACGGTTATGCCGTTAAGGCATCTGATACCCAAGGGGCGTCGCAGGAAAACCCCAAGATTTTAGAGGTAATCGAGGATTTAAGAGCTGGTTATCTTGCATCAGGGAACATAAAAGGAAACCAGGCGATAAGGATCATGACCGGGGCACCGGTTCCCAGAGGTGCGGACAGTATCGTAATGGTGGAAAACACAGAAAAAAGCGAAAATAACGGGGTAAAGATTTTTGAGCAAGCATCCCTGGGTGAGCATATAAGAAGACAGGGCGAGGATATAAAAAAGGGTGAACTGGTTATTTCAAAAGGCACGCTTCTTGATTCTGCTCACATAGGTGTTCTGGCGGGTTTGGGCATAAGCAGCCTTAAGGTGACAAGGAAACCAAAGGTGGCCATTTTAGCCACAGGGGATGAAGTAATTGACGTGGGGGAAAAGTTGGAGCCTGGGAAATTATATAGCTCTAACAGTTATAGCCTCTACAGCCAGGTCATAAAATGCGGGGGACTCCCAAAGAATTTAGGGATTGCTAAGGATAATGCCCAGGAACTTGAGGCCAAGATAAAAGAAGGGCTTAATTGTGATTTAATTCTCACCTCAGGCGGGGTATCGGTGGGGGATTATGACCTGGTAAAGGACAGTTTAATAAAAATAGGCACCGATATAAAATTCTGGAAGGTGATGATGAAACCAGGCAAGCCGCTTGTCTTCGGCACGATTAATGGTGCTGTCGTGTTTGGCCTGCCAGGTAATCCCGTCTCAAGTATGGTGAGTTTCGAGATATTTGTGAGATCTGCCATCTTAAAGCTGCTCGGCCAGGAAGATGGGAAAACAAGAGAAGTAGAGGCCCTTCTGGACGAAGAGATCAAAAAAAAGAAAAAAGGATTAAGATATTTTTTAAGGGCCCAGACAAAATGGAAAAATGGTGTTTATATTACGCGCACCACAGGGCCGCAAGGTTCCGGAATACTCAAGTCAATGACTCTTGCCAATAGCCTTATAATCTTGCCCGAAGAGGCTGAGCTTGTAGAAAAAGGAACGAAGGTAAAGGTAAGATTTTTAGATCAATCTTTTAGTAAGAAAAGAGGGGGTGATACATTTTTTTGAAGCAAGCAGGCAGTTGTATTATTGCCTTATATCATTTAAGGAGGAATCAAATGCTGAAGAAGCTTTTTGTTGTGGCAATATTAGTGGTCTGCGTTAGCGGGTATTCGGGCCTAGCAGCAGCCGGAGACGTAACGGTGAGCGGTGCTGTAGAAATACAATACCGTAACAGCAGTGACATATACAAGTCAACCGGAGATGACAAGCTTGTGCCGGAAGAGCTATACGTTCAGGTTAAAAAAGAAGTATCCCCGGATATTGATGCATTAATAAAGATAGACGGCGCTGATATGAATAACAAGACAGGTGCTTCCTATACGTCCAATACAGTTGAAGAGGCGCAGGTCATATTCAAAAATATCAAGGGACGCCCCTTGACCCTGGTTGTCGGTAAGGATGAAATGCCGTTTGGTCAGGATTATGAGAAGTTCTATTTCAGCACATTAACCCATGGTTTCGAGATAGACAAGGTATGGGGTGTTAACGCGAAATATGATATTGATAAGGTCGGCCCGCTGGAGGCGGCGGTATTCAAGAAGGATACCACAAGCCAAACAGCCCTGTCTTCCAGCTATGCCTTAAGACTTACCCTGAAGAATCTTGCCGAAGGACTTACTGTTGAAGGTTCTGTTGCGCAAAAAGGTAAGAACAAAATAGTGGCTACCAGTGAGAATGAGACAAGGGCAAGCGTTGGCGGAAAATATAAAAAAGGCGCACTTACAATTCATGCTGAAAACACCAGTATTAAGAAATCCGGCGGAACAAGCACATCCAAAGACCCCTCGGTTACGGAGTTCGGCGTGGATTATCTTTTTGTGGAGTATCTCTTAAAAGGATTCTATGAATCAAGGGATGATGATGTGGATGGTGACCAGGCAGGTTCGATCAAGAACCAATACGGCGTTGGCGTAAGTCACATGGTTTCCAAAACCGTAACTTTTGGTATTGAATATGCAACGATCAATTACGAGGCGAAGCATGCTACCTATAATAAGGACAGCGTGGGAGAAGTGGTTGTAACAACAAGTATAAAATACTAATGAGAATACAGCTGATTTATTTCTTGGACTCTCATGTGAGATGACCATTGAATCTCTTGCTGGTCTATCTTTGTACCCGTTCTTAAATGGGTATACAACAAATTGAAAGGGAGGTGAGTGAAGAAATGAGTAAGCTTACAACAAAAAAAAGATCACAGGATGCACCCAAAAAACAGAAGGGGCTTACAAGAAGAGATGTTCTTAAGATGGGCGGAATCGCAGCCTTAGGGGCGGTGGCCGCTACTCTTCCTAAAGATGTCTTGGCCCACGCGAAACATATGTCAGGAAAAAGGATGGGTATGTCTATTGATACTGACAAATGCACGGGATGTCATTCATGTTCAGTAGCCTGTAAGGCGGAATTTAATGTTCCCCTTGGCGTGTGGATGTCCTGGGTGAAAGCAGAAGAGAAGGGTACGTACCCTCATGTGGGAAGATTTTTCCTGCCGAGATTGTGTAATCACTGTGATGATCCACCTTGTGTTAAAGTTTGCCCTACCGGGGCAAGCACACAGCGCGATGACGGGATAGTGTATGTTGATGAGAAAAAATGCATTGGATGCAAGGTATGCATTGCCGCCTGTCCTTACGAAGCAAGGTTCATGGATCCCATCAAGAAGGTTACCGACAAATGTAATTTCTGTATGCACAGGGTGGACAAAGGGGTGGTTCCTTCATGCGTAAACACCTGTCCTGCAGGGGTGCGTGTATTTGGAGACCTCAATGATCCTAACAGCGATGTTGCTAAGTTAGTCGGTCGCAAAGCTGTCCAGGTATTAAAACCCGAACTGGGTACGGAGCCGAGTGTTCTCTATATAGGCAAAGAGAAAATAACAGAAGGGAGTGAGAAAA
>JBDRDD010000033.1:0-3939 GCA_043821115.1 bacterium | reverse complement strand
AGGGCTATTGTTAGAAAACCCAAGGTGTTTTTGTTCGATGAGCCGCTTTCCAACCTCGATGCAAAGTTAAGGGTGCAGATGAGAACCGAATTAAAAAGACTGCACGATCGCCTGCAGGCAACAATGATTTATGTAACCCATGACCAGACCGAAGCTATGACCATGGGTGACAGCATAGTTGTTATGAAAGATGGTCTCATGCAGCAGGTCGCTGACCCGATCACCCTCTATGATAAACCGGTTAACAGGTTCGTGGCAGGGTTTATAGGCAGTCCTCCAATGAATTTTCTGGACTGTAAAATTATAAAAAAAGACGAAGGGTTATATTTTGAGGGAGAAGGCTTCTCACTGAAAGTACCTGAGCAGTTTTCCGACAAGCTTATCGACTATCATAACAAGGATGTTACATTCGGAGTACGGCCGGAGGATATCAAGAACAAGCTCAATACCAAGGATCCTACCCCGGACAGTACGATCACCGCTGAGACAGAGGTCGTAGAGCCAATGGGAAGCGAGATAATGCTCCACGTTCGCCTTGGAAGTACCAGGCTGATTGCACGTGTTGACGCACATGATAAATCCAAAGTCGGAGATAAAGTGGAAATGACGCTTCGCATGCACAGGATCCATGTGTTTGATAAAGACACTGAAGAGGCTGTAGTATAATTGTTCAAAAAAGACATTTTGCTTCCATATCATATTCCTCAATCTTGCCTCATGTGGCGAGCGTCCTTTATTGTATTTCATGTCTTCTACCGTGCTTAATTAAGGATTTCATTATGAGATGCAGATACTATATAGCCTTAACGGCTATTTTTATTTTACTGCCATTTTTAGCGGCCTCCTCATATGCCGAAGAAGAAACTCCTCCTATAGCGGTTTCCGCAGATTACCTCGAATATATAAAACAAACCAACATGGTTATCGGAAAGGGCAACGTCCGGATAGAACATCTTGACATGATAATAACCTCCGATCATGTAATAGCAAATCTTGATACGGATGAGATAGAAGTCTCTGGAAATGTTACCTTGGAAGACAAAGGCGGCCAGATGAAGGGAACCAGGGGCGTCTATAACATCAAGACAAAAAAAGGGACTCTCGAGAACACGTTTTCCTTCAGTGAGCCCTGGTATGTGAAGGGTAAGACCGTTGACAGGATAAGCGAGAAGCAAATGGTGCTTAACAGGGGTCGTTTTAGCACATGTGACAAGGATCACGAGCACTATAGCTTCAGGGCCAAAAAAATAAATATTTATCCAGGTGACAAGATAGTAGCAAAGAATGTTTTTCTCTACATAGACAATGTTCCCATATTTTATTTCCCCATCTTCTGGCAATCGCTTAAAGGCACAAAGTATGATCTGGACATAAGAGTAGGGTCTAACAGTACAGAGGGTGATTTTGTAAAAGTCCGATTCGGGTATCCGCTTACATCACAGCTTTACGGCAGGCTTTATCTTGATTACATGAGCAAGAAAGGCTGGGGTAAGGGGGCTGAATTCAAATATAAGGCAGAGAATGTAAACAGTTCAATTTACGGCTATCACATACGCGAAGAAGACACTCAAAAAGAACGCTGGAGCGGTCAATTCACCCACTGGCAGAAGCTAAACCCAAACCTGACGCTGGTTAGCGACCTGAATTTTTTAAGTGATGAGAATTTCAATGACCGGTACAATGCTGGTAATACTACCCGCATAACAAGGGACCTCAGGTCTTACATGGCTCTCACTTATTCCAGACCTCTGTATGTCGCCAGAATAGTGGGGGAAAGAAGGGATATTTGGGAGACGGATTCATTTGTCAAGGAATACGAATATCTTCCCCGCTTTAGTTTTGACACTACCTCCATAAAGCTAAACAAAAACAGGAAATTACCCTTATACTACAAGGGATCTCTTAAGCTCGATAATTATTCGGCAAGAGAACCAAATGATTTCTACCGCTTTAGCGCTGATGCGGACCAGGGGATAAGCAGCAGTCTGCGCCTGTCGCGCTTCTTGACGCTGATTCCTTCAGTGGGCTTCCAGGAACAGTGGCAGAACAAGCGCAGCAAAGAAGATCCGAGCAGCTTTAACAGGCACATTTATCGTACGGGGATGTATGTAAGAAATACCATTAACCGTTTCTCCTATATAACCTACGGTTATAACTTCAAGGAGGAAATAGGCAAGGTTCCCATGACTAACAGTCTCTCAGGCGCATGGAATTTCAATTTCCCGAGATTCATCACGACAGTTGATAAAGACGGTAAAACTAAGAAAAAAAGGACGAATTTAGCCAACATCCGGGTTTCCAGTACCTATGACATGAGACACAATATCACGGTAGATGACTGGGCACAGAGATTCTCTAACCTTGTTACAAATACTCTTTTTACCCCTTACGACTGGCAGAAGACAGACATAGACCATCATTACAACATTTACACTAAAAGAACAGAAAAACTTCAAACCACGTTTATTTTTACAAGACCAAGCTGGAACTCAAGGCTAACCGGGACATACCTTGACTCACAGCGCAGTACAATCGACACCTCTGCTTCGGTGGGGTTCTGGCTGACAAGTAAATGGAAGGTTGATTTCACTAACAGGGCATCTGTTTACTATAAACATGATGAGTTTAAGAACTCACACTGGTCAGAGAGAACATATACGATTTACAGGGATCTGCATTGCTGGGAGGCCCTGTTTTACTGGACTAAGAGGCCATCAGAAGAGGAATTGTGGTTTAAGATCAACATAAAGGCTCTTCCGAAGAATAAGCTGATAATGTACCATAATGTTGAAGATGAAGAATGGCATCTGGGACACGGGCAGTAATTGATTCCAAAATCCTTGCCCGGAGTTATAAATTATGCTATAATATTGTTTGTTTTATACGTTTATAGGGAGGATTTATGAAAGCCTTGATTTTGAGCGGGGGCACAGGAACACGTTTGAGACCTATCACCCATACCAGTGCCAAGCAATTGGTGCCTGTTGCCAATAAGCCCATCCTTTTCTATGGTATTGAGGCCATAAAGGCCGCCGGAATAAATGATATAGGAATTATAGTGGGGCAGACAAAAGACGAGATTAAAGCTGCTGTAGGAGATGGCAGCAAGTGGAATGTAAATATAACATATATAGAGCAGGAAGCGCCTCTAGGTTTAGCTCATGCCGTGAAAATAGCCGAGGACTTTATAGGGGATGACTGCTTCGTGATGTTCTTGGGGGATAACCTTATAAAAGACGGTATAACATCTCTTGTAAAGGATTTTGAGAAAAATCGTCCGAATGCCCAGATACTTCTTGCAAGAGTACCTCATCCAGAACAGTTCGGTGTTGCCGAGCTTGACGACGATAAAATTATCAGGCTTGTCGAAAAACCCAAGAAGCCCAAAAGCGATCTGGCGCTTGTTGGTGTGTATATGTTCGACAAGAACATTTTTACCGCGGTCAACAATATTAAACCCTCAGGGCGCAACGAGCTTGAGATTACCGACGCTATACAATACCTGATAGATCATGACTTTAATGTCCATCCCCATATTATAAGCGGCTGGTGGAAGGACACGGGAAAATTAGAGGATATACTGGAGGCCAACAGGATAATTTTGGGAACTCTTAATGAGAGGATTGATGGCGAAGTTGATGCAAAGTCTAAGATAGAAGGAAATGTTGTCATAGAAAAAGGGGCCCAGATATTAAACAGTGTGATACGTGGGCCTGTAATTATAGGGAAGGATTCAAAGATAGTAGATTCATATATAGGGCCGTTTACGTCTGTATATTTTGGTGTCAGCATAGAGGGTAGTGAACTCGAACACAGCATTATTCTTGAAGGAAGCAAGATAATCGGGATAAAAAGGATAGAAGACAGCCTTGTAGGGCAAAACGCGCAAATACTCAAATCAACGAAAAAACCCCTGGCATATCGCATAATGGTAGGAGA
>JBDRDD010000032.1:0-107421 GCA_043821115.1 bacterium | reverse complement strand
TTTAGAAGATGCAGAGGATCAGGAAGAAAAATCCAGGAGCACATATTTTTTGATTTTTTTCCAACATCCTCTGCATTCTTCTAGTGGTGTGAACCAGATAAACACGGATATGTTGATTCTTGGTACACCAAAATAAAAGCCGCGTCACCTTTTAATCGGCAACCCGGCTGTCTTGTTCGCGCTTGTTATCGATGCGCCCGGCTATCTGTGCTCCCCGAAGACCCGTGGCTTTGCGTCCCCACCTCACGGTGGGTTTGCCTTTTCGGAGTTTGATCTTTCTAATTTAAGTATAGCTCACACTTATACGCCTGTCAAGACCCCTTAGGAAGCTTCTGCTGTTACAATAAGGCGTATAGACTGCGGAGTGGTAATTGTAGTCATTATTGGCGCCCTGAACTCAAGCCACAGGAGGCGTGAATCCGAAGCCGGGACACCATCTCCTGTCTGGTCTCCCGCGAACTTGCTCACACCGCATCTCTGAGGTATATTTGACAGCGCATGATTTAATTCTACAAATGAGGACTGCAAAGGCTTGGCCGAATTAAACATGGCGTTTAACACATATGTTTCTTCACCCGGATTGGTCCCAGCGGCTGACCAGCCGAAAGGATCAACTAAATGAATGGAAAATGTCTCGGTAATAGTACCGGAATTTATAACGGTGAACGGTGTATCTGATACGACTTCAGCACCAAGACCCAGTATACCGAAATCATACGAACCTGAAATTGAAACGGACAGCAGTACCTGCTCTTCTCCCAAGGCCCCGACGTTATCAACATATAGTGTAGTCGTTTCACCGCTGTTTTCCGCGCCTGATATATGGATGCCGATCTCCCGTATGTCATCTATATCGGTTACTTGCTGATTTATTTGGCCGCTTTCATCTTTTGCCGAGGAGAAATTTATGGTCACCCGGTTCCATGCACCCAGGCTGATATTTACCATGTTGTTTGTGTCAAACTGCCTCCATGCCGCACCAGTCTTGACATATACAGCAGCCTTGGCAGGCGTGGACGATGATATATCCGCTATATCAGGTATATATACATATGAGGAAATGCCATTTGCGCTACTCAGATCAATAGGAGAAGAAGGCCTCACATACCCACGATCGTTGATATAACCGTAGACAGGGTCCTTCTCATCAAGATTAAGGCTATATGCAAGAGAATGAACACTGTTCTCTCCCTGGTCTGTACTGTTAACAGGTACCCCTAAATTATCCAGAAACGCCCCGCTTGTATCATTTAACCATCCCTGTGTGGTGCCGTCCTCGAAATCATATAGAGTCACGCTTAAATTATCATTGACGCTCACGCTAAGGACTAAATTGCCCCAGTTATCAGCGCCAGTGGCTGAAACAGCATAGGTGATTATCATTAAACTAATAATTAAAGCAAAAAACTTCTTCATTTTTATTCCTTTTATAGACTTTTATACAATAATAAATACGTAAAAAGCCGCGCTACCTTGTTATCGGCAACCCGGCTGTCTTATATCGCCCGTTATCGGTGCGCCCGGCTATCTGTACTCCCCGAAGACCCGTGGCTTTGCGTCCCCACCTCGCGGTGGATTTGCCTTTTCGGTATAGTATATGCTTATACCTGTTCATTCCAAGTATAGCACAGATTTACGGCTTGTCAAGGGGGCGACGTTCAATAGTTTAGGAGGCCTCTACCGTTATTACCAGCCGTATCGTCTGAGAATCTATAATACTGGTCATGGTAGGAGCTCTGAACTCGAACCACAATAGACGCGAAGCTGCTGAGGATACCCCTGCACCTGTCCTGTCACCCGCGAATTTATTGGTCGTACACTGCTGGGGTATGGTGCTCAGAGCATGATTTGACTCGACAAACGAGAGAGACAACGGCCTTGCCGTATTGAACATGGCATTTAGAACATAGGTTTCATCCCCGGGATTAACCTGGACAGCTCTCCAGCCCGAAGGATCTAGCAATAGGAGAGAAAATGTCTCTGTTATGGTACCTGTGTTTGTAACAGTAAGTGCTTGAGTAGAAACAACCTCATCTCCCAGCTGAAGTATCCCGAAATCAACAGAACCCGATATATTTACAGAAAGAACATCCTGCTGTTGTGCACCTACAGCTCCCACGTAATCCAGATAGAGATATGTGCTGCCGCTGCTTGTGGCAGCGCCTGAAACATGTATTCCTATCTCATGTATACTGTTTGTGTTAGTTACGCTCTGACCTGTCTGTCCCACTGAATTCTGTGCCGAAGAGAAGTTTATCGTGATCCTGTTCCACGCGCCAAGAGTGAGTTCAGCCATCTGATCACTTTCAAACCAGTTCCACAGTGTACCTGTTTTTACATACACACTTGCCAGGGCAGGCGTGCTCGAGGAAATGTTAGCTGTAGCGGGAACATATATGTATGCCGCTATTCCCTGAGCCGTACTAAGGTCCATCGTGACAGGCGGTCTTACATAACCGGCGTCGTTAATAGAACCCCAAGCAGGGTCCTTAATATCAAGGTTAAGAGGATAGCGCAGCGAACGCAGCCCTTCCTGTGCCTGGGTCGTTGAATTGCTGGGAATCCCAAGGTTATTGACAAAATCCACGCTCGTATCGTTAACCCAACCCTGGTTCGTACCATCCTCGAAATCATACAGTGTAAGAATTGAGGTTATAGTCGGTATAGCTGAATGCTGGTCCGTGTTTATTGACTCGTTCATTGAGGTATCAACACTGTGAAGTGTGTAATAGTATCTGGTCCCGTTGGTAAGACCTATGTCAAGGTATGAATTCGCACCGTTTGGAGCCTGGTGTATCCATTCGCCGAGAACTCCGCTCGTTGTTGAACGATAAACATTTACATGTTCAAAGTCACCATCAGGAGGATTAACCCAGGTAATATACAATTCCCCTCCGAGCTCCGTATCCGTAACCGTAATATTCGTCGGAGGTGAAGGAGGTGTTGTATCCCCACCGCCCTCAAGCTTCACGGTATCAAGATAAAGAGTGGAACTTCCACTTGCCGTACTTGCTCCGGATATATGAAACCCTATTTCACGCACATCATC
The DNA here is from genome assembly GCA_043821115.1 of bacterium. GTDB lineage: Bacteria > CAYTYR01 > UBA6262 > DAOVJB01 > DAOVJB01 > JBDRDD01. The sequence continues at coordinate 104,372 of JBDRDD010000032.1, read as the reverse complement.
AAGGTTTGTTACAGGTACGACCTGACCTGCAGAATTTTTTGCCTGGGAGAAATCTATAGGTATCCTTCTGAAATTCCCGCAGTCAAATGACCATGGAATATTCACGTATTCTTTGCTTTCGAACCAGTCCCAGTTAGGTCCTGTTTTAACATAAACCGTAGCGCAGGGAGGCGCGTCGTACTGGAACCCGGTATGTTCTATGTAAATGTAGAGGCTTATACCTGTTCTGGTACTTAAATTATATGGAGAAGCTGGTATCACATAGGCAACATCATTAATCGTACCCCATGTAGGGTCCTTAGGATTGAAATCTAGCGGGAATGAAAGCGAACGGTTTCCTGTATTTGACCGGGCAGTCGTATTTGCGGGAACCCCTAGGTTGGCAATGAAATATGCACTCGTGTCCTGGACCCATCCCTGTGATGTGCCATCCTCGAAATCAAACAGAGCACTAATCGTGACAAGGCTTGGTATGCCGCTGTACTGATCAGTATTTGTTGATTCATTGCCAACACCGTCGACGCTGTGCAGGGTATAATAATAGCTTGTGCCGTTTGTCAGTCCCGTATCCGCGAGGTTTACTCCCTGGATATTGTCATATACCATTGAACCCAGTACCCCGCTTGCAGTGGAACGGTAAACTCGTATATGACTGAAATCACCGTCACTTGGATTGGTCCAGTAGATATTGAGCTGGTTTCCTATCTGTGCATCCACAACATAAACACCTGTGGGAGGCCCCGGAGGAATACTGTCCTGGAATGTAGGAATACCGCTATGCTGATCGGTATTTGTTGATTCATTGCCTGTGTCATCCACACTTCTGAGAGTATAGTAATATGCTTGTCCGTTGGTAAGTCCTGTGTCCGACAGGTTCGTTCCGGTTATATTATCATTAACAAGAGAGCCAAGGATGCCACTTGAAGTAGACCTGTATATATGAATATGATTAAAATCAGCATCCCCCGGATTAGTCCATGACAGGTTAAGGGTTCCGCCTGTTCCTGGATTGCTTACATTTACATTCGTAGGCGGTGCCGGGGGTGTAGTATCTCCTCCGGTAGGAATACCTGAATGCTGGTCTGTATTAGTAGATTCGTTTTGCGAGAAGTCAACACTGTGGATAGTGTAATAATACTGTGTCCCATTGGCAAGTCCCGTATCCTGGAAACTCGTTCCGAAAACTAGGTCATCAATTAGACTTCCGATGTTTCCAGGTGTGGTGGACCTGTATATCTTGACAAAATTAAAATCGGCATCCGTGGGATTGGTCCATCCCAGGTTAAGCGTTCCACCCGTTCCGGGATTTGATACTATAACATTAGTTGGCGGCCCAGGAGGTGTAATGTCACCGTGGAACCCAACACCTTCCATAAAATCAATATATAAATCCGCATTGCCACTTACTCCTCCGCCCCCTTCTAATCTAACTCCCATTCTGGATACATGCTGTACACTAATAGGGCCATCCAAAGCTATATCAAATGTTAATTTATGCCACATTCCAAGATTAGAACTCGTTAGATTTAACTGTGTACTATCTCCTCTATAAAAACCACTCGGATGAGTATAGAGAACTGGAATTGCATCAATATGGTCTGGTATACTTATCCCCGGCTCTAAATATATCCATACACTAAAACCATCATAGTCTTCCATATCCTTACACGGATATGCCCCTTCATCGGAATATGCAGATACATATCCCTGCCCTCCTAAACCCAATAAACCCATGCTGGTTTCAATATTAAACTTTATAGCACGTGTCCCATTTTGGGCATGTGTGGTCGTATTAGCTAAACCGGAAGCTGCCTCTAGCATCCAGCTCTGTGTTGTGCCATCTTCAAAATCATAAAAAACATGGGTACTAGACGCTCCGGTCGGCATCCCTGAATGCTGATCGGTGTTCGTTGATTGGTTACCGGTACTATCTACACTTCGTAGGGTATAATAATAAAGGGTACCGTTGGTAAGCCCCGTGTTTTGATAGCTCGTCCCTGTCTGGTTATCGGCTATCAGACTTCCCAAGGTACCGCTTGACGAGGACCTGTAGATATGAACGTGAGCAAAATCAGTATCTGTTGGATTGGTCCAGGAGATGTTTAGTGTTCCACCTGTGCCAGGATCACTTACAGACACGCCAGTAGGTGGCCCGGGAGGAGTCGTATCAGCTCCGATAGTATGGACCTCATCTATATAGATAGGACCGTTGTATGTGGCGGTAGAACCTCCGCCAGTTCCCATTTTTATTCCTATCATCCTCACATTTGTTGCATCAAAACCCGCATCTACATAAGCGGGTGTAGTGGTTCCAAGTGTAACCGCAAGTTCAGTCCAGGTATCCATAAGGATATCGTACCAGGTAAGATTGTCTCCTATACTCTGCCACGGACCGTACCAGCTGCGCCATGAACTGTCCTTGAAGAACACCTGTATCCCGTTGGCATTAGAAGGGTTCCCGTCGGAACCAGTCGGACAATACGTCCAGACATTCAAGGGAACGCCCTGAAGGTCTATCTCGCTGCCCTCACCCCTGTCAACATAGGCCTCCCCCTTGCTGTTATTGGCATGTCCTCCTATAAGGCTCATGTTCATCTGCAGGGAATATGCCCCTGTCTGGCTCTCTGCACTGGTCTGTGCTACAGAAGTGCATGCCTGGCTGTCAACATATGTCTGGTGAGTCCAGTTCTGATCGCCTATCTCAAAGTTATAAAGGGTTGTATCCGCAAAAAGAATCCCAGAGAAACAAACCTGACAAAGAATTACAAGCGAAACTACCAATAAAGTTTTTAAGTTAGTTTTCATTATGCTCATTTAAGTACCTTTGTGCTCCTTATGTTATTAAATTCTATCTATTAAAAGCTTGCCAGAATCGAAATTCTGTGTGTATTTCCAAGATCCCCATAGGGTACAAACGCATAATCTACAGATGTGGAACCAAGCTTGAAACCAACGCCTGCGCCAAGTCCTGTCAAACTAGCCATGTTGGTATCCTGTCCGGCTACGCTACCAAAATCATCTGTTGATTTAAGCATCTTAGCAAGATATCCCGCGCGTAATGCAAGCATGCTCACCGGGAAGTACTCTGTTCCCACGCTGATACTTGTTATACTGTCAACAACCTGATGCTTTACATCCATTCCTAAAGTCAGACCCCCCAGCATTTTATACCCTACTCCCGCCGTAACCGTAAGCGGTAAAGAAAAAGGTTCCTCGATGAACTTCATCTGGGGGCCTATATTCTGTACCGCAATACCAGCGGAAAGACCTGAAACAGGAAGCATATACATCTGACCTATATCTACCGCGAAGCCATTGGCTGTCTCATCCTCTATGCTCTGCTGTATCAATTTTACATTAATACCCATATGCACTACCCCGGTAAGTTGTCTCGCATATGAAAGAGCCACTGATGTATCATAGGCACCAAAACTTCCGAGCGCCTCACCGCCTGAACCCCTTCTGTCCATACTGCCCGAGGAAAGATAAACACCGCTTATACCGATTGCTCCCTTTCCCACAGGACTGACATAACCCACATAATCATAAGTAATGTCCGATATCCACTGTGTATGCATCGCACCTATCTGCTGACTTTTTAACTGGCTTATACCAGCCGGATTCCAAAAAACGGCGTTAGCGTCATTAGCCAGTGCCACGAAAGCACCGCCCATACCTATCGGACGCGCACCTACGCCTATCTTTAGAAATGCCGCGCCGCTGTTTTCAGTAGCACTCGCATTAATCGCGACAGCCATCACCATTAGCAGTCCCAGAGCGTAAACCACAGCCTTATTTTTCATTTTCATACTAACCATCCCCTTCCTCATCATATACTTCATTATTTTATCACCGCGATTTTCTTTACCACTGTCGTCTGCTCTGTCCTAATCCTGTAAACATATATACCGCTTGCGACATTGGATACATCCCACGTGTACTCATACACACTGTTTCCACCGATAGAGATGCTTGAGCCATCCAGGTTTGCTGAATGCACTAAATCCCCGGCGATGTCATATATCGAGATCTCTATGGTATCAACCGAGACCGTTGTATCAATGTGTATAGTAGGATTGATGCGCTTTGCAGGATTCGGGTAGCTGTAAACTTCATTGAAGCTCACATCCTTGGAATCCTGAGCGATTGATGCCTGTGAGGAGGAAGTATTGTATACTTCGAATTCCCATATAGAGAAGCCCCAGTTGGTGGCTTTGCGCTCACCATACATCTTAACGTACCTGGCGCTAGTGGCAGCGAAGGTAATTTCATCTTTACCGCCATCACCCGCGGTAGTTCTAAACACGGTCGTCCAGCTGCTCGCATCATTTGACACATCTATACGATATGTTTTACCGTAGGCGGTCTCCCAGTACAATACAACCTTGTCAAAGTCATACTGCGCACCAAGATCAATATATATCGAGTGGTTATTACCCCATTCGCTCGCCCACCTGGTGCCCATATTCCCGTCACATACATTGGAAGCAGGACCTGCGTAGCCGTCATTGCTGGAGGCAAAAGCTTCTTTGCCCAGAGCAAGATTGACGGGTATAGTTGGAGTACCTGAATGCTGGTCACTGTTTGTTGACTCATTAGCATTTGTATCCACGCTTCTGAGTGTGTAATAATACACAACATCATTTGTTAATCCTGTATCCTGTAAGCTTGTTGCCATTACATTATCATAGACCATATTACCTATTTCCCCTGAAACCGTGGAACGATAAATATGTATATGACTAAAATCAGGATTGTTCGGATTCGTCCAGGAGATACTTAATTCTCCACCTACCCCCGGATCAGTAACCTGTACATTAACGGGAGGCCCTGGAGGCGTTGTGTCATCACTCGATGCATTATAAATCTCGAACTCCCAGAGTGAATAACCCCACTTCGTTCCGCGCTCAACACCTTGCATTCTCACATAACGGGCACTTGTCCTGGTGAATAACACCTCGTCACTATCGCCATCTCCCTGATCGGTTATGTATACCGTGTTCCAGTTGCTGGCATCGTTTGAAATCTGAATTTCGTATGCCCTTCCATAGGCCTTCTCCCAGAAGAGCATAACCTTATTGATCATCTTCTGGCTTGAGAGGTCAATATAAATCCACTCATTATCATTATATGAGCTTGACCAGCGGGTTTTCATATTTCCATCTGTCACATATGAAGGCGAACCGGCGCTTCCATCCTGACTGGACGCATAGGCATTCTTGCCAAGCGCCAGGTTCACATCCACACTCGGTGTGGTCGGTGTGCCTGAATACTGGTCTGCATTAGTTGATTCGTTACCAGTCGTATCAACAGCTTTTAATGTATAGTAATACACTGTATCGGTCGTAAGCCCTGTATCCTGAAGGCTTGTTCCCGTTACATTGTCATACACAAGGTTTCCGAGCTGTCCCGATACTGTTGAGCGGTAGATATGGATATGAGCGAAATCAGCGTCTGTCGGGTTAGTCCATGAAACATCCAGAGCATTTCCTGTTTCAGGATCACTTACCACAATATTGGTAGGCGCTGCAGGAGGCGTTGTATCCGTTCCGGTCGGTATACCGCTGTACTGATCGGTATTCGCCGACTCGTTATTGCTATTATCAACACTTCTTACTGTGTAGTAATATGCTGTCCCATTTGTAAGTCCTGTATCCTGTTTGCTCGTTCCCGTCACATTGTCATGAACCAGGCTTCCTATTTGTCCTGACACTGTTGAACGATATATGTGGATGTGCGCGAAATCAGCGTCTGTCGGGTTAGTCCACGATATATTTAGCTGAGAACCTGAGGCAGCGTCAACAACCTGTACGTTAGAAGGCGGTGCAGGAGGCGTCGTGTCAGGATCAGTAGAACCATAAACCTCGAACTCCCAGAGTGAATACCCCCACTCTGTTGCTCTCTGTGTTCCGTACATCCTCACATATCGAGCATCCGTTGGAGTAAATGTAATTGTATCCACTCCTCCGTTTCCGCTAGTTGTAGAATAAACTGAAGTCCAGTTAGAAGCATCGTAGGAAATATCTATATTGTATGCACGCCCGTATGCAGATTCCCAATTCAAGACTACCTGGTCTATGGAGTATGTCGCTTCTAAATCAACATATATCCACTGTGGATCACTCCAGGCACTGGCCCATCGCGTTTGTGTATTTCCGTCGGTAACATCTGAAGCAGGACCTGCAAACCCGTCATTGGAAGATGAGACTGCAGCTTTGTGAAGCGCGAGATTGACCAGAAGTGTAGGTGTTCCAGAGTACTGATCGGTATTAGTCGATTCACTACCCGTTGTATCAACACTTCTAAGTGTGTAATAGTAAGTAATATCTTGCGTTAATCCCGTATCCTGCTTGCTTGTTGCCGTTACATTATCATGCACAAGGCTTCCGAGCTGTCCTGATACCGTTGAACGGTAGATGTGAATATGTGCGAAATCAGCATCACTCGGGTTAGTCCATGATATGTCAAGAGCTGTTCCTATCGCAGGATCAGCTATCTGTATATTCGCAGGCGCTGTCGGAGGCGTTACATCACTGGTAGGCGTACCACTATGCTGATCTGTGTTTGTTGACTCATTGGCGCTGGTATCAACACTTCTGAGTGTATAGTAATAAAGTGTACCATTGGTAAGACCTGTATCACTGATAGAAGTTCCAGTCACATTGTCATGTATGAGGCTTCCGATTTGTCCTGATACCGTTGAACGGTAGATATGGATATGAGCAAAATCAGCATCAGCCGGGTTGGTCCATGATATATCAAGACGACCGCCTACCTCAGGATTTAAGACCTGAATGTTCGAAGGTGCTGCCGGAGGCGTTGAGTCTCCCTGGACAGTTACTGCCAGTACACTGCTCCAAGTACTCTCCATTCCCTTTATATCCCTGGCCTTTGCCCGGATGTTATAATTACCGGGAGTAGTCCATGAATGAGATGCGTTCTCGGAAGTACCCGAGGCAACATACCCCGTGGTAGTCGTAGTACCGTCATTCCAGTCAAAGACATAGGCAATGCTGTCTGCGTCAGGATCTGTTGATGATGTGGAATAAGTGTAATTGGTGGCAACCGCAAGGGACGTCGGTCCCGAAGGTGTCGCAGGAACATTAGGTGCATTGTTCGGACTTGTCTCAAGCGCAGCCTTTACACTATCAACATAAAGCGTTGTTGAACCGCTGGCCGTGCTGGCTCCGGTCACATGCACACCTATTTCCCTTACATCAGTTAAATTAGTCACAGTCTGACCCGTGTCACCGTTCCCGTTTCGGGCAGAGCTGAAATCTATACTTATAGGATTCCATACTCCAAGTGTCAGCGGTTCTGCACTATCACTCTCAAACCAGTTCCAGCTTGAGCCTGTTTTTATATAAACACTGCCTTTTGCCGGTTTGTCAACTGTTATACTGGCATCTGAAGGTATCATCACATATATCGTTATCCCGTCATCAGAAGAAAGATTTTGTGCCGGGTTAGGATTTACGAATCCAGCGTCATTTATTACGCCGTATGTCGGATCCTTTTCGTTAAGGTTAAGGGGATACGATAGTGAATGGCTTCCCTTCTGTGCCTGTGCACTTGAATTAGAAGGTGTTCCAAGGTTATTTGAAAAATAGATAGTAGTATCATTTACCCAGTTTTGAGTCGTACCGTTTTCAAAATCATATAACGCCGGCACACCGGAAGGAACTCCGCTGTACTGATCGGTATTTGTTGACTCATTGTTTGATGTATCAATACTGCGCAGCGTATAATAATAGGCAGTTCCATTGGTAAGGCCCGCATCTGTTTGGCTTGAGACTGTTAAGTTGTCAAAAACCAGGCTTCCGAGCTGTCCTGATATAGTTGAACGGTAGATATGGATATGAGCAAAATCAGCGTCAGTCGGGTTGGTCCAGCTTATATCAAGACGTCCGCCTATCTCGGCATCCGTAACACTCACGTTCGAAGGCGCTGCAGGAGGCGTGACATCCCCTCCGCCTATAACAACAGCATGGGAAGCACTCCAGCCACTTGAGGCACCGTGTACATCCTCTGCCTTTACTTTCACGTTATATGTTCTTGCTGTATTCCAGGAATGAGAAGCATTCCCTGTAGTCCCGGAGGTGACATAACCCGTGGTTGTACTCGTCCCGTCATCCCAGTCAAATGTGTACCTTATATTATCACCATCAGGGTCTGTCGTAGTAGCTGAGTAGCTATAGGAAACATCTAAATCTCCTGCTGTCGGCCCTGTTGGTTCTGCGGGTGTAGCAGGTGAACCGTTGACTGGACCGTTAAGAGCTGCCATGCGGTCTGAATGCGCCTTAAAGACATCCAGCGCGGCATCGCCGTCTCTTACTCCGAAATTCCCGTCAACCTGAGTGTCCTCTAACCACCAGAAGCAGTCTCCGTCTCCCCTCTCATCATAGAATCGGTCGTACATTGCCTGCCACCAGACACTCCTGTCAACCTGGTATGTATGGACGTTGTGCTCGCCCATGACGAAGGGTTTGCCCACGATATTATGCGAATCGGATATCCACTGGCTTATAAGGTCCAGCGTTTCCTCAAGACTGAGATCTGCCCAGTGCTCCGTTGGATACGGATGGGCCGAGGTAAAGTCAATATACGGAGACTGATGGATGTATATGAACGGGTTCCCTTCATCCCCACCGAAATTATAGGCAAGACCGTGTCCTTCAAGGCCAGTGCTTACCATGTGATTCGGGTCTAAATTCTTTATGTATGAAGCCATCTCGTCAACCCATGCGCGAAGCGTTATACCAGTACTATCCTCTCCTCCATCCTGGTACCTGGGTTCATTCATAAGCTCCCATGCGAATATAGTCGGATCATCTTTATATGCCACCCCGTCATAATGGTTGACCCTGTTTACAAAATTATTTGCATAGTTTTTGTACTGCTCTTTACATCCGGCATCCCTGAAGAACGCTGTTCTGGCAGCATGCGTTCCGCTCGGAAGGCCTTCCCACTGCAGACGCTGGTCAATTCCGCCGTATGCATCCCAGTAGTTCTCCAGAACTACCCAAAGCTTTAAATCATGGGCTTCTGCGGATTGCAGAAGGTAATCAAAAAGCATGAATTCAGGCTCATAATACGTTCCTTCACTGGGCTCAAAACCATGCCATATTTCGTGGCTGAATCCCCATAGTCTCACGACTTTAACGCCGTTTCTCTGCATGACTTCCATATGAGCATCTATTCGTGCCTTGTCCATAAACTGGTTTTCTATAAGATCGGGATCGGTGTAGTCCCCGCCATCACCGTATGTGAAAAGGTCATAGCAGTTTGTACCGGCAAAATAGAAGGTGCTACCATCCAGGGAGAACTGCGTTCCCTGCCTCTGCACAAACCCCGCAAAAACCACCACAGCCTGGACAAGAACAATCGTCATCACACTGAGTGCGATAATCGTCCTTTTGAAGAATTTACCTCTTGTACTTTTGTTACTCATTACCACTCACCTCTTTCTTGAGTCTCATGCTCCTTGTGCCTTTTCAGGGTAAAAAAATACCAAGAACAATGATTATATCCTCGGCATTATGAGGAATTAAGTGTGTAGTCCGCCGCCCCCATTTGCGAATCACGTTATCGGTAACCCAGCCTCCGCTTAATGCGGACTGTGGCTTTGCGTCTCTGTCTTACAACAGATTTGCCTTTTCGGAATATCATTGTTCAAATATTAAGATTGTGAAGCTACAAATACTACTCTTATATTCTGCGGACTTGCGTCCGAGGTGTTAATAGGCATTTTTATCTGAAACCAGAGGTCCCTTTGGTTTCCCACCGGGACTCCCGAACCCGAGCTGTCGCCCGAGAACTTCGTCTGGTCGCATGACATCAGACTCGTGCCAAGCGCGTGCTGGACGTTTTCCCAGTTAACGTCCCCGTCAGTATCAAATGCCGCGTTAAGAACATATACATTATTTCCAGGTACCTTCTGTGAATGAGTCCAGTTCTGAGGTTCTATTAACCTCATCCAGTAAGTCTGTGAGACCGTACCCGTATTGGTAATGGCAACAGGTGCACTGGAAACAGCCGTTGTACCCACTGACAGAGGACCGAAATTATAACTTTTTGAATTTACTGATATACCCAGGGTATATTCATCCGCTACTTCAATCGATACTATCAGCTTTATCCTCTGCTGGGTTGCGACATTCGTTCCTTCCGGGGCCCTGAACTCAAACCATAAAGACCGAACTTCACCGGGCTGGACGTTTATGCCGTTCTGATTCCCCGCGAATACCACCGTGCTTGACCTGCGCGGGGCAACGGCAAGTGCATGCTGTTCCTCGTTAAAATCCTCGTGCTGAGCCTGTAAACTATTGAAAATGCTGTTTAAAACATACGTATTGTACCCCGGGAAGGTATTAACTGAAGTCCATCCTTCAGGGTCAATGATACTCAAAGAAATAGTAAGAGGCAGATTGCCTATATTTTCAATTATGAGAGGCTCATCTGAAACAGCTTCCTCGCCAAGCCCTACACTGCCGAAATCTATGGAACCGGAAAGCCTGACTGAAGTTAAAACACCTTCGACCGTAACAGTTACATCCGTCATAACCAGTGCACCCTGGACTTCAAACATGTCAACATAGAAACTGGTCTGACCCCCGGAGATCTGCGCCCCTGAAAGATGTACTCCTACCTCATGTACTTCATCAAGATCCGCAACTTGCTGGTTCATAGTGCTGGATGCGTCCCTGCTTAAGGAAAAATCAATCTCTGTTTTCACCCAAACTCCGGGAACAATATTCTCAGATTCATTGCTTTCAAACCACGCCCAATTCTCACCTGTCTTTATATATACACTAGCCGTAGCCGGAGTAGCCCCGCTTATATTGGCATTACCCGGTATGTATACATACACTGCCATACCATCACCCTTTGTAAAATCCATCGTTGAGGGAAACCTGACAAACGCAAGATCATTTATAACATTATAAGGAAGATGTTTAACATTTAGATCTAGCGGATATACCAGCGAATAGGATCCTTCGTAGGCCTCGTCCATACTGGTGGAAGGCTCACCAAGATTATCCACAAAATACTCAGTGATATCGTTCTCCCACCCTTGGGTCGTGCCGTCCTCAAAATCAAAGAGCGTAACCGCAGCATCTGCACCCAGCGTAGAAAATATAAGTGTCAAACATGTAACAAAAATAAAAATATACTTCATCGGCCCCTTGTTCCTCTTATTGTTTTGTAGTGACGTATATCCTGTTGTAAACTCCCATGGGTTTTCCCTGGTTCATTTTCTCTGTATAAATGACAAATACGTATTTCTTACCCTTATACTTGTCCTCTTTGGGAATCCTTAAATAGATTTTTGGGTTTTCGCTGCCTTTTGATTTAATGCTGAGCTGATCTTCCTTAAACGAGATAAATCCTGCGTCAGGAGCGGGTTCAAACCCTCCGGGCAAGCTTGTCAGTATCTGATTGGGATCAAGACTCTTTATTATATATGACTCCTCACTATCAGAGAAATTCACAATTTCAAATGCTTTGTCTGCAACTTTGCCCACATCGTATTTCTTGCTAATCTTGATATCCTCTAGATGCACCTCGTAAGGATGAACCTTGAAATCAAGGTTGCCTTTTGGAGGCGCTACTATCTTGACAGTCCTTGTAGGTCTAAGGGCTGCTGTATGAAGCAGCAATCTGCTCCTAAGCCCCACACCCATAAATCCGGGAGACTCTATCGTATAAGCAAAAAGATATACTTGATACTTCTTATTAAGGTACTCGGGATCATCCGGGATGGATATCTTTACATCGGTTTCCACGGTCTCACCCGGTTTTGCCAGGAATCTATACTTATCAAGACTAACCCATGCAACATCAGGGATGGATTCATAACTTTCCTTGAGATTATCGCTTGTCGGAGATATGACCTCTATGCGTATGTTTGCATCCTGGTCCCCGGTATTTGTCAGCTTAAAGAGCAAATTGCTTGATTCCTGCACACTGTAGGTCTGCCCGACATGGATGTTGCGGATAACCACCTCACCCCATGATGTGGACAATCCAGCACCCGCAAAAACATTCTTAACGCAGAATACAGTAATTAATAAAAAAAACAGATAAACAAAACTCCTGCGCTTCATGTTTAATTTCACCTTTATCCTCCATTCGTGCCCTTTTGGGCTCCTTTTAAGGATTATATAAAGGGAACCTCACTGGTTCCCCGTCAAACAGAGCTCCTGTGCAAATGATATATTCTAAATTACTCTTTTTTTTCAAGTTTTTATTAGGACGCTTCCGCGCTTATTATCAGTCTTATACGCTGCTCTACCTGAGAAGCGGTCATGACAGGCGCTTTGAACAAAAGCCAAAGGTCCCTTGTTATACCAGCAGGCACAAATACACCTGTCTGATTGCCAGCGAAAACAGCACTGTCACACTGCTTCGGAGTTGCGAGAACACTGTCATCAGGAGTGCCGAAATTCGCTATAGCAGGCTGACCGGAATTAAATACAGCTCCCAGCACGTAAGTCTCATTTCCAGCATTGGTATCCACCGCTGTCCAGGTCGGCGGGTTCATCAGATACATCGCATACGTTTCCGCAGCTGTTCCCGTATTTGTCACGACCAGTGGACTATCAGAAACTTTCTGGTCTCCCATCTGCATCAGGCCAAAATCATAACTTCCTGTTATGCTAACACCTATGGTAACACCTTCCACCGTAACAGTGATAATAGCGGCCGAACTGGTCCCTTCATATTCAACACTGTCAACATAAAGGATTGTAGTTCCACTGCCATCACCCGCTCCTGATATATGTACTCCGAGTTCCTTTATATCGTCAACATCACTCACAGGCTGGTTAAGCGTCCCTGCCTGGTTCTTAGCAAGTGAAAGATTCAGTGTTACCTCAGTCCAGTCGCCAAGCGTGATGTTTTTCGCATAATTACTCTCATACCATACCCACCCGTCACCCGTTTTAACGTATATGCTTCCAACCGCGGGCTTCGTATCAGAAATATTTGCTGTTGTCGGGATATACACATAACAGCGTATACCATTATAGCCTGTGAGGTTGAGATGAACAGGTCTCACGTAACCTACATCGTTAATATAGTCATCTATAGAATTCCCCGGTGTGCCTGCATCATGCTTATCATCAAGATTTAAAGGAAACGCCAGGGAGCGATACATCCTGTGAACCTGGTCCGTAGCGTTATAGGGAAGACCCAAATTACCCATAAAATCTATGCTTGTATCGTTGAACCAGCCCTGAGTTGTCCCGTCTTCAAAATCGTAGGTATAGGATTTTCCGCCTTCATAATATATTGTTAGCGTGTTCTCGGCTGGTTTATTCTGGGGGGTATAAAGAGTCTCCCCGAAATGTCCCGCATCAGGTCCTGTGAACCAGCTCCAGAAGAACAGTCCCTTAAACCATGTCCTGTCCTTGAAGGTTAAAAAAGCTGCTTCATAACATCGGGCCTGCAATTCCCCGTTATATACCGCACCGTTCTCCCAGTCCCATGGCTCCATTGCAGCCTGGTCCTTGGAGCGGTATCCTATTTCTGTGAATATGACAGGCTTGTTTATACTTGACTGCCATGCTTCAATTTCATTCACCCACTGTCGCGGTCCATTAACATATCTTGCGTTACCGTCATAATAGAGCCATCCGTCAAGAAGGTTCTGAAGTGATGGGTCCTGCAGGTCACTAAGCGCAAAGTACGCGTCTATACCTGCATAATCAAGCTCGTCCCAGAAAGAAACGTCTGTGTATTCATCCCAGTTCGCGGCATATGTCAGCTCACCGCTGAAACTCAGTTGTAAATTATTTATGATAGCAGTCCAGTTAGAATCATAGTCCCTGCTCATACTTCTTAGCTCTGTGCCTACACATACAACATCCCCTGGCTGGTAATGTGCCTGGGCTATCTGTGCGTAATGCACTATAGCAGTGTTATAGCTGTTAAACCACGCATTAGTATCGCTCGGAGTTATATCTCCCCTCCATGTACCGTCTTCAACATCTATATGCATCTTCATCATGACATTCATGCCAAGCTCGTGAGCCTTGTCAATGGCATGTGCTATTGCAACATCAGTCGGAGTCCTAGTAGGCTTGGAATATACAGAGCTTGTTGTCTGACCGCTCATATACTGAGTCACGATGAGCGCAACATAATTAGCCCCTGTAAAACTCATGTTTTCCAAGGACTCATCGGAATTGTTGCGGATGAAACCATCCGGGTCATTAAGTGTGCTTTCATATTCACGGGACATATATGCTAAGCCTTTGAAATCCAGGTCAGCATCTGCAATTAAAGGATAACAGGTAAAAGTTATTAGCAGAAATAGTAACAGTGCCTTCTTCATCGTATCGCCTTCCCTATCGTGTGATTTTTATTAAAATGCCGAGAACAATTATATTCTCGGCATTATAGGTAATCCCTGCTTTTGTCCCTTAAAAAGAGATCTACCTGACGTAAAATATTTAATTGCTCTCCCTATTTGCTTATACATTAAAACATTGTTGTAAAAGACACCCTGTGCGTTCCACTGGTCTCTTCTATGGTAAGCGGCCATATCAGGGAATAATCTATCTGGAAATCCGCTGTGTCAACGAGCTTCGGCATCACACTGAACCCGAAACTAAGCTCTTTCATATTCCCTCCGGCGCGTATACCTATGACATCATCCGCAAACCAGCTTTCACCACCTATGTGAACATTAAAATCATCATCGCGGGATGTCACGTCAAGTGCTGTGAGAACCTTATCGTTAACCTTGTAGGATACCCCTGCCTTGGTTTCCATTGGAACAACATCCTTGCTCTTTAGTCCTATATCAGGCTGTGTCAGGTTCTTTATGCTCAGCCCGGCATTTAACTTCTTGGTGGCTTTTACAAGCACTCCCAAATCAACAGTAACAACACTTTTACCCTTGGCATCTGAAAATACCGGATCATCCTTTGCATAACTGTCAAGCGTGTACTGGTTACTCAGGTATTTAATGTTTATACCCGCAGCCACTATGTCGCTTATTTTCCTGGCATAAGTGATTGCTATCGTATCTTCTTTATAAAGACTGGCCGTGGTGAAGTTGGCCCAGTTTATTCCAAAATGACCGATATTGGACACCGGCTGTGCATATGAGAGGTAATTAAGTCCCATATCCACATTGTCCAAACCCGTATAAAGCTTTGCATACATGAAGCTTCCCTCATGCCAGTCTATCTGGCTTATACCGGCAGGATTCCACATGGGTGAATTGGCGTCATCTGCTATAGCAACGAATGCTCCGCCCATACCAGCAGGCCTTGTTCCCCATCCGCTGTCCTTGAAAGCACCATAGGATAAGGTTGTATATCCTGTTAGCATCATCACCGCTAATCCTAAAATCAAACCCTTTTTCATTAAAATCATCTCCTTATCTTACTTAGCAACGGCTATAGTGCCGCTTATTAATGTGCCATCATATTTGTACTGGTATATGTAGACGCCGTTTCTGGCAACATCACCATCATCATCCTTACCGTCCCATTTCCCTGTACTAGCTGAGACGGTCCTTATAAGCTTACCCGTGACATCAAATATCTTGATTTCTGAGGTTAAGCCCGTGAACAGTGCCTCGTCATTGGTCCCGTCGCCGTTAGGCGTGATGATCTTGCGTGCAGGCCTGTAATCTGAGGCCGCAAGCAGCCTTGCCGGGAACAGGGCGAACGTTGTAAAATGATCAACTGTCGCTGTTACCTTATTGTTAGCAACATCCACTGAACTTCGTATGTATCTCCAGGTCTGTCCGTCATAGAAGAACATCGCGAGCCCGTCTTCTGCAACATTAGTCGCGTCAACAACTCCGTCTGAATCAATATCATTATAGTACATTGTGATGTTTATAGGCTTGTTGAACTGCGTGCCGTGAGGTTCAAGCTCGTAAGCCAGAACAGGCGTGTCACTCTTGGTCAGATCGCTGTTATTCGTGTATAAACTAACAGGATCAAGCTGTGTGACCCTTATCTCTGTCTGACGGCTGAGAGCGTTGGCAGGAATACTCATAGATGCTACGGTTTCCCATGTCTCACTGTTTACAACTGTAAGATCATTGCTTATCCCGTAAACCGCTATTGTAGCCTTACCAACATTTAATACCTCTTCAGGATTGCTTGATGAACCAACATAGCCGCTATTAAGTCCATCAGAAGCTTCCAGATAGTATTCAAAACCAGCCGTGGTAACTATATCTGAAGGAATGTACGCACTGCCGCTGTAACTTGAAGAACCGTCAGGAGCAGGGCTAAATGACGCGTTGCTGTAAGAAGTGTCCCCGGCTTTCCTGTAATACACGGTAGCTGAGGTTACTTGTACGTTATCGCTTATAAGTGCATCCACCCTGAACTGCTTGTTAGGAAGCAGAATCTTATTCTCAACAGATGGTGTACCGGCGATTTCAGGTGGTGCAGCATCGCCCGTTCCGGTAGGAACACCGCTGTACTGATCGTTATTAGTTGATTCTGTCCCGGAGGAGTTCATAGCCCTTACCACGTAGTAGTATGTGGTACCGTTAGTTAAACCTGTATCAGAAAGTGTTTCTCCGGTAATATTGTCATGAACGAGAGTCCCTGTTGAACCCGCTGTAGTGGAGCGATAGACATGTATATGATCGAGACTTGCCGGATTGACCCATGAGAGATTGAGCTTTCCGCCAGTTGTGGCATCGACCACGTTAACATTGGTTGGAGCATCCTGGGAAGGACCACCGGATATTATATTGAAATATAGCTTAGCTATAACTCCGGCTCCTGCAAAACCGGCAAAGTTTTCCTGCACAACCCATACACCACAGTAATATTGCTTTCCGGCATACTGTGGGTCATCTGGAATGGTAATTTCTAAATCGACATCTACCGTTTCATTATATCCAACAGCTGTGAAACTATCAGGATCCGGTGTAATCCATGAAGTTTGAGCATCTGGAAGAGGATCGTATCCTTCGCTTGCTTCACTCGCCCAATAGTCTCCTAGTATGTGAACTCCGAGGTCCGTTGTAATAGGATCTGTATTAGTAACCTTTATAAAAATACCGTTTGTCTGTGTGCTTAAACGGTAAGTATTTCCGATTTCAAGGTTAGTTACATAAATTTTGGGCGTAGAGCTACTAAGCCCCGCTGCCTCCGCATTTTTGACTAAAGACATAATAGGGAGAATATTAGTATATCCCAATAAGGCCGTTATAATCAGGAGTTTGGTTATTTTCATTATTAAGTTGTGTTTGTGTTCCTTTTTATTCATTTTGTTTTCATCTCCATTTTTCCTTTTAGTTACTGTTCCCCCTGGCAAAAAGCCAGGAGGAAACAGTAACTATATCACTCATTAAGACTGCTCTGCGCTGACGATTAACCTGATGCTCTGCTGCGTGGTTGAACTCGTCTGAACAGGTGCTTTGAACAGTAACCAGAGATCCTTCGATACTCCCATAGGAACAAATGTACCAGTTGCATTTCCTGCAAAAACAGTGCTGGTGCACTGCCTTGGAAGATCTATAACTGAATCCTCAGGTGCGATGAAGTTAGCGATCGCTGGGCCTCCTGTGTTGAAGATAGCACCAAGAACATAGGTCTCATTACCCGGTGTGGTATTAACCGCCGTCCAAACTGACGGGTTAACCAGGCTAAGAGAGAATGTCTCAGCAGTAGAACCAGTGTTGGTCACAACCAATGCGTTTGTGGAAACAGTCTGTGAACCCATCTGAACATTACCAAAATCAACAGTTCCTGTGATTGAAACTCCCAGAGTCACACCCTGAACCGTAACCGTGATATCTGTGGAAGCTGCCGCGCCTATGTAAGTAATGCTGTCCACATATGTGGTGATATCAGCTGTAGCTGTGTTTCCATCACCAGTAGCGACACCGCAACCAGAATAAGATACACCGAATTCCTTAACATCGTTAATATCGGTAACTATCTGTCCGTCAAGTCCTGTATCGTCCTGAGCTAATGAAAGGTTGATCTCAACAGGTACCCAAGTTCCGAAGTTACTGGAATCGATATTCACTGTCTGGTCCGTGTTGGTTGTAAAGTACTTCCACAGTGTACCAGTCTTTACGTAAACACTCATGTTAAGCGGAT
Source organism: bacterium (assembly GCA_043821115.1). GTDB lineage: Bacteria > CAYTYR01 > UBA6262 > DAOVJB01 > DAOVJB01 > JBDRDD01. The sequence continues at coordinate 86,280 of JBDRDD010000032.1, read as the reverse complement.
TCGTATCCAAGATGACGCTGTTAGCAGGAACATAGATATATGCCCTTACACTTGTGTAGCCCGTAAGATTCGCTGCCGGAGAAGGTCCTACATTTATAACATCACTAATGTAGGGTGGTGTTGCCAGTGGCTTCTTCTCATCAACGTCCACAGCTACCGCGATTGATCCTGTACCGCCCTGTGACTGAGCTGAAGACGGGGTTAATGACTTGATGTTAGCACCATAGAAAGCGCTAGTATCAACTACCCATCCCTGATCACTACCTTCAAAGTCATAAGCAACCGTATCAGCTATTGCTGCTGTTGTACCAAAAACCAACATTAAAGCTATTGATATTGCTATTACTAAGCTCTTCTTCATTTCTATATTCACCTCCTTCCATTGTAAATTATGCTCCACGATTTAAAACAAAAAAAAGCCGAATTTATCGATTGGTTATCGATAACTCGGCTAACCTTACTTTAGGTCCCGTAGTTTTGCGTCCCCTGATTACTCAGGGTTTGCCTTTTCGGAGAGTTGTACTAGGGAAATGTTCTGCTTTGTTAAAGAACTTCCTGCTCCGGCCTTTGAACTAAGTATAGCATGCTTTTTGTGATTTGTCAAGGGCCCAAAAAAAACTGTCCCTCTGCTGATGCGCATACTGATGTTGCCTGTCTCGGGGCATTTTTTATCAGTACTATACGATTCTATGTTTTTCAACAAACAAAAAAAGCCACAGGGACATCATAGTGCTCCTGTAGCCTATAGATTCCTATTCAACTACAACTGCTTCTCAAGGTTATGATGTTTTACTTATACCATATATTCAAAAACTTGTCAAGAAAAAAATAAAAAACTTTTCAGGCTCTTTTTTTAAGGAATTCGTGTATAGATCTTGCCGCGTGCTTTCCGGCTCCCATGGCTTCTATGACGGTAGCAGCACCTGTAGCTATATCTCCCCCTGCAAATACACCCTTTATGCTTGTTTTCATCGTATCAGGATCTATTACGACATTACCCCACCTGCCAATTTCCAGATCAGGTGTAAGTGCCGGTAGAAGCGGGTTAGGATTCTGCCCTATCGCCACTACTAGCGTATCAACATCCATATCAAAATCAGAGCCCTTGACCGGAACAGGCCTTCTTCTCCCGCTATCATCAGGCTCTCCCAGTTCCATCTTTATGCACCTCATACCTCTGATGCTTCCCTTGCCGTTTGAATATATCTCAACAGGTAGGGTCAGCAGATGGAATTTTACGCCTTCCTCTTTTGCATGCTCTATCTCCTCATCCCTAGCCGGCATCTCCCGCTTGCTTCTCCTATATACTATAGAGACCTCTTCGGCCCCAAGCCTTAGAGCACTTCTCGCCGAGTCCACAGCCACATTACCCGCCCCTATAACTGCGACCTTCCTGCCACAGGTAACAGGAGTATCATACTCCGGGAACCTGTATGCCTTAAGAAGGTTTATCCTTGTAAGGAATTCATTCGCCGAATATACACCGTTAAGGTTCTCTCCTGGTATATCCATAAACCTCGGCAAACCGGCGCCCGTTCCTATAAATATAGCCTTGTATCCCTCATCGAAGAGATCATTTATGCTCTTAATCTGGCCTATAAGCATATTTACATCTATTCTAACACCAAGCTCTTTCACATACTCTATTTCCCTGTCGACAACATCCCTGGAAAGTCTGAATGCCGGAATTCCATAGCGAAGCACTCCACCCGCATCTGAGAGGGATTCGAATATAGTTGCCTGATAACCCATTTTTGCAAGATTAGCCGCACATGTAAGTCCGGCCGGTCCAGAGCCTACAACAGCTATCTTTGCTCCTTTTTTACCTGGAGAAGTGTCTGATATTGTATCCTGCCCCTGATCAGCTCCCCAATCCGCCACAAATCGCTCAAGATGCCCTATTGCAACAGGTTTTCCCTTTTTTCCAAGTATACAGAATTTTTCACACTGCGTTTCCTGGGGACATACCCTCCCGCAGATGGCCGGTAGTGAATTCTTATCCTTGGCAGTAATCACAGCCTGTAGAAAATCTTCCTGGGCTATATGCTTTATCATTTCTGGTATATTTATCTCAACAGGGCACCCTTCCATGCATAAAGGCTTTTTGCATTGTATGCATCTTTTCGCCTCACTTATGGCATGCTCCTTGTTATAACCGAAATTGACTTCCTCGAAATCCTTTATCCTCTCTTTGGCCTCTCTTTGAGGCATCTTATTCCTATCTTCCAAGTTATATCTCCCTATACATATTTATATATCTATATATCATTTTATATATATCACACATCAATGCACTTCTTGTGGTATTCATTAAGCGAAAGAGCTTCTTCCCTGGCAAATCTGTTATTTCGCAGCATAAGCTCATCAAAATCAACTTTATCCGCTTCAAACTCAGGCCCGTCAACACAGGCAAACTTTACCTTACCATCTACAGTCAGCCTGCAACTCCCGCACATTCCCGTACCGTCAAGCATAATAGTATTAAGAGAAACCCATGTAAGAATACCCTCTGGTTTAGTAACACCGTTGACAGCCTTCATCATTGGGAGAGGTCCTATAGAAAGTACAAGGTCGATTTTATCCTTTAACAGATCCTTAAGCACATCAGTAACAAAGCCTTTTCTACCATAGCTTCCGTCATCCGTGGAAATATGGCACTCATCGCTTAGCTTCTTTATATCATCTTCCAAGACAAGCAGTTCCTTGGTCCTGGCACCCAGTACCGAGATGACTTTATTTCCTGCTTCCTTGAAAGCCTTTATATATGGAAAAAGCGTGGCTATTCCCACGCCTCCGCCAATAAGAACTACCGTACCGTATTTTTTCACATGACCCGGCTTACCCAAGGGCCCCACAAGATCCATTAAAGAGTCTCCGCTTTTTAGTGTCCCCAGTTCCTCAGTCGTCTTTCCCACTTCCTGGTATATGATATCCAATGTTCCCTTATCATCATGCTTTGAGGCCACGGTAAGAGGTATCCTCTCCCCTTTTTCCCTTATGCGAAGGACTACGAACTGACCAGGCTTTATCTTTGCAACGATCTGGGGAGCTTTAACCTCCATAAGCTTTATACCCGGAGCCAGTTCCCTGTTGTCTAGAATCTCAAACACCTTATGCCTCCATTTGCTTTATTATACTTGCGGTATCCCGGGCAATAATGAGCTCCTCATTGGTCGGGATGCAGAAAATCCTGACCTTAAAGGAACTGTCTCCTATTTCCCCCTGTTTACTTATAGTTTCATTGTTCTTTTCTTTATCTATTTTTATACCCATAAATTCCAGACCTGAACAGCTCTGCTCTCTAACCCTCGGAACATTCTCCCCTATACCGGCCGTGAACACTATAGCATCTACACCACCCATGGCACCCGCATATGCGGCAATATATTTTTTCAGCCTATATGTAAAGATATCAAGGGCCAGCTGCGCCCTTTTATTACCCCTATCCACTTCCTGCATAATCTCTCTCATATCATTGCTTATACCGGATATCCCGTCAAGCCCGCTGTGCTTGTTAAGCATGGCATCAACTTCGCTAATAGAAAGCCCTGCCTTGGTAAGTATATGTATGACAATAGCAGGATCCAAATCCCCGCAACGCGTCCCCATAACAAGACCTTCAAGAGGGGTGAAACCCATGGAGGTATCAACCGACCTTCCCTTATCTATAGCGGTTATGCTGCAGCCATTACCCAGATGACACGTTATCAGCTTCATATCTCCAAGAGACTTCTTCATGAACTTGGCTGCCTGCTCAGAAACATACCTGTGAGAGGTGCCATGAAAACCATAACGCCTGATGCCGTATTTCTGGTATTCTGCGTAAGGCAGAGCATAAATATATGAATGCGGCGGCATAGTCTGGTGAAAGGAGGTGTCAAACACGGCTACCTGTGGAACACCAGGCAGCAATCTTTCAATAGCCTCTATACCCCTGAAGTTGTGATGGTTGTGAAGAGGCGCCAGATCAAAACATTCCTTTATATCTGCCTTTACTTCTTCTGTGACCAGGCTTGACTCGGCGAATTTCTCACCCCCGTGAACAACCCTTTGCCCTACAGCGGTTATTTCCGATTTATCTTTTATCACACCATGTTCCTCATCGAGAAGAACGTCTATCACCACCTGTATAGCCTTGTCATGGGTTAAGACCTCCATGACTTTCTTGATATCTTTCTTGTCAGAGGGATGATGCGTTAATATGCTGTTATGCATACCTATGCGTTCAACCTTACCACTGGCAATTATAGATTCATCTTCCATCTTTTTAAGTTTATACTTTACCGAAGAACTCCCACAATTAAGCACTAGAACTTTCACTTATCCCAATCCCCGCTTTCATAAGAATGTATTTCCTCATGTTCAAAGAAGTAGCTTATCTCCACATGGGCCATTGCCTTGGATTCAGAGCCGTGAACCACGTTCCTGCGGTTATCAACACCGTATGTCCGCCTGAGTGTTCCCTCACGGGCCTGAGAAGAGTCGGTCTTGCCTATTATCTCTCTAATCCTGGAAACCGCGTATTTTCCTTCCAGTACCACAATAACAGAGGGGGCGGTGATTATGAAACTGATAAACGCGTCAAAAAACGGCTTTCCCTTGTGAACAGAATAAAACCCCTCGGCCGTTGAGCGATTCAGATGGAGCATCTTAAGTGCTAATATCTTAAAGCCTTCCTTCTCGAAATGCTTTAAGATATCACCAACATGCTTCTTGCAAACGCCATCGGGTTTTATTATTACTAACGTACGTTCCATGTTCCTTCTCACCAGGGGAATCTTTCTTAATTTTTAGTGAAATTACTTCTGGGGACCAGCCGTGCTTTTTCCTTTAGCTTGGCAAGCATCGTACTGACCTGGCTGGAAGAAAATATTTTTTCCGTCTGGTTGGTAACCACGGCAATGTGCATCTTCATTATTGAAAACCTGCTGAGGAACCCTTCCTTGTTGCGGCTTACAATATATCCCTGCCTTTTGTCCTCCGGGCTGTAAAAGGTAGATATGAACATGTCAAACCGGTTAATAAGCTCGGTGCATACGCGCTCAACAATATCGGGCTTTGTAATTATTATAAAATTAACACCACCTATATGCCCTACAAAATCACTGTCGCTTCCTGAATTTTCCATAAGATGCTTAATCATCTGTGCCACTTCACGTATAACCCTGTTGCCATGCTCGAAACCATAACGATTGTTGAATGCCTGAAATTCGCTTAACTCGATAGAGAACACCGCGAAAGAACTGCCTTGAGTAATCTGCTCTTCCAATTGCTTCGAAAAAGACACTTCCCCCGGAAGTTTCGTAAGAGAGTTTGTATCAAGACTCTGTGTTACCCTTCTTAATATCGCCTTGACCCTTGCAGCAACCTCACGCGGTTCAAAGGGCTTTACTATAAAATCATCCGCCCCATCTTCCAGCAACTGCACCTTGTCTTCTATGTCGTCTTTGGCGGTCAGCATTATTAAGGGAATAGATTTTAGCTTTGAATCTTCCTTTAGCCTAAGGCATGCCTGATATCCGTCAACCTCTGGCATCATGTAATCCATGATTATAAGATTTGGCTCATGTTTGGATGCCTGCTCCAGTGCTTCACGGCCGTTTGAGGCCTCAATTACTTCATAGCCTTCATGCTCCATGACCGTCTTTACCACATCGCGGATAAAAACATCATCGTCAACTACCAGAATACGTCCTTTTGACATAGCCTTATCTTCCCTTCAAGCAATCCCGTCAATACGTCTGTCCTTAACGTAATTGCTCTTCTTAAAGCTTTTTGAAAAACTCTGAAGATCCGCGCCTATTTCACTTACCTGTATAGGATGCGTAATGTCACGGCTCTCGTTACCCACAACGCCTATACACATGATCATGATAGAAAATTCGTATATATTACCCTTTCTGTCTTGGCTTACAATATATCCCTTGCGCTTGTCCTGCTCATTGTAAAAATTCGGGATAATTGTATCAAAATCCTTTATTATTTTACTACATAACTTATCTACGAGATTGGGTGTGGTTATAACTATAAAATCGTCACCGCCTATGTGCCCTATAAAATCATCCGGATTGCCTATTCCCTGGATTACTTTGATTATGATACGTCCTGTTTCCCTTATAACCCTGTCGCCGTGCTCGAAACCATATTTATCGTTAAACGCCTTGAACTGCCTCAAGTCTATATGGCAGACAGCAAAAAGTTCCTTATTATCAATCCTCTGCTGGATCTCGTTGGTAATCGAGACGTTGCCAGGAAGCTTCGTAAGCGGGTTAGCATCAAGACTTCTTGTCGTTCTCTGCAGTATCATCTTTACACGCGCAAGCAGTTCCTGTGGTTCAAAAGGCTTTACGATATAATCATCAACCCCTGCATCAAGCCCCCTTACCTTGTCCGTCAATTCCCCCTTTGCAGTAAGCATGATAATGGGTATGTGCCGGAAAAGTGTGTCTTTTTTGAGCTTAATGCATACTTCCAGCCCATCCATTACAGGCATCATATAATCAAGGATTATCAAATGAGGAGTTCTCTCGTGAACCATGTCAATCGCTTCCTTGCCGTCCTTGGCTTCAGAGATTTCATAATTTTCATTCTCAAGTATTAATCTGACCATGCTTAAAATATACGGATCATCATCAACAATAAGGATTCTTTCCTTATCCATACCTAATCCCCCTATATTCCTGTTTATCTTAACTTCAAGCCATTATTCTTTTTTATATGTTGGAGCAATCCCCCATCTTCAAGAAGCGTTAGGGCAACACTGCTAAGAGGCTGAAATCTGAATTCTTTCGCCTTTGTTTTGTTTTTAATGACACCCTTGGACATATCCACGTCCAATTCATCCATATCATCGATTTCGTCTGTATTACATTCAAGAACAGGTAAACCTATATTAAGTGCATTGCGGAAAAAAATGCGTGAAAAAGACTTGGCAATAACCGCGCTCACCTTACACAGTTTTATGATAATCGGCGCATGCTCCCTGGATGATCCAAGACCAAAATTCTCCCCGGCAACCACAAAATCTCCCGGCTTTACTTTCAAAGCAAAATCTTTGTCGGCATCTTCAAGCGTGTGTTTTGCAAGCTCGGGTAAGTCTGAGCGCAGGTGAAAATATCTTCCAGGGGCAATCAAATCCGTGCTGATATTATCCCCGAATTTACGAGCTTTTCCATTTAGCACAATTTTCTCCTATAAGGCTTCTCTTGGATCAGAAATCCTGCCTTCTAAGGCTGAATACGCAGCAGTTGCCGGAGAAGAGAGATATATTTGGGAATTTGGATTTCCCATCCTGCCCTTAAAATTCCTGTTCTGCGTAGAGAGACATCTCTCACCGTCACCAAGCGCCCCTTGGTGTATACCTACACAGGGGCCACACCCCGGGCCCATAACAGAAGCGCCCGAACGAACCAGCACTTCCAGCAGTCCAGCTTTAAGTGCCTGCAGATAAACTTCCCTGGAAGCCGGGATAATTATCAGACGCACATCAGAATGGATCTTTTTTCCCTTTAGGATTTTTGCTGCTATCTCCAGGTCCTCTATCCTACCGTTAGTACATGTACCTATAACTACCTGATCGATTCTTACGTTTTCCTTGACAGCCTGACTGACAGTCCTCACGTTGTCCACTGTGTGAGGAAAAGATACCGTTGGTTCAATTTTTGAGCAGTCAATATCTATCACTCGCTCATACACAGCGTCTTCATCAGCACACAGCTCACTGAAATCTTTCTTTCTTCCCTGTGCGGCCAGATACGCGCGGGTTTTATCATCAGAAGCCACCAGCCCTGTCTTGGCCCCGGCCTCTATAGCCATATTGCATAGTGTAAAACGTCCCGACATGGACATGCGTTTTATAGTATCCCCTGTAAACTCCAGCGCCTTATATGTTGCCCCATTTGCACCTATCATACCTATAATGTGCAGCATGAGATCCTTAGGGTATACGCCCTTGGCTAAATTACCGCTTACGCGGATTAAAAACGTCTGGGGAACCTTCATCCAGACCTTACCGAAAGCCATAGCCACAGCTACATCCGTAGAACCCATCCCTGTTGCGAAAGCACAAAGAGCTCCGGCCGTACAGGTGTGAGAATCAGCACCGATCACTACCTGAGCGGGTTTGACATATGACTCTATAAGACGCTGATGGCATACACCCTCCCCGACATCTGAAAGACGCGCTCCCGTCTTTTTGGCAAAATTCCTCAATACATTATGCGAGTTAGAAAGCTCAAAGCGGGCACTGGGCGCAGCATGGTCTATAAACAAGATAGAACTCTCAGGTTTTGCTATTTTATCTATTCCCAGAGATTCTATCTGCCCAACAGCAAGGGGTCCCGTTCCGTCCTGCACCATCGCCACGTCAACATCAACAACCACTATCTCGCCTGTCGTGACATCTTTACCGCAATGCTTTTCTAAAATCTTCTCACTTATAGTCTTACCCATATTATATATTTAACCTTAGCATTTCTATTATATATATTATAAAAAAAACCTGTGATTGCCTGCGTAAAATTCATCTTTATAAGAATATCATATTGAAACTATTATGTCAAGTGAAACACTTTATGGTCCCAAGATGACAAAAATACGCCAGCTACTGCCTGGTCTTCCTTATCAGCTCATCATACTCAATCTTGAAGGACTTGACATTTGGAGCCATAAAAAGTACCGCCCTGTAGTGCAATAGAGCCTGTTCTAGTTTGCCAAACTGAACGTAAAAGCGCGCCAGCTTAAGCCTGTAAAATACGTTTCTTGGGTACATCATTACACATTTCTTGTATTCTTGATGAGCCCCGTAAATGAAGTTGCCATCCCTAAGAAGCCTTCCCTCTATAAGGTATGCGTCTCCCAGACGCTCGTGATAGGCTGTAGCTAGAGGATTGAACCGAGTTGCCTTCTCGTATTGAACGATAGCATCCAAATATTCCTTATGCTTGTTCAGATCATTAGCCTTTCTAAAATGGTATTCACCCTTGAGCGGCACGATTAAAATAACAACCGTTGTGATAAACCCTAAGATTAGAGCAACATATATGGAATATTTCTTTATCTTGGATAAAGGCACTATTTGTTTTACCTGCTGGGAACTGTCATTGAGAAAGACAATCGCACCCAGTAAAACAAGCACCACAGCAATCGCGGGAGTATGAAGGTTGAATTCAACGGTACTGTGGGCAATAATTGCGGTAACAGCGGCCATTATACCAATAAGCGTTCCTTTTGAAAGCCCTAAAGCACAGTCTCCTTTTTTAATATATCCATAGCACCTTCGGAAAAATACGTATATAAGCCCTACATATATAAAAAGAGTGAATACTCCCATCTCTGCCCATATGTTAAGAAATTCATTGTGTGCGAATTCAGCAGAACGAAGTCCGACCATAGATTTGTATTGTGGATAATAATCTTTAAATGTTGCTATCCCTGTACCAAAAAGAGGATAATCGCCTATATAACTCAGTGTCTCATTCCATAGTGGCAGACGCTCATACGTGTGGGAATCACTCATGAACTCGGGAGGGGCATACTTTTTACCCAGAGGAGTTAAAGCAAAAAGAAACGCTCCAATAAAAAACAGAACCACTAACGAGTAAATGATTAATAACTTCCTCCCCTTAAAAGCCGCCAGGACACCAAGCGCAGCCATAAAACTAAAGATAGCTCCCTTGGAATTTGACGAATACAAACCAATAAAACAAAGAGCTGTCAGGACTATCAGAAATTTCCTTTCATTTCCCGCAGGCTTGTCAAACAAAAGACGCGCTCCAGCCAGTACCAATGTAAGCGCAACATATCCTCCGAAATGGTTGGGATTGGGAAATGTCGAGTAAACCATACCACGGGGATACCAAAGCACCTTCACCACTGTAACGTGCTCATATATACCGTAAAGCACAACGAACAGACCCGTAAACAGAACAGCATGAAGGATATTTCTTGCCAGACCCTCCCGGTTTCTGTGCTGCAACACCATAAAAAATAATATGACATACGATACTACCTTAACCGCCTCAAGAAGACTCCCGTAGAAATTAAGAGACCTTACCAGTGACACTATCGTAAGCAGAATAAATAATAGAACAGGCAGGTCTATTTCTGTAGACTTTAGGTGGTAGTCTCCATCCTTTACACGCCCAATTATTTCTATCACCAGACACGATACTATCGCGATTACCAGCAACGTATCACCCATTAGATGGGGAATCCTTGGTATAAGGGCGGAGCCAAAAATAATGAGTGGAATTAAAAAAAGAGTTGGATATTTTATTTTCATAAGTATCTAATGCCTCTCCCCTATCTTGGATCCATATCCCCTGTAAAGTTTTTCCAGGTCTTTAACCATCCCATCTATGTTAAAAGAGGAATTAAGGATAAGCTCCCTTCCCTCTTTCCCCATCTCCTGCGCCTTTTGCTTATTTATTAGAAGAAAGACCACTCTTTGGGCCATAGTTTCCATATCTCGGGCAGACACAAGATATCCGTTTTCTCCATCTCTTACAATATCCTTGCTGCCGTCAACAGCGGTCGCCACTACAGGTTTTGAGCTCACAAACGCTTCAGGAATAACCCTTGGCAGACCCTCCCATAGCGAAGTCAGCGCGAATACATCAAATGTATGCATTATCTGGGGAATATCCGTGCGCCATCCGGTCAAAATAACCTTGTTTTTTAAGTTTCTTTCATTTACAGCACGCTCTATTTCAGGCCTTAGAACACCGTCACCGACAAGCACGAATTGAACATCTTCAAGTTTAGTGCTTACTATTTCCGCCATCTTTATAAAATCTAAGGGAGCTTTCTGCGGCTTAAAACAGGCTATCATTCCCACGATATGCGAGTTTATATCAAGGCCTAGTTCTTTTTTCTTTTTTTGGGCATCTATATTCTTGTCCAAAAACTTCTCAATTTGTATACCGCTGTGTATTAGCCTATATTGCTCTCTTTTTCCTATACCGTAACTAAGCCCCTTCTTTATATTGTCCTCTGATACAGCTATAAGCTTATCAGTAATCCTCGCGGTAATTTTCTCCAGAAAAATGAAAAACTTCTTCACTAAGAAGTTCTGATAGTCGTGAAATCCGAATCCATGAAAAGTATGAATAATAACAGGAACCCCTGCAAACTTTGCAGCCCAACGCCCCAGTATCCCCGCTTTAGACGAATGAGTATGAACTATGTCAACATTCTCTTCTTCAAATAAACACTTTAATTTTCTATATGCTTTCCAATCTTTAATAGGATTTATGTGACGAATTAAGCTATCAATTTTATGCTTAATAAACGGAGAACCTATCTTATGTTCTTCTTGATTAGGAGGTGGAATCTTGTTAATATTTTCTAAAATACCTTCGGGGCCATGTATGAGTACAACTCTGTATTTATCCTTATTGAGGTGTCCAACCGTATAAAGGGTGTTCTCCTGCGCCCCCCCTAGTTCCAACGTCGTAACAATATGAGCGATAGTTACCTTATCCTGAGCCACTTTATTCCCCATTGATAAGCGCTAAATTCTTTATTAAAGGTCAAATTCCTCTTTAATGCACTTGACTTCTTCTTCCAAGCCCTTAGACAGTTTCACTTGAGGGCTATAGCCCAGTATCTTGGTAGCCTTGGATATGTCGGACTTTGTATCCCTTACATCACCCTTCTGTTTTTCAACATACCTGATTTTAGCTGGCTTCCCTGTCACTTTTTCCAAAACTTTCAAAACCTCGTTAACCGAAACCTGCTCTCCTCCCCCCAGATTAAAAACTTCCCCTAGAGCATCGGTCTGCATCGCCCTCATATTGGCGTCGACTATATCCGATACATATGTAAAATCACGGGTCTGATTACCATCTCCGTAAACAACAACCTCTTTTCCATTAAGCATTGCCTTAATAAATTTATAAAATGCCATATCTGGTCTCTGACGAGGACCGTACACGGTGAAGTATCTAAGAGAAACTACCGGAACGTTGTAATTCTTCCAGTATAAGTAGCACAGGTGCTCGGCGGCTAACTTGCTGACACCGTATGGCGAAACAGGTCTAACTGCATTTTGTTCTTTCATTGGAAGCTCGCTGTCCCCGTATACCGAAGATGAAGATGCAAAAACAAGCTTCTTGATATTTTTGTCCTTGACGAATTCAAGTATCTTCTGCGTTGCCATTATATTGTCATGGACGTATCTTTCAAAATCACTCCCCCAGCTCTGTCTCACACCCGGCTGGGCAGCTTCATGAAAAATGAACTCAGCATCATGCATACTACCCTCAAGATCAAGCTTCACTATATCCCCGTCTATTAATGTAAAATCCTTATTATGTGTAAAAGAGCTCATATTACGCTTTTTCAATTCTATCCCGTAATAGTCAGAGAAAACATCTATTCCCACCACACTATGGCCTGCCTGAAGCAGGCGCTCAGTAAGATGAGAACCTATAAACCCAGCACAACCAGTTACCACACATCGCATAATTCCCCCTATAAAGCAAGCATCCCTGCAACACGCCTTCCCTCAAGGATGGCATCCTCCATGGTAAGATACTGCCACCCCCCGTAACGACCCACCGAGCAAATATCATTATCGTTAAGAAATTTCATTATTATATCCACACTCTTGTTCCTGTTCTTATCATAGAGGACATAAGCATGCTTTATATCCAGAACATTCGTTGTTATTATCTTATCTGAACTTTTAAGGATCCCGGCCTTTACCAGGTCTTGTTTCACCTTTCTAATAACCTTCCCCAGATCACCCGGCAACCTGTAGCGAGAACCCGGAATAAACTTTGATGCATGCGAATTATAGGCTATCTCCGTGTAAAGAGAGCTGGCTCCCCTGGGTACCAGGCTAGGTGCAAAATTCATAGGGAAACCAACACGGTAGAACAGGTAATCCTTCTCCGGAAAATAGACCCAGTGCTTATCAGAAATACCTTTTCTTGTCACACCCAGGTTAATATTGAGTACCGAATTACATCTCAAGAGCCCCGCTGCTTTTTTTACTCTGGCAGGAACTCTTTTAATCCGTGTTATTAATTCAGGAAGAGGAAGGGTGGAAACAAACTTATCAAACTCATACATATTTCTTTTATTTACTTCTATAAGCTTTTTTTTAATATCTATACTTGTTATCTCTGAATTAAATCTGACTGGTGGAATTCTCTCTAAAAAAGCATCGGGCAATGCTTTTATTCCCTCCTCTTTGGGATATATGAAATCTGCATTATAGCCGAATGATTTTTCCTGGTGACCCAAAGCTCCCCTTAATACCTCCTCAAGGGAAGGCCTTGGAACAAAACCGCCCATCCAGTCACAGGTAAGAAAACGCGGGTGGACAGTCCATAGCTTTTGGTTGTAAGGTATCATGAAATTCCGGGCTATGCCTGCACCGAATGTTGTCATTATCCACCCGTAGAATGAATTTCTCTTCGGAGATGTACTTTTGCGGGAAGAACACATGGCTTGTACAAAACCCAAAACACATTCTTTAATTACACTGGTGGGCAACCCGTAAGTATTAGCCTGAAAAGGGTATTGAGTGTAAGTGTCTTTAGAGAATATCCAGGAATTTCTTCTGTGGGACTTATAGTTATTTCTCAAAAGCTCTCTTGCTAGTTTGCGGGTATAGTCATTTCGCAAATGTAGGATATGCCCGGTATAATCGAATGTGAACCCATCCTTCTTTACAGAGGCACAAAGCCCGCCCGCAACTTTAGATGCCTCGAAGACTTCACAAGAGAGACTGTCTTTTCCGCGACCGGCAAGCTGAAGATGATAAGCTGTGCTAAGTCCTGTTAGCCCTGCTCCCGCTATAATAACTTTTGTGGATTTTGACATTGATCGTATGATCTTCCTTGAATAATTAAGAGGGATTAATGCACGTTATTGTTTTTTTCTTCCATCTTGATCTTCCCGAGTTTAACGGCACCTATGACAGATACAGCTCCAACAAACAGATATATGTATATCGCCCAGTTAATCTTGACATTGGTAAGCAATAAAGCAACCAGACTCAGCAATGCACTCACCCCGTAGATAATAAGCACCACCTGCTTGCGATTAAAACCTAACACCTCCAGGCGCAAGGCCACATGATCACGGCTACCGTGGAAAATAGGTTTTCCCTGCTTAAATCTCAAAAGCATGACAAAGAATGTATCATATATTGGAATTCCCAGTATTAAGAGCGGAGAGAAAAGAGCTATATCATTCATTTTTGTATAACTGGTCCCCATCGAGAGCGCTGCCAGTATAAACCCTATAAAAAGACTCCCTGCGTCCCCCATAAAAATCAAGGCTTTCTTATCTTTACGAAGGAAAAAATTGTATTTAAGAAAACCCAATGTGCTCCCAGCAAGTGCCGCTGCCGCGAAGTTAACATATATCTGCTCAGTGGGAAGCGCTATAAAAAGAAGCGCCATAGAAGCAATGACCGCAACTCCGGCAGAAAGACCATCCATTATATCTATAATGTTAAATGCGTTTGTAATTCCTACCACCCAAAGAACAGTTAAAAACATTCCTATGTAGGAAGGAGAGATGAACATTATGCGAATGTTAAATAGAATTAGGACAAACGCAATAACAATTTGTATTATGAATCTAAGATAAACGCTAAGTGAGCTGATATCATCGATGAGCCCCATGAACATGATAATTGTTCCACTGATAAGAACTATGTAAATATCTTCCCAGCTTAGATGCAGAAATATCGTGGCAAGAAACAACGCTATGACAAAAGAAAAATAAATGGCAACCCCACCCAGATAAGGTGTAGCTACCAGGTGGGTTTTAATTTCGGAAGAGCTGGGTTTATCCATTATCTTAAATTCAATTGCAACCCTGCGTATCAAGGGTGTGAGTAGATACGAGGCAATAAGGGCAATAATAAAGGTTACGAGATAACCCAGCATTGGTAAGAGTTTTACTCCTTCTTATCCTCATTGATATCTTTTAGTACTTCAAGTCTTGATGTCGCCACCACTACCCACATACTGCCAGGGTACACATTCACAAGCTTCTGATATAAATTCTTGGCTTTTAATAATTCCTTCTCCTGCTCGTAACATTGAGCCAGGTAATAATACCCGTAGTCCAGGAAGTCACATTCAGGATAATCCTGTATAAATTTCTCATACTCGCCTATAGCATTTGCAAATTCCTTTAATCTCCTGTAACACTCACCAATCTTATATTGCGCATTAGGCGCATACCTGCTCTGTGGATAGCTTTCTATGATCTGATGGTACTCCCGGATAGCATGTACAGGATCATTTATCTTATACATGTATATGTCTCCTATAGAATAAAGGGCATCATCTGCCAAATTTGCATGAGGAAATTTTTCTATCACTTTTCTAAAACTGTTAATTGCTTTGTCATATTTTTTGCTCTCATACTCCCTCTCCGCAGTTATATACATAGTCAAGGGCTGACGTTCATAATCAGAATTATCCTGGACAAGATTTACTCTGGAACGGGCTATTTTAACCCACTTGCTTTCAGGGAATTTTTCGATAATGCTCTTATAAGAGGAAACCGCCTTATTGTAGTCATTAAGCCTGAAAAATGATATGTTAGCCAGTTTATACAGTACTTCTTCTGCGAACACGGAATCCTTATAATCTCTTAAAAGATTACGATACGCCTCAACTGCACTATTTAGAGAATCAACAGACTCCAGATTGCTTTTGAGCTGGTATTCTGTTATCAGGCAATCCGCAAGCTTTACAAATTCTCCGTCTTTATAGTGTTTAATATATTCCCTGTAATCCTCTACAGAACTAATCCCGTCAACAGCCTTCTCAAGACAGGTTGGGGGAAGATTCGATTTTATCCTTTTCCCTATGTTTTGAATATACTGGAGGAACTGCTGGGCTTTTTTCTTACGCTTTGCCCTAATCGAAAGCATAAATCCTACCCCGGCTATTACCAGAAGGGCTACTATTATAACTATAAAATTTTGCACCAGGCTACTCTCCTTTGACCTCTTGCCTGATTCCCCTAAGAGCAGGTCTATGTTTTCTCCGGTATTTACCCTGCAATACAACATCTTGCTACGGGCATCCTCGAACCACCAGCCATCAGGCCAGACCTTTGTTGAATGACTGAAGTATTTAATCGCAGATTCGTAGTCACCCTGCATTAAAGACATTACTCCCAGTTCATACTTATGTGTCGCTCGTCTCCTCGCAAGAGTACTTATGAAACCAAATAAAATAACACAAGAAACTACTGCTATTAATATTATTTTTGATCTTCTTGATTTTAGGTTGAACTTTTTTGCCATTTGGGTTACCTTTTGAGCATTCCCATACTTTCTTTGCGCTTTTATGCTTTTGGATATATATATTATATATGATGTTGAGGCACCCCTAGCTTAATATAATAATATACTATATTAAAGCCTTATTGTCAATCACCTCTCTAAATGAGAGCTAAACCATTTGACTGTCTTGAGCAGACCCTCCTGGGTAGAAACCAGAGGAGTATACCCTATAAATTTTTCAGCCTGGGAGATATCTGCCAGTGAATGTTTTACGTCCCCTTTCCTTGACTCCGTTAAAAGAGGCTCTATATTGGTCTCCAGCGCTTTATTTAGGTGTTCTATCAACTGTAGCAGGGAAATCCTCTCCCCGCACGCTATGTTAACAAATGAGCCCGCGGCATCAGCAGCTGTGCAGGCTTTAAGATTCGCCGAAACCACATTATCGATATATGTGAAATCCCTAGTCTGTTTCCCATCTCCATAGACTGTTGGTGCTTTTCCTCCCATCATTATGCTTATAAATTTTGGGATAACCGCTGAGTATTCAGATGTCGGATCCTGACGAGGCCCGAAAACGTTAAAGTAGCGAAGTGAAACTGTTTCGAGACCGTACACGCCATGAAATACCCTGCAATAATATTCACCCGTAAGCTTGGTGATAGCGTAAGGAGAAAGAGGCGAGGGAATAAATTCCTCCTTTTTGGGAAGCACAGGAGTATCTCCGTATACAGATGAAGAACTTGCATAGACGACTCTCTTAACCTTATTCTTCACGGCTGAATTAAGAATATGCAGTGTCCCGTTAACATTAACTTCATTTACAATAACGGGTTCCTGAATAGAGCGAAATACAGAGGGGAGGGCTGCCTGATGTATAACATAATCAACACCTGATGTAACCTGCATAATGAGCCCGTAATCCCGCAGGTCCCCTTCTACTAGCTCTATTTTGTCCAATAAATGCTCTATATTTTTCCTCCTGCCCGTGGAAAAATTGTCTAAGACGCGCACTTTCTCTCCCTTGTTTACAAGGGCTTCAACTATGTTAGACCCTATAAACCCTGCCCCTCCGGTAACCAAGTATGAATTCATATTATTTCCTCCACTTTAGCTTTTTCTTTATAAGTTTCATGTATATATTTTCTGTCTTTTCTATCATTTCCTTAATATCAAAATTCTCTGTTACCTTTTTCCTAGCGGCTTCCCCAATTTTCTCAGCCATGGGTCTGTTTTCAAGCAGAGAAAGTATGGCTTGCGCAAAAGCAATTGGCCTGCCTGGATGCATAAGAATACCGTTCTTACCGCTATCTATTAATTCTCCCATCCCACCGACATCTGAGGCGATCACCGGCTTTTCCATTTTCATTGATTCAAGGGCAGCCTGGGAAAAACTCTCCTCCCGGGATGGCAGTATCACAACATCCATTACATCTATAAAGCTCAATATGTCGTCCTTTGTTCCAAGCAAAACAATATGTTCCGACAGAGATTCCTTGGAAATAGCGTGTTTTAACCTCTGCTTAAACGGCCCGTCTCCTATTACAAGCACCTTAAACTGGGGGATTGTTTTTCTTAACTCCGAAGCAATCCGTGGGATAAAATCCACGCCTTTCTCCGGATGAAGTCTCCCTACATAGCCTATTACCGGAATATCCTGGCTTATCCCAAGTCTTTCCCTCACAACTTCGCCAGAAACACTTGGCACATAGGCGGCTGTATCAACTCCGTTATAGATGACCTCTATCTTCGAAGCGCTTACCTTTTCTCTTCTTGTCAGGAGGTCTTTTGTAGCTTCGGAATTTGCGATAATATAATCGGCAAAGTGCATTGTCCATTTGTCTATCATCACATGGTGCCACCTCTTCCAGGCATCAATGCTTCTCTGGCTTGATATTATGACAGGAACTCTCGATATTTTCCCGATGAGCCTGCCCATGATATTAGCCCTGTAAAGGTGTGTGTGCAATATCTGAATGTCGTTGTGCTCCAGGAACCTGTAGAGTGAGAAAAAATTATTTATCCGGATAACATTAATCCCTTCTTCTCTTAGCGCCTCGGCGATAGGCCCTTCCTCTTTTATGTAACCAACATGAAAAGAAAAACGCTCTTTAAGTGCCTTCGTCAGGTTCAATACATATTTTTCTGTGCCCCCCATATTAAGGCTTGTTATAAGGTGTAGGACTCTGACCTTATCCATCTTTTCGGCTCTCCAACTCAGATATATTCTTTACTTCCTTAAGACTCATCCCTTCCCTTGCTATAAAAAATAACCCAAGGACCAAAAGGGGGATATACTGCGTCATATGGTGTACGAGAACACAGCTAAACGCCAGATTTTTATCTATACCAAAAAGGCCCATCGCAAAAACCCCGAAGTATTCCCATGTACCTATATATCCGGGAGAAGATGGTATCATGACACTTATCAGTATTATAGTAAGCACAATGGTTATAACAGGAAACGGCCTGTCAATCCCGAAAGCTATAAAGACCAACCATAGTATCATAACGTTCAGTATCCAGCCTATTACAGAAAGAGAAATAATTCTTATTAACGCCTTCGCGCTTTTTATAACCTGGAATCCTGATATAAAAGAATTCATCCAACCGCTTATTTTGGTTTTCATTCTCTCGGAAAAGCATCCTATAAAAGCCGAAATAATTGATTCAACCTTTTCACCGTAGAGCATAAATATCACGACAGCAACAATACCCACAAAACCAGCAATCGTTACGAATAATATACCTTTTACTTCTACAGGAAAAGAGGAAATTAGCGATGCCCCTCCGAAAAACGCAAGCAGCATCAATAAATCGAACAGTCTCTCCAGCATGACTGTTGAGAAAATATATGTTCTGGACATATTTTCCTTGCGTCCCAGAAAATAAGATTGGACAAAATCCCCCAGCCTGAAGGGAAGGATATTATTGCTCATCAAACCGACACATGTTGCGGCAAACAGGTTTTGCTGTTTTAACTTTTTCTCCTGATGCAAGAGATACTTCCATCTTATACTTCTCGTGTAAAACGCAGCGACTGTCAAAAGCATGGCATATAAAACATAAAGATAACGTGCACGCCCCAGAGCCTTTAGTACCTCAGAGAAATTCACACTGCGTAAGACCATGTACAAAAAAACAACACTTATCAGTATTCCTACGATAAACTGTATTATTCTTTTACGTTTCATTATGCAAGCTCCATACATCCGATATAGCGTATTTAGTAACCAAACGCTTCTCCCATTGAAAAATAAAGGTTAAAAGATATAGAATAATATTACTCTATACCCGTTCCCCATCAATATACACCCTATGCCAAAGCTCAAGTATTAAAAGTGCCCACAATCTATATCCATGGTCCCTATGTCCTGAAATATGTTCTCCGATCAACTGCTCCACATATTTCTTATCAAAATATCCCCTATTTACACTTTTTTCGTTTAGCAAGATATCTTTTGTATAATCTCTTAAATCTTGTCTAAGCCATTTAGCAACAGGAATACCAAATCCCATTTTAGGTCTATTTAAGATTTCTTTAGGTAAAAATCCTTTCATGCTTTTTTTAAGTATATATTTTGAGTTTAAACCTTTCAGTTTTAAAGATGAAGGAATTTGAACAGCAAATTCCATAAATTCATGGTCAAGAAAAGGAGAACGAACCTCTAAAGAGTTAGCCATAGTAGCAATATCCATTTTTACTAGCAAATCTTCTGGCAAATAACTCCTAATGTCTGTATAGAGTATTCTATCTAACAAATCATCAGCTGGCGCATTTAGAAACAGTTCAGCCATATAATATACGCGTTATGTTGTAAAAATTTAGTTCTCATATTTTTAGAATAAAGTTTCATTTTTTGCTCGTTATTAAAAAAACAATGCCAGCGAATATTTCTATATTCAGGAGGTTCAAAAAGAGCAGAGGAAAATCTCTTTGCCTTACGTAGCAGATTCCGTTGATTTGAAGACTCAGGAAATAAATCTAAAATTCTATTTACTATTTTTCCACCTGAGTATTTATAAATATTAGCTACAAAGTATGCTATTTTATGGGCTCTATACCTTAGGTATCCCGCAAAATTTTCATCTCCTCCATCTCCATTTAATGCTACTGTTACATGTTTTCGCGTCTCATTGGCAACGTAGTATGAAGGTAAGGCAGAAGAATCAGCATAGGGTTCCCCATAATGCCAGATTAACTTGGGTAATATTTCAACCATCTGTGATTTTACAATGAATTCTGTATGATTAGTTCCAAAATGTTTCGCTACTATACGAGCATAATGTAGCTCCGAAAAATCCTGTTCTTCAAAACCAATAGAAAAAGTTTTAACTGGTTCAGAACTTATTTCACTCATCAGACCAACTATAACCGAAGAATCCAGACCTCCTGAAAGAAAAGCTCCCACAGGAACGTCACTAATCATTCTCAACTTCGTTGCTTCCTTTAATTTGCTTCTGATTTGCTCTATATACTCTTCTTCCTCCAAGTTTAATTTATTTCTATAGTTTAAATTCCAGTAACGTCGAATATTTATATTCCCTTTTTCATCGCAACTTAATATACTAGCAGGAGGCAACTTTTCTATCCCCTCAAACATAGTCAAAGGACTTGGAATATACTGGTAAGTAAGATAATAGTGCAAAGCTTCTAGATTAACTTCTTTTTTAATTTCAGGATTTTCTAAAATACATTTTATTTCTGAACCAAAAACAAGGCCTCTGTTCTTAATCATATAATTTAAAGGTTTCTTTCCTAATCTATCTCTCACTAAAAATAATTTCTTTTTGGTTTCATCCCATAAAGCAAAGGCAAACATCCCTCTCAAATATTTAACACAATCTATACCATAATCTTCATAAAGATGAACAATAGCTTCAGTATCAGTTTTTGTATAAAACCTATGCCCTTTCTTTTCTAAATTTTCTCTTAATTCTTGAAAATTATAAATTTCCCCGTTGTCTATCACCCAAATACTTTTGTCCTCATTATGAATTGGTTGATGCCCTGTTTTCAAATCTATAATAGCTAATCTTCTTATTCCTAAACCTATATCACCCTTAACATAATAACCTTCTTCATCAGGACCACGATGAATCATTACATTGCACATCTTATGTAGTAGATCTTTGTCTACGCTTTCTTTTGAACCATAATTAAAAACACCACAAATTCCACACATTGGACTTTTCCTTTATTTAATTAGATTCTTATATAATTGAATATATTCTTCTACAAATATTGGAAGTGAAAATTTTTTCTCTACATTTAGACGAGCATTTTTTCCTAAAAGAGGTTCTAGCCGAGGATTTCCAGATAGATATTTTATTTTCTCTGCTAAGTCAGCAACATTGGCTTGTTCTACGAATAAACCACTCACCCTATCTTCAATTAAATCTATATTACCTCCTATACGAGTGACTATACAAGGAAGCCCGCAAGCCATTGCTTCCAAAAGTGCCCCAGACAATCCTTCAGAAAGAGAAGGAAGCACAAAAATATTACTTGCTTGTAAATAGTCGCTAATATTTCTTTTTATCCCCATAAATATTATATTGGTATCTTTTATCTTTAAACCATTAGAAAGCTGCTCCAAATTCTTTCTTTCTGGTCCGTCACCAATAATCAAAAGAAGAGATTGTGGATATTCCTTTATCACTTTCTGCCAAGCGTAGAGCAAATATTCAACACCTTTTTGAAGGTTTAGTCTACCGACAAAAGAAACAATTTTTTTTTCTTTATCAAGGAACAATTTCTCTTTTAATTCTATCTTTTCTATATCAGAAACAGGAAACAATTTCGATGTATCGATACTATTTGGAATATAGATGATCTTTGATTCTGGAATACCAATATTTTTTAACTCCTTTATCCCTTCCTGACTTACGCTAACAAATATATCTGCTTTTCTATAGATCTTTAACAAAAAATCTGCCTTTTTCTCTTTTTGCATTGTTTGTATTTCACCAAAATCACTCGTGCAAGCTAATTTAACAATAACTTTTTTTTGAAATAATTTACCTATTATTACAGCAGAAATCGTATGCAAATAAAAAATATGGCAATGAATTATATCATATTGTTTTCTTTTACCCCACAAAAACAAAAATACAGAAATTATATAACTTATCCCAAAAAGCAGTCCTAAATGAGGAGCAACAATCTTCCTATAAATTGTTATCCCGTCTTTTACTTCCTTATTCTCAATTCCTTTTATCCTCTGAGTCAAAATAAAGACAGAATATCCTTTCTTCTTTAATTCTATAGCTAAATTTTCTGCTTGTCTTTCTGTCCCACCCACTACAGGATAAAATTGAGAGCATATCATACAAATTCTGGGATTCATTACTATTACTTCCTTCCCTTAACTGATACAGGAAAATTCAATAATTCAATATCCCTTAAACCAGCTTCCTCAAACCAAGCAACTACTTCTCGATAAGTATGTTTATGTTGAAACATGGGTGAATACCAGTCAAATGTATCTAAAACTCGCCATTCCGGATCAGGATGATTAGACATAGGTAAAACCAAATCAAGTACAGTCCTAAGTTTTTTTATATTTTTTAATGTATATAAAGGAATAGCTAAATGACATAAATACCATAATAATCTTTTAGGCAACCTTCTCGTAAAAAAACGATAGAAATCGGTAAATTTATTACTAACCCGTTCATAACGGGTTTCATTAGAATAAAGCCAAATAGCTATGCTTCCTCCTTTTTTCAGAAACGGAATTAGATTTAAAAAAGCTTTTTTTGTATCTGGTGTATGGTGGAGAACCCCGATACTATAAATAAAATCGAAAGTTTCTTTTTTAAAAGGCAAGTTAAAAATATCTGCCTGGATAATATGGACATTATCAAAATACTTAAGGTTCTCTTGCGCAGAATCTACAGCATAAGATAAGTCAATCCCTACAACTTCCTGTGCACACCGAGCAACTGGTTCTATGTATCTACCTACTCCACACCCCACATCTAAAATAAGTTTTCCTTTTAACTTTTCTAATTTTAATCCTGTTTTTTCTATAAAAGTATCTTCAGATTCAGAAACACTTCTGGTACTATCTAACTGCGTTTTGTGATGAATTTGCCACTCAAAACTAAAACTTTTTACATATTTATCTGTTTTTACAAATCTAGGAATAAAATTTTTAATCGGGTATTTTATCTGACAAACGGGACACTGTAAATCACCATTTCTAATCTTATCTGATACAATTTCGGATTTATGTATAGCTAAATCCTCTTTACACTTAGGACAACAAAGTAGTTTTAACAATTTATCCTTCATTTTTTTTCCTTCCTATACAAACAATCCCCATAGCGTATGAAAAATTATTCTGAAGAATTCGATATAACCCATGTGGTAATAACCGATGTATTCCATTATGAAATGGTGAAATAATATTACCATAACCAAATCGACCAATAACTTTTAACTCTGCTTCTTTAAATATTCCAGACAATTGAGAAATAGTATAAATTCTCTCGTCTGTAATTTCTCCTGAATACTTTGTAAATTTAGTTGGGATAACACATATAACATAACTAGCACATTTAGCTTGTTCTTTTATCAATTTAACTGTAATACCTCTATCAAAATGTTCCGCAACTCCTACAGAAAACACCAAATCAAAAGAATCATAATATTTTGATAAATCAAAAGCGTCTCCTTGCTCAAATTTAACAGACGAATTGAAATATTCGGCATTTCTTCTTGCTTGTTCAACAATATTAATATCGTTATCGATACCTATTACACTATATCCGCATTCCTGAAGATATATATCCGAGAGTCCAAAACCACAACCTATGTCTAAAATCTTTGCTTGTGGTTTTAACAGTTCCTTGATTTTAAAATAAAGAGGGTCGTTATAATTCCAGTGATTAACACTATATTCCAAAAGGTTGTGGTATTTTTCAGTTTCTTTCTCTAAAAACTCAAGCCATCTATTAGTCATTTTTCTTACCCCTGACTGCAACCGGAAATTCCAGAAGTTCTATTTCCTTTAACCCTGCCTCTTTAAACCACTTTATAACCTCATAACAAGTATGAGTAAATATATACTCTGAAGAATACCAGTCAAAAGTCTCTAACACTCTCCATCTCCAGTTAGGATGATTAGATGTACGCATATATATCGACACAAAACTCCTTAGAACAGGAATTTTTTTTAAGTAGTAAAATGGTACAGCTAAGTAGCTTAATAAATATAAAAGCTTCTTGGGAAGTTTTGTCGTGATCTTTCTATAATGAAAATCAGGAAGATGTTCGTGGTGACACTTGGAATAAACCCAAATCGCTATTTGCCCTCCCTTTTTCAGCAGTGGCGGAAGTTTCATAAATGCCTGTTTTGTATCTGGTGTCGCCATCAAAACCCCTATAGAGTAGACATAATCACAAGTCTCTCTTTTAAAAGGCAAATTAAATATATCTGCCTGAACAATATGCACATTTTTTAATAGTCCAAAGTTTTTTTGTGCCGCATCAACAGCGTAAGAAAGATCCACACCGATTACTTCTGCACCATTATTGGAAGCAATCTCCAAAAATCTACCTGAGCCACAGCCTGCTTCAAAAACAACTTTGCCTTTCAAATCTTTAAGATTAAAACCCGTTTTAGTAATAAATGTACCTTGCGACTCTGTAGTCCCTGAATCAGAATCAAGTTGTGTCCTCCTATGTAAATTCCATTCTAAACTATAACTACCTGTATACTTATCTGTCTCGACAAAACGAGGAACATAATTGAAGATTTTATAATTATTAGAACATTTCGAACAAACAAACTCTCCTGTTTTTATTTCTCCATTTTCTATTTCTTTAATTTTCAGTTTGAGATCCGATTCACATTTTGGACAACACAAATAATTTAACAATTTTTCTTTCATTTTTATTCATCCCTCGTTTTATTTATAGAGTTAAAAATGTCGTCTTTCTCAACAATATAATCATAGATAAATTTTGCTGCTAAAGCATGCCCATTATTATTCCAATGACGATCATAAATACGAAAATATGTTTTTTCTCCTTCATTTGCTACATATCTAAAAGCAGGAAGTAGATCAAGAACATAAATATTATTTCTTTTGGCAAAACGAGATAGTATAGTATTTGGTTTATCTATATCAATTAGACTTTTTTCACTACGATATGTCTTAATAAAATCATTAAACTCACTCCCATCTACCTGTAAATTATCTGGTATTAAAACGAGTACAAATTTAATCTTTTTTAAGGATGCATCATATTTGATTTTCTTAATTAAAGCCTTTGTAACATTCCATCCCTCTTCCCATTCAGTTGAATAATATTGGTTGAAAATATATAATCCATTGTCTGGTTTAAGAATTGGGTAAGGTTCCATTACACCTATTTTAATAAGCACATCTGAGAGCCAAAGACAGTTTTGTCTAATTTTCGTAACAACTAAAAGATATAATTTCATTCCTCTCAAAACACTCTTTATTGATCCTACAATATTCTTTGCAGAACTTTCAGTAATATCCTGACAAGAGTTATTAGTCTGTTTAGAAAGGGAATTCTTTTTTAAGGTTAAGTTGCCATTTTTAAAAATATAATACGGCTTGTTCTGCTTATATTGAACAGACGACATATTTTCTATTAAATCACTACTAATCTGAAACATCAAAATTACCAAATCCGGATTATAGCTAAATCCATAATTTTTCAACATAAGATATTCCTGATCTGTACCATATCCACAAATCCCAAGATTTATTACTTCAACACGGTTATTAAAGTAATCTCGCTCCAAAATATTACTAAATCTTTGATGTGCTTCAACTCCAAAACCCCAAGTGAAAGAATCCCCTAAAATAACAATTCGTGGAATTTTCTTTGTCATCTGGTAATTTCTATCTCTAAAACCTTCCGAGTTGTGCTGAACAAAGTAATTCTGGATTCCATTATTCATCCACTCTTTTACTTTAGGTTTTCCTTTCCAACCTAAAAATTCATCATGTTGATATAAATTAAAAACATCCTTTGTTCCCTTTAAGATTGAGCTTTTATACAGTATGCTTATTCTTAATATGCTCTCACCTATAATAAAAACTACCATTAGGGCCAATAATATCGAACATATCTTAAAAAATTTAATTTTATTTAATCCTATCATAAATAATTTCCTTCAATTTATTTAACTCTTCAATTCTAAAAAAGGCAGCACACCCAATAAAAACAATCACCCCCAATAAGCCGATAATTCCCAGGCGTACTACCTGATAAATAAATAAAGTACACGTATCTAGCTTACCATAAATTTTAAGCATTAAAAAAACAACTGAACCCATAAAAACACAGCTTATTCCTATTTTAACAAATCCAGTTAGTATATATCTCTCACATAAATCAGCTATTTTCCTTTTTAAGATAATATAGTACATAAACATAGCTATAAAATATATACACGAGGTTGAAAGAGCAATTCCAGCAGCTGGAGGTGATATAATTTTTATAAAAACTAAGTTCAGAATTATATTCATTATAACCGCGATAACTGTTATCTTAAATAACGTTTTAATATCTTGAAGCGCGAGAAATACTTTTGACATAATTATTCCCACTGTATAAAAGAAAAATTGAAAAGAATAACATATAAAAATTAATGACGTTAAATCTGTAGCTTTGGAAGTAAACGCTCCCCTTTGAAATAAGAGTTGGATTATCGGTTTGGCAAGAATAATTAACATTACAGTTAAAGGAATAAAAATAAACCCAGACATTCTTATACTTTTACTCAGTGAATCTTTCATTTCTTCAACTTTGCCTTCAGCAACCTGTTGAGAAAAAAATGGAAAAACTGCTGTGGCTATAGATGAGGAAAAAATTATTAATGGAACATTAACCAACTTTCCAGCATAGCCTAAGGCAGCAATGCTACCAGGCGCCAAGTAAGAAGCCATCACCTTATCCACAACGAGATTACACTCTGCCATCACGATTGCCACAAAGTAGACACCACCTAACTTCAGCATTTCCTTTACTGCTGGATGTTTCCAGTTGAAATCAGGATAATAGTGATATTCTTTCTGTTTAGTAATTGGAATTAAAAAGAAAAATTGAATAATTAAACCGAAAAGTAACCCCCAAACGAGAACAAAAATTCCCCATTGTCTCATAAAAAGAAGAATAAAAAATATGGTGCTTAGAGTAACAAACATCTGAGAAAACGCTGGCCAGGTAAAATGATGGTGAGCATTGAGGATACCAGTCATTATCCCGATTAAACCAGAAAAGATAAGTGTAAAGGATGCAATACGTAATATATTAATAGCTAAAGTACTCGTTTCCAAGTCAAATCCGTGAAATCCATATTTAATAATCCAGGGAGCAAGAATAAAAATAATTACTGCTCCAGAAATAAAAAAGATAAAGAAATAATTCATAACAACAGAAGCAACTCGATTAGCTTCCTCTTTGTCTTTAAGTTTATATCTAATAAAAACTGGGATAAAAACTGCCCCTAAAGCAGACAGAAGAACACTATTAATTAGATTAGGCACACTAATAGCTGCATAAAAAGCATCCATTCCTCTGGTAATCCCAAACTTTGCAGCAACGATTATTTCTTTTCCCAGACTTAATAAATGGCCTAAAATACTTGCTGTTATTAGAATTAAAGAGGCTTTAGCAATTTTTAAATTTGTGCTCAAAGAATTTCCCCTAATTTTTATTTCTACTAACCACCTAAAAGTGCCTTATAGCAATCTATATATCTCTTAGCTACTAATTCTAAGGTATATCTTTCTTCAATGGTTTTTCTTGCCTCTTTTCTTAATCTTTCTTTCTCTGTCGGATTCTCCAATAAAAATACTAATTTCTCTTTAAGTCTAGCCTTATTCTGGGGAACAAATAAAAATCCATTGATACCATCATGAATCATATCTCTATTTCCACCTATATCAGTCACAACTGCCGGAATACCACAAGCCATCGCTTCTAAAAGAGAATTGGATAATCCTTCAGACAAAGAGGGCAAAACAAAAATATCGCTAATTTGCAAATAAGGAGTGACTTTCTCTATATTACCTAAAAAATAAACCTTTTCCTTAAGTTGATTCTGGCCTACCCAATCTTGATATTTACTTTCTAACGGACCTGCTCCCAATATAAGGAGTGCTATTTCATAATCTTTTACAATTTCTTTAAATACAGATAATAATGTCTCTAAATCTTTTTCTGGAGATAATCTCCCTGAGAAAATAATGAGTTGACCTTTCATCCCCATTTTTTGTTTTAATTCTTGTTTCAGAAATAAATCCAAAGGAAAAAAATTATTAATACTTACACCATTAGGAATCATCATAACTTTATCTTGGGATGTTCCGGTATTTAATAGTTCTTGTCTAATCTCTCTACTTGGGCATATAAATAAATCAATATAGTTAATTAAAACCCATAATTTTGCTCTACCTAAAAGAGCTTTGTTCTTTATCGCCCAAAGGTCACCGTATCTACCACTACCTCCTAATTTTGCAATCACCTTCTTATTCAATAACTTTCCTATTAATATACAAATAACCGTCAAAGTAGAAAGAAGATGACAATGTATTATTTGATATTGACTACGTTTTTTAATTAAAAAAAATAGTAAATTTATAGAGAAAAACAAGGAAGAAATACGATTATCTTTACCTAAACCCCAAAGCCGATATAGATCAATCCCTTTGAAAGATTCAAACTTGCTTAATCCGCGAACCCTGCGAGTGACAATAAAGATATCTATTCCTTTTTTCTTCAATTCCTGGGCTAATTTCAGAGCCTGTCCTTCTGCTCCTCCTACAAAAGGATAAAAATAAGAAATTACCATACATACATTCAAGTTCACAAAAATTTAGTCCTTTCCTTTTAATCTAATTCTCACATAAAATTCTATTATAAAGCTGTAAATATCTCTGGCTTATTTCAGATAACGAATAATTACGTTCTACTGTTAAACGAGCTGTTATACCTAAATTAGCTGCTCTTTCCGGATTATCAAATAGGAAAAGAATCTTCTGAGACAATGAATCAATATCATCTGGAGCAAACAAAATCCCATTTTCATTGTCTATTATAATATCTTCTATCCCACCTATTTTAGTTGTAATTATTGCTAAACCACAAGACATTGCCTCCAGGAGAGCATTCGATAGCCCTTCAGCCAAAGAAGGAAGGACAAATATATCAGAGGCTTGTAAATACTTACTTACAGCTTGGACATTATCTAAAAAATAGACCTGCTGCTTATAACTTTTATTACTAAGCTCTCTTATTAAACCATCCTTTAGGCTGCCTTCTCCTAATATTAATAAATGCGCCTCGGGAAATCGTTGAACAATAGATCCCCAGCTTTCAAGTAGAATCCCCACACCCTTTCCCGGTTCAATACGTCCCGCATACACCACTAGATATTTACCAGGCAAACGTAATTGCATGCGTAACATATGTTTTTCTTCTAAATTGACGGGACTGAATAAATCTGTGTTCACTCCGTTAGCAATATGATATATCTTGCTTTCTGGAAAATGGTTAGCAATCAACTCGTCCTTGATTTCTGAACTTGGAACGATAAAAGCATTAACTCTATTTCTGATAAATTTTAATTTATATTTACCAATAATGGATGCCGTGCCGGTCCCTATATCTCCTGTTGGTCCAGCTCCTCCTAGTTTCAAGACCACTTTTTTATTAAAAAGCTTAGCCGCTATTACTGCAGTAATAGCATGTGAGGACGCCAAATGAGCATGAATAATATCATATTTTTTAGCTTTTTTAAGAAAGAATATAAATGATGAAAACATAAAAACAAAAGACGCAAATATACCCTTTCCAAAAGTAAAGAGCCTGTATATCTTTAATCCATTGATTTCTTCAAATTTCTTCAATTTTTTCAATCTTTGAGTGACTACGAAAACACTGGCCCCCTTGGCCATTAGCGCTTGAGAAAGCCTCAAAGCCTGCAACTCCGTCCCACCTATATATGGGTGGAAACGGGCTATAATCATACATATCCTGAACTTCATGTAAGTGTTTTCTCCTTCTAATTCTTATAGTATATCATGAAATTTTATATAAATAAAGAATTTAATATACTTTTAAGAAAAGCTCTCATTTTCCTAGTTTTTCAATGCTTTTTTCAAGATTTTTCATAAACATTTCGTTTTTCGGCTCTATCTTGAGTGCCTTTTTACATTCATTTGCGGCAAGAGCGTAAAGACCCTTTTGATAGTATGCCCCTGCCAGATTGCTGTAGACCTCGGCATAGCTGGGATTGATTTTAAGGGCTTTTTTGTAGTAATCAATGGCATTGTCGGTCTGTTTATGACTGGCGGACAGCAATCCAAGCCTGTTATAAACATGCGAAACATCAAAAGATAGTAGCTCCCTGTCATATTCCAGGGGCGTGTAGCCAGCCTTCTCAAGCAGATCCATCTCTGATATTGTGATAATAATTATATATTGGGTTAGAGCCTTTTCTTCTTTACCAAGGGCCTCGTAGGATCTGCCAAGATAATAATGGGCATTTAGATAATTCGGCTCCAAATTTAATGCTTCTCTGTAAATTTCTATTGCTTTATCAAATTTCTTCTCGTTAAAATAGATAGAGGCCATATAGAAATATAGAGAAGCATCATAAGGAGCTCTCTTGATCGCTTCCTTATAAAGAGATAAAGATTTGTTTATATCTCTTAGCTTATTATAATAAAAATCGGCTGATTGCTGGTAATGATAGGGATTTTCAGAATTGGCACTTATTGCTTTCTCGTATTCACCAACGGCTATATTTTTCCATTTTTCATCTCTGGCATCAGAAAACTTATGTGCATATATGTCCCCCAGGGCAGCATGATACGGGCTGTAGAGAGGGTTAAATTTCACAGCAGTTTCATAATCCTGGTGAGTGCCGTAGAGATGGGCAATATAAGGCATCCCGACAAGCACACAAAAACCAAGCAAAAAAATAATACCTACAATAGCGTTTTTGGGGCCAATCCAGGGCGTGCCCCGAAAGACCCGCTGAGTTTTTTCCCTATTCATTATCATAGCCGCAAATAAGACGAGCAAGATGGATATAGCAGGCAAATGCAGGGTAAAATCAACAAGACTGTGAGTTATAATCGCAAACAGCCCTACAGTGGGACCTAGTATTCCCAGTTTTTCCTGAGGACTAGATTCAGTTTCCTTTATCGCGCAGGATGCTTCCCTAAAGCCTCTTACGACAACTACTGTTATAATAGCAATGATCAGAACCAGCGCTATAACTCCGGCTTCCAAGCCCAGCTGGATGAATTCATTATGGGCAAACTGAGCCACCTTGCCGAACCTGGAAATAGGTCCCTCAACCGGAAAATTGTACCTGTAGAATATGCTTTCTGAAGCACCAGGCCCCCATCCTAACAGAGGCCTGTCAAGCATAGCCTTTAATCCGCCCTTCCATATGGCAAGCCGCTTGAAAGCATAGGGATCCAATGACATGAGCTTGAACAACCTAATAGTGTAAGTTTTAGGAATTATTAAAAGCATTGCCAATATGGCCGCAATAACCGACAAGACGCCTTTTTTCCTAAACAGTAGCCAGCTCAGAATAAGTAATGCCACAGTAAAACCAAGCATGGCTCCCCGAGAACGGGTAATAAGAACCGCCCATAGCATAACACCGATCAGAACAACACAAACAGACAATGACACTACTATACCGGTAAAACTTTCTTTAATATTCCCGGCTTGCCGCACCTTAATTACCAGGCTTACCAGTGCAAGCAACATGCCTATAACAATATATCCTGCCGCAAGATTCGCATTAGGGAATGTAGCAATTGCAGACACCCCTTTTATGTACTGGGCTATTATTATAACAGAGAGGAGAACACCCGTGGCTATTATAGTCTGCATCAACATATTCTTCATCTTGTCTGAAGAGATAGTATCATAGACAACATAATAGAGAATAATATAACTTACCCCCTTGAATATCTCCCTCAAGCTTGCATACAGGTAAACAGATCGTATCGCTGAAAAAGCCAAAACGACCAGAAAAGAACAAATAAGATAATCAAGTAAAAACATCTTCCTCACAGCAGTTTCGGCAAGAACTACAATAGTGTCTTTTCGTTTTTTCAAACTAACAAGATAAAAAATAGCTATCACAATAATCACTATCTGGATAAACGTGGGTGGGCCTATGTTCTTCCCACCCGTAAAAAGAGCAGAAAGAACAAGCAGTAGCATTACAGCAGGAGCTATCAGCCTTTTCATTTACTTACCCTTTGAAGAGATTCTACAATTCTGTCTTGGGCGCGTGAGGAGTTAATATCCCCCAGCCTTTTATATGCATTGGAAAGAGTAACATGGTATAAAATATTGTTATAATGAAGGGAACTGGCTTTTTTTAGTTCTGAGACAGCCTCACGATGCAACCCCTTCCTCTGATATAATAGACCAAGACGGTAATGAAAAAAAGCATTATGAGGCACCAGAGATGTCCCCTTCCGCAACTGCTCTATTGCTGCTTCAATTTCGCCTTGAGACACAAAAACATCTGAGAGGGCCATATAAACTTCCGGATTGCTCTCATTAAGACTCATCGAACTTTGTAAAAGCTTTTTTGACTTGACCTGCTCACCCTCTCGCAATAATATCAGCCCTTGCGAGAGTTTCTGGCTGGCCAGGAAATTCCTTGCTACCAAGCCCCCCGCAACCAACACGAAAACAACAAAAATAAAATTCGCCATGAGCCGCATACGGTTCCCGTTTATCTTAACAGAAAAAGGTGCTGGTCTTACCATAAGTCCCATAATTATCCAGAAAATAAAAGCGTTAGCGGGAATAGACAGACTGTAATCTACTAAATTAAATGACAGAACCGCAACCATTGCCGAAATCAATCCCATTTTTTCAAAAAACATACTCTCTTCTTTTAGCCATCTAAGAGAACTCTTAAATGCTGCTACAATTATTAACAAAAATGCTCCCATACCCATTATGCCTATCTCGGCAGCCATCTGTAAAAAGTGATTATGAGCGTATAGGGAATTAAGCCCTCCGGCTTTGTATTTGAGGTAAATATCCCCAAAGCATCCTATGCCGACCCCTGTAAAGGGTTTCTCTATTATAATTTTTAGAGCTCCAAGCCACCAGAAAAACCTGTTTGATACCTCAGGATCTCTTGATTTATATAAAATAAGAATAAATCCCAGTACGACCACAACTAATGCTGCTGCATTCAATAATTTCGAAGCCCATTTCTCCGGTCTTCTGTACTTTAAGTATATCAGTAGCATGGTCAACAACCCTACATATAAGCTCAAAACCCCGCCTACAGACCTTGTCAACATAAGAGTTGTCAGCATAAGCAACACGCATATAGAGGCCCATAAGAGACGCGATTTATTTTTTCCGCGGGATATACCATTAATACTCTCAATTATGAGACTAATGGAGAGAATAATAGCGGGCACCATGTATCCAGCCAGAATATTAGGGTTAACCAGTGTAGAATAAATATTTTTTATACCCACGGCATTCTGATATATAGCCGGCAATGACACTATAAAACCCGCTAGAATTATAAAGTTAATTAAAAGAAGTCTCTTCTTTATCGTAACGGCATAAGTTATAACAACATAGTAAAGTAGTATATAGATTATAATGTTGTAAAACTCAGCATTTGAGAGATATTTATTAACTGAAAAAAACACTGAAATGACAGCAAAAAAAAGAAAAATCAGAATTGGAATATCAAGGGAGGTCCTATTGAAGGAGTATGTTCCTCTGTTGAACTTAACCACTAAATCGATCAGCATGATAAGACTTATTATATACACGAAACTCAGTGCCCATAAGTCCAAACTCGCTTTTGCTATCGCGGAGAATATAATAATAATCCCCAGCAGGATTTCTATCATACGTCTGGTACTCCGGAATGATTATGTAATTTAAGAAAACACCCCGTTACAGCACATTAGCCGAACGGGGTATTATCGTTTTCAACAAACTTCTGACAGTTATAATAGCTTTCTCACTCTTCACCCAGTACTCTCGGAGTAATGAAGACCAGCAACTCCGTTTTTTGTTTGTCACTTAACTTCTGACTGAACAGATAACCCAGAATCGGAATTTCACCCAGAAAAGGAACCTTCGACGCATCCTGTTTATCCTCTTCCTTGATTAATCCTCCTATGACAACTGTTTCCCCGCTCTTTATCAATACCTCCGTGTCAGCTTCACGAGTTGATATAACAGGCCCTTCCGCTCTCCACTCCTTGACAAAACTGACTTCAGGATGAACCTTAAGGGTTATCATATTATTGGCGTTGATGTTAGGAGTTACAAGAAGCTTTATACCCACATCTATATATGCTGTAGAAGAAGTTGTTCCTGTCGTTGTAGTAGTAGTTAGTGTATAAGGAACCTTATCCCCGACCAATATCTTTGCTTCCTTGTTATTAACTGTGGAAATCTTCGGATTAGACAAGATCTTACTTTTACCCTTTGTTGCTAGAGCATTCAAGGTGGCGTTAAGCTGTGCACTGCTCATTATTGTTGAAACCGTTAAAGTTCCTCCAGCACCCGGGGTAAATGTAGGTCCGGCAGGCAGCATAGTCAGCGTTACATCAGAGGTAGTATCCTGATAAGGAACTTGTCTCGTAGCATTCCAGTTTATACCCAGGTACTGCAGATCAGTCGTTCCTATTTCAACTATCTGAGCCTCTATCATCACCTGCGGCGTTTCCACATCAAGAACCTCTATCATATTTGCCACTTTTTTCAAATTGGCGGGAGTATCTGTCACAATCAGACTATTCGTTCTTATGTCTACCTGTATTTTTCCCTGCGAACTTAAGACAGAACCAAGTGAACCGCTTATATCACTCCCCTCGGCATAATTAAGCACGAATACTTCCGTAGATGTGATCATACCCGCTCTTTCAGTTGCAATGGTATTCGGCGTAGCTATCCTGTACACATTGTCTGTAACTTTCTCGTATGTAAGTCCCCTGAGACTCAGAATGATATCAAATGCGTCGTCAAATGTAACCCTATCAAGATGAACCGTTACTGCACCTACGACATCATCACCGTAAACCATGTTAATACCACTCTTAAGAGACATCACTCTTAGAACATCCCTGATGTCTGCATCCTTAAAATTCAATGTTAGGAGTTCCTCTCCATCCTCTCTCTGTTCAACAGCGGTTTCCTCTGCCGAAGCCGGCACAGCGACCAGTGGTGGTGCTTCCGCTACAGGAACAACTTCCTCTATAACTTCAACAACAGGAGGTATTGGAACCGAAGGAGTATGCACAGGAAGTTCAGGAACAGCAACTTCCTCCACCTCTACTGCAGGAGGCACTGGTGGTTCGATTGGCTCTTCCTGCACTATCTTTTCTATTGATGCGGCCTTTTCGACCTTCTCCACAATTTCCTCTTCCATACCTTCCGCAGATGGTCCCATAAGTACAATAATTTCATTGTCTACTTGAGTGACTTTATATGACAACTCACTTTCTGTCAACTCTATAACCACCCTTGTTATTTTCCTTGGCTCTACCCTGTTCTGTGCTGAGCGGACTCCGGATACTATTCCCTCGCCCGTGTCAATACTCTTCTGGGGCCATGCATGAATAGTATGAATCAAGTCCACCGCTACGACTGGGGGAGTATTGAGCTTAAAATACTTATAATGAACAGGCATATCAGTGCTTATGACCACCTTCACATTTTCAGAGTCCACTTCTTCAACAGCTACATTGGTCAGGCGGGCATCCGGCACTTCGTCTTGGGCTGTTATCACGGATCCAAATGAAAAGCAAAGCAAAACCGCCAAAACACTGAAGATAGTTGTTATAATAAGTTTATGCTTTCTCATTTAATTATTCACTCTCCTCTCTGAGTTTGCTAAATTTAAACTCTTTAATATTATTATCTTTCCCTATCAAAATAACTTTGTCTTCTTTCACTACAGCTGCTATACCTTCAACAATACGACCTCTGTCATCTACCAGACGCTGCTTCGACACTACATAACTAGTTCCGTCCGAAGCCTTAAAAAGAACAACGGGCTTAGCCTGATCCCATATCAAACCCTTCAGTGCCAACATGCCCATATTTACCTGTGCCTTTGAAGTATCAGTACTCGCACCCATAGAGATAATATCACTTCTTCCCACAAGAGGGACAAAAGGATCTCTTCTGCTGCCGCTTCTGTACGAATACTTAGGCATCTCTTCCTTAGGCTTTATAACATCCTCCGCAACAGGTGATCTAGCAACAGGAGCTGAATTAGACTGCCCCCCGTACTTGCTCACCGGCCCCTCTGATTTGCCTTTACATGCAAACAGCACCGAAGAAGATATCGAAATTATAACTATGATCGCTAAGGTTTTATGTCTCACTTAGAATCCACCGCCTTTTGCAAATGTAAATGTGGTAATTAAAAAACTCGAGGTGATGCTCTCACCTTTTTGCCCGGAAAGAGGCTGCACCTGCACCGCCGAAGTATTGACTATTCTCTCCAGCTTGCCAACCTCAGCCATGAACATCCCCAGATTATGATACGTACCACGCACATTTACCTGAATTGGAACCTCGTTATAGAATCCTTTTGGGTTTACATTTTGAGGCCTGAAATAAATAAAATCAACCTTCGTCTTGTTCCCAAGAGTCGTGATGTGACGCAGGAGATCCGGGATCTCTTTTTCCTGAGGCAGGCGCTTTGAACTTTCCCTTAGTTTATACTCAAGGTTTCTTATGTCTCGTTCAAGCTGCCCCAGTTGTTGGCCGATTGCCAGTGCTTCCTGAAGTTGCGCATTTTTAGCGTTTTTGTTCTCGCGTGTTTCGACTATCTTTGATGATATGGGCTTATAAACCAGCGAATAGAACACAATCATTATTGTAACAACAAATATGCCGCTTGCAATGATCGTTGTCTTTTTATCATTTTTATCAAGTAAAGGCACTTTATCTGTCTCCTTAATAAAATTTCACTATTTAATTAAATCTGTACCTTGCAAACAACCACAAAATTCAGTGTCATTACCTTGTCAATCTCTGAACCTTCCTGTATATAGGTTAGTTCTACATCCCCGAAATACTTTGAATCCTCTAGCGAAGTTATAAAATCAGCTATGGCAAAATTATCAAATGCTATACCAGAAAAAGTAACTGCTCCTACAGTACCAGCTTGGCTGCTGGTAATTGAACCCAACCATACATTTTTTGGCAGACAATAGTTTATTTCATCAAGCAGTTGCACCCAGATGAACTGGCCCTTTACCAGCCGGTCTATTATGCTCACCCTTGTATTCAAGACTTCCTTGCTTGCTTTCAAAGCTTCTACCTGGCTTACTATGACCGCCTGCTTTGCCAATTCTGACTCAATTTCCCCTAGCTCGCTCTTAATAGCCATCAATTGAGCAGTTTTCACTACATATGCTCCCACTAATAGGATTACTATCAGTATAACGCTAGCTACTACGATCTCAACCTGACGCCGTTTTGCTTTTTCTTGTGCTATTTCCGGAGGTAACAGGTTAATTCTTATCATTTTTTATTTACCCCTTCTTACGGCTAGTCCTAGTGCTACGGAAAACAAAGGCGCAACATTTTTAATATATTCAGGCGAATAGACCTGCGGGTCAATTTCTAATCTCGCTAAAGGATTGTCTATTTCCACGGAAACCTTTAATTCATGAGAAAGGAATTTATCTATGTTTTTCAACTTGGCGCTACCGCCGCTTAGAATACATTTTTTGATTGAGCGCTCCTGCGTTTGAGCCTGATAGTAATCGAAAGAACGCTGGAGTTCGGCAAGCAACTCATTTACGGGCCCCCTTATAGCCTCAGACACATGGGCAACATCTTCATCATCCACACTAAGGGATCCCCTTTCCTCTTCAAGCATGACAGTGGCCTTTTCCCTCTTCATTGCCTCGGCCTTCTGATAGTCAACACGCATATCTCTTTGGATCACCTTGGTAAAGTTGTTGCCTGCTATAAGTATATCCCTGGTAAAACGGGAAATGCCATCTTCAAGAATATTTACGTTTGTAAATGTAGCCCCTATATTGACAAGAGCAACTGACCCGCCTGCATCTTCCGGATGGCTAAATTCATATGCATTTTCAAGGGCAAAGGCATCCACATCAATAACAACGGGAGATAACCCTGCAGATTCCAGAAAACTGAGATGCCTGGTTATCGTATCCTTTTTGGCCGCAACCAGAATAACATCCATCTTTTTCAAGTCCTCTTCCAGTTTTTCGCCGATTATCTGATAGTCAAGTATCACCTGTTCAATATCAAAAGAAACATGCGGTTCCGCTTCAAATTTAATAGTGGCGGAAAGCTCTTTTTCCGTCATCTTGGGCAGGGTAATATATCTTACGATTACACCGTCACCGGCTACAGAGCTAACGCTATTTTGGGCCGTTACCTTATTCCCCGACAAAACCCTTTTGAGTGTATTTATAAGCAGATTATCCCTTGCCTCAGCGGAAAGCCCACTTATAGCCTCGTTTGATATCTCGGCAACCCCTATATTAAGCAAAGAATCTGCCCGAAGGCAGATGATCTTAATAGAATGAGTCCCTATATCTAAACCTACTATTTCCTTGTTCATTTTTGGAATTATTCCCATTTATTCATTTACTCCTTTTTCTGGAATAAAGGTCAATAAAATTGGGTGCTCTTTTGTACTTTCTAAATAACATATACTACGAATTTTGTCAAGCAAAAAATATTGAAAACTCTACGGTTTAAGGCATTTTATTTTCCGCTTGCCTAAAGCCTCCTCCTATGATACACTATATTATCATAAAAGGAGGTAAAGTGCATATCCATATCATAACCAACTTCGACTCAGGAAAGGGCCACGCCAAAAACCGCCTTCTAGAGATTATGTCCATACTTCGGGAGAAAAACCATGTAACAATTACCCCTACAGGCACCATAGAGCAAACTATATCCAAGGTATCGGAACTGGCAACAGACGGGTGTGAACTTATCATTTCCGCCGGAGGGGACGGAACCTTGAATGCGTGTATAAACGGTATAATGCACGCGAAGAATAAAAACCCTTCAAATAAAACGGTCCTGGGAATTATCCCCCTTGGGGTAAGCAATGTATTCGCACTCGAGGCAGACATTCCCATGGATCCGATAAAAGCCTGCAGAGCCCTTATATCTTATCAAACAAAAAAGACTGATCTTATAAAAATATGCACCCCTTTCACGCGCTATTTTATATCGATGGCCGGCATCGGCTTTGACGCACAGGTAGTAAAATCATTTAAGCCCAAACTCAAGAAAATAGTAGGAGGCAAACTGGCACATATCCTGACGGGGATACCTGTCCTGC
The DNA here is from genome assembly GCA_043821115.1 of bacterium. GTDB lineage: Bacteria > CAYTYR01 > UBA6262 > DAOVJB01 > DAOVJB01 > JBDRDD01. The sequence continues at coordinate 46,644 of JBDRDD010000032.1, read as the reverse complement.
TAAAATACAACCCCACGAAATTCTCATTAGTGTGTGACAACACACAGCCACCCCTAAGCGGCTATTTCGCTATTATAGGAAATATAAAATCTTACGGCGGAAGATTCAGGATAACCTCCCATGCCAACCTTGATGACGGACTCCTTCATATATGTCTTTTTAAGGGCCCTCGAAGAAGGGATCTTCTGCGCTACATCTGGGGAATAATTATAGGTAAACATCTTAGTTTTGACGATGTTGAGTATTTGCGTACTAAGGCTGTAAAACTACAATACGAGGGAAACTTGTGGGCACAGGTGGACGGAGATTCGCTGGAGATAATGCCGTCAGAATTTGAGATATGCCCCAAAGCAATAGACATGTTACTTCCTTAAATATATATTATATATATACTATATATCTATTTCATATATTCTGTATTTCTTATATAATTTGCCCCCCATCATCTCCGTGGCTCTCTGCGTAAGTACATTCTCCTCTAAAATCCACGACACCTCGCAGTACTTGTAACCCTTCCTGTAGGCCACCCTCAAAGATTCTAAGTAAAGAAGAGCATCTATCCCCCTCCTCCTGTATTGCGGTAAAACCCCCATTGCCATAAGGCGCAGATTTCTTATCTTTTTTCTGTTTAGGAGAAATTTAATTATCTCAATAGGCCCCATGCGCCCGGCTAATTTTTTTAACACCTGGTTATAGTCCGGGAGCGCCATGAGAAAACCTATGGGTTTCTCGTCCACCTCCGCGAACCAGACGAGCTCCGGTTCGGCAAGGGGTTTTAACTGCTTAGCAAGGTAATTGAATTCATCTCCAGTCCAGGGAACAAAGCCCCAGTTCTTCGTCCAACTCGCATTGTATACCGTATGGACTTTTTTTACTTCGCTCGCGTACTCCTTCATGTTGATATGACGTATAACAACATCCGGGTTCTTCTTTTTCGCTATTTCTGTCCCGCGTATGAGTTTTTCGGGTGGCTCAGGATTAACTGGCATCGTATATGCAAAAAGATCCTTCGCTTTTTTCAGCCCGTAACGCTCCATATAATCAAGATAATACTTCTTAGTATATGTCATCATCACATATGGGTCTGAATCAAACCCTTCCAATAGAAAGCCGCATTCATCGTTTGTTGACGGATTGAAAGGCCCTCTCATAACACTCACACCTTTTGCTTTAAGCCATCCGTGTACTGTGTCAAGCAGCCTCTGGGCAATCCTGTAATCAGGAAAACACTCGAAAAAACCAAAAAAACCGCAAGTCTCCCGCTGAAATTCGATATAATTGCGGTCAACTGCGGCTTCGATGCGGCCAACTATCCTTTTGCCTCGTTTTGCAAGAAAAAGTATTCTGTCACTGTGCTTCCAGAAAGGATTCCCGCTACCAAGAAGTGCCTTTCTCTCCGCCACAAGAGGCGCAACCCAGTGCGGATCATCTTTATACACATGCTGCGCAAATTTTATAAAATCCAAAAGATCCCTTCGTGTTTCTACCGCTTGAACTTGTATATCCTTTGCATCCATGTGTTGACCCCGTTCTTCATCTGGTTCGTTATCCGTTTTCTCAGGGGGATCTTCTTCGCTGCTCTGCGAATTTTGCCCCCAGGAATTATCCCTAGTTGTTTACCGACACTTTCAAAAACCTCAAGCACTCGGTCAAGCTGTTCCTCGGTGTGTGTTGCCATATAACTTGTCCTGATCAACGCCCTTCCTTCAGGCACCGCGGGACTCACGAAAGGGTTTGTAAAAACACCCTTCTCAAGCAATATTTTCCTCATCTGGAAACATTTGAAATTATCACCTATGATAACGGGTATTATAGGAGTCTGTGTATCTCCTGTATCGTATCCCATCTCTTTGAATCCATGCTGCATCTTCCTTGTATTCTCCCAAAGTCTTTTACGTCTCTGGGGTTCTTCAATTATAACATCTAGGGCGGCAGATACTACTGCAACCGACGCCGGAGGCGGACTCGCGCTGAAAATAAGTGCCCTGGAATTGTGTCTGAGGTAATGAACCACTTCTTCGGTTGCTGTTATAAAACCCCCAATCGAAGCAAGAGATTTGCTGCATGTTCCCATTATTATATCCACTTCATCCTGCAGCCCGTAATGCTCAGCGGTACCTTTGCCCTCCTCACCCAGAACTCCTACAGAATGAGCATCATCCACCATTATACGGGCATTGTACTGTTTGGCAAGTTTTACGACGTTTGGAAGATCTATTATATCACCTTCTGTGCTAAACACACCGTCAACCACGATCAGTTTGCCTTTTGATTTGTCACATGATGCGAGTACACGTCCCAGATCTTCCATATTGTTGTGCCTGAACCTCTTGGTCTCGCCAAAGCAAAGATGACAGGCATCGATGATGCTGGCGTGATCCGCTTTGTCTGTTATAACAATATCATCCTTCCCTACAAGCGCTGATATAGTTCCAAGGTTTGCAAGAACACCTGTTGTGAAAAAGAGCGCCGCGCCTTTTTGTTCAAACCTGGCAAGTTTGCTCTCGAGTTCCTCATGAATGTCAAATGTGCCGTTTAAGAAACGTGATCCCGTACATCCTGTCCCGTAGCGCTTTAGCGCCCTTGCTGCGGCTTTTATCAACTTAGGATGAGTGGTCAGGCCAAGGTAATCATTGGAGCCTACCATTATCATCCTCTTGCCCCCTACGATTACCTCCGGGTCCTGTGCTGAATTGACGATGTTAAAATATGGATAAAGACCGGCAGCCATTATCTCCCTGGCAGCAGTAAATTTACTGCACTTATCAAATAAGTCCATCACAACCCCCTGTTCATAGTATACTATGATTTTTTAATCTAAACCTCTTACAGCCATCCGCGCTTCTTGTACCAGTCAACTGTTATTCTAATACCCTCTTCTATATCAATGGATGCCTTAAAACCCAGTTCGGCCCGCGCCTTGGAGACATCGCATACCCAGTATGGCTGTACCATCTCCCTGGCCTTTTGAATATTGAATATTGTAATCTTGCCGCTTAAATCACTTATGAACTGGCTTAAAAAACCGGCTGCCATGACAATGAAAGCCGGGACTTTTATTTTTTTAGCATCAACCTGGAGAAACTTAGCTATAGTTCTGCCTATGCTTTCCGGAGAAAAAGGAACCGGATCGGATATAAAATACACCTGAGAGTCTGAAGCTTTACTCTCTGCTGCCAGTATAGCTCCCTTCACAAGGTCACTCACGAAACAGGCGCTTATCTTCTTTCCCGTGACGGGAATTATTCCTTTTTTCACGATTTTGAAATAAAAATAGAACCCCCTGTCCCTTGGGCCGTAAATTATAGGAGGCCGTATTACAACCACCGGTAATTTAGACGAGAAATCATTCTTCAGCAAGTCTTCTGCATCACGTTTGCTTTTGCCATAGTCTGTCACGGGATGAGAGGTCTCAAGCTCCTTTAAGAGATGCCCGTCATCGCTTGGACCGCTTGCAGCAAGGCTACTGAAGAAAACGAATTTCTTAATGTTGGGGGAAATATCTCTTGTAACCTCGGCAAGGTTCCTTGTCCCTTCGACATTCACCTCGTAATAGCGCTGCGGCCGGTGTGCCTTGACAAGCCCAGCCACATGATATACGTAATCAACATCCCCCACGACTGCCCTAAGAGATTCTTTGTCACAAATATCCCCATAAACAAATTCAAGACGCCCTGATGATTTTTCCTCAAGGGGCGCCAGCCAAGAAAGATCACTTGTTTTTCTGAGAAGACACCTGACACTATATCCCTTATCCAGAAGGGCTTCCGTTAGGTGACTTCCTATAAATCCGTTAGCTCCGGTGATCAATACCTTCATATTATTTTCCGTTTTCATCAAAATTCATAGAGGTATTATCCCCGGCATATATTCCCTTGACATTGAGCATGAATTCCTCGGGACTTGTGGCATTCTCCCTAGCATCATCAATAGTGACCTTACCCGATTGATACAGATCCACCAGGGATTTGTTGAAACTCTGCATACCGTAATAATCCCCTTGCTGGACTGCTTTGCTTATTTCCGAGAGTTTGTTTTCCTCTATTAATTTGCGTATATACGGCGTGACCATCATAACTTCCACCGCTGGAATTAATCCCTCTTCATTTGCAAGCGGCAGCAGTCTCTGGGATATAACGGCTTTTAGTGTATCGGACAACTGCAATCTTATCTGATTCTGCTGATGTGGGGGAAATAAATCTATGATCCTTGTAACCGTTGAAACAGCGTCTATAGTGTGGAGCGTGCTCAGAACCAAATGCCCCAACTGCGCGGCTGTCAGGGCTGTTGACATTGTCTCAAGGTCCCTCATCTCACCTATTAGTATGACATCCGGATCCTGCCTCATGATGTATCTAAGCGCTGTAGGAAACGACTTGGTGTCCGTGCCAAGCTCACGCTGGCTTATAATACTCATCTTATCTTTGTGCAGAAATTCTATCGGATCTTCCACCGTTATAATATGCTTCTTCTGGTTGGAATTGATATAATCTAGCATAGCCGCAAGTGTTGTGCTCTTGCCGCTCCCCGTTGTACCTGTAACAAGGACCAGGCCTCGGGGCTGTTCGGCTATCTTTGAGAGAACATCCGGCAGGTTTAGTTCCCCGAACTTGGGAACCGAGAAAGGTATCATGCGAAGAACTATATCAACCGTCCCGCGCTGCTGGAAAATATTAAGACGGAAACGCCCGACATCACTAACGCTGTGTCCTATGTCAAGCTCATGTTCCTTTTCGTATATATTTTTTTGTTCTTCGGTCATAACCTTCGAAGCTATCGTCTTTACATCATCTGGAGTAAGTTTCTCATAATCTTCCAAAGGAAGGAGTTCATCGTTTATGCGAACAGTCGGCCGACTGCCTGCCCTCAGGTGTAAATCAGAAGCTTTCCTCTTTACCATATCACGGAGTAGTTCATTAAGTTCCATCGCCTTCTTCCAACCCCCTTTTCCTTCTCAAATATGCAGGTATGCTGAGATTATTCCTGGGATCACCTGAACTTCTCACTGTTGTCGTGAAAGCTTTTTCCGAATCCATGTCCACCTGCCTGCGCGGTAATAAATCGCTCTTCCTGCGCTCATTAGCACGAGTAAAACCCGCGGTAATAACTGTTACCTTAATCCCATCTTCTTCCATATTTTCATTGAAGACCGCACCGAATATCACGTTTGCTTCATGGGAAATCGAATGCGTTATGATCTTCATTATCTGCTCGGTCTCATACATTTTAATATCTGACTTACTGGTTATATTGACAAGCACCCTTGTGGCGCCTTCTATGGTGGCATCCTCAAGAAGGGGAGAACTCACCGCTTTATGCGCAGCTATCTTGGCCTTATCCGAACCCGAAGCGAATCCCACACCCATAAAAGCATTACCGGCACTTTTTATAATAGTTTTTACATCTGCAAAATCAACGTTCACTATACCGTGCTGGGTTATGATATCCGCTATACTCTGTACTCCCTGACGCAGTATATCATCTGCGACCTTAAAAGAATCAAGCATCGAGGTATTCTTGTCAATTACTGAAAACAACCTCTGGTTCGGGATAGCTATAAGAGTATCAACCTTGCCGTTGAGTCGTTTTAACCCTTCCTCCGCCTGCCTTGCCCTAATCTTGCCTTCAAACACGAAAGGTTTTGTTACAACAGCCACGGTAAGTATACCCATAGACTGTGATATCTCGGCTATAACGGAAGAGCCCCCCGTACCTGTGCCACCACCGAGACCCGCAGTTATAAAAAGCATGTCCGTGCCTTTTAGCGCATCTTTTATTTCCTGACGTGATTCCTCGGCCGCCTGTCTTCCCACATCAGGATCCCCGCCTACACCGAGACCCCTTGTAAGCGTTTCCCCTATTTGAAGTCTGTCAGAGGCAATGGAAGCCTTCAAAGCCTGAACATCCGTGTTGATGGCAATAAACTCAACACCTTTAATGCCGGAAAGAACCATCCTGTTGACGGCGTTACCCCCGCCACCACCGAGACCTATCACCTTTATATTCGCAGATTGATTAAAATCCTCGTTAATCTTGAGTTTCATTTATCCCTTCCGTATAAAAAAAATCACCAATTAAAAAACCTCTTCAAAAAGTTTACTCACCGGGCCCATTACCCTCTTAAACCATGCCGGAGACTTGCGACTTATAATTTTATATGGGACAGACTCATCGTTAAAACCTTTCTGAATAAGTCCTATAGCTAGGGCATAAGAAGGGTCCATTAGTTCGTCGCTTAGATTTTCTACGTTACAAGGCAATCCTACCCTGACATCAAGTCCGAGTATTTCTTTCGCTAAATCCTCCAGCCCATTCATCATGGATGTACCGCCGGTCATAACCACACCCGCGGGCAAAAGTTCAGCGTAGCCGCTTTTCTGTATTTCCGTACCGACGAGCCCCAGTATTTCCTCTATCCTAGGCTCTATGATTTCATTTAGAGAGCGACGTGTAACCTTGCGGCTGTTTCTTCTGCTCACGCTTGAAACCACTATGGTCTCCTTTTCCTTCACCATGTCAACGAATGCACAACCGCTTTTTTTCTTTAACTCTTCCGCTTCAGGAATGGATGTCTTGAGCCCGTAAGCTATATCCCTTGTGATAGAATCGCCTCCATAAGGGATACTCGATGTATAAGAAAGACCGTTTTCGATAAAAATTGTTATATCACTTTTCCCGGCCCCTATATCAACAAGTACCACACCCAGGCTCTTTTCATCCGGCAAAAGAACTGCTTCACTTGAGGCCAGAGGTCCGAAAACCAGACTTTCTATCTTGAATCCCGCCTTGTTCACGCATCTTATCATATTCTGCAAAAACGTACTTGTCCCGCTTACGATAAAAACTTCCGTCTCCAGCCTGACGCCGTTCATACCCAGTGGGTCCAGTATACCATGTTGATCATCTATTATGAATTTTTGGGGCAAAACATGTATTACTTCCTGCTCAAGCGGAAGAGGAATAGCACGTGCCTGCTCTATCACACGGTTGACATCACGCGAAGTTATCTCAGTGTCACTACGTGAAATAGCAATAACACCCTTGGAAGGCTGGCTCCTTATGCAACCCCCTCCGATGCCAACACAAAGTGATTCCACGTTGACGTTTGCCTGTTTTTCCGCTTCCTCCACGGCTTTTTCTATTGATTTGACCGTTCTGTCAAGATTGACCACTACGCCTTCTCTTATTCCCTCAGAAGGTACCGTAGCAAAGCCTATTATCTCCACCCTTAGATTTTCATTCACCCCTCCGATAATAGCGGCTATCTTGCTTGTACCGATATCAAGTCCTGCAATAAATTTATTCCTTCCCACTTTTATCATCTCCTTTTCATATCACATACAGAGTGCTCAATAAGCAGGCTTTATGACAGCGTTACTAAAACGCATATCCACATACTCAACTTTGGTTTTCCTTCTTTTTATATCCTCAAATATAGAGGCCATTTGAGTTAATTTTCCCCTAATCATGCCGGTACTGATATCGCCGAAACGTATCCGCCCGTAATATTTTGTATCAATGGTTACATCCTCAGTATCTGAGACATCGATATTCATGATTTCGTCCGCAATTGGTAAACCCGCAGACAAAAACTCATTAATGAGTTTTATCACTATTCTCTTTCTGGAATTGCGCTTGACTGGTTCACTTTCACCGATTTCTTCAAACCCTTTAATTACCGGAAGGCGTAGTGTTTTGTAACCAACTGGGAACTTAAATATAACAGCATCTTCATCCATGCCGTACCAGATATCATTTTTTTTAAGAACTGCCAGAGGCATCCTCTCTTTAATACTTACAAGCAGCCTGTCAGGAAACTTTCTTTTTACATCCACTTTTTTTATTGAGGGATGAAGTTCCATTAAAGATTCTATGGCAGAATTGTTCACCCCGAATATATTTTCCCCTCCGCTGAGCCCGGAGAGTTTCAATACATTGCTTTCTTCAAGGGAATGATTTCCCATAACAGTGACACTCTTTATTTTGAAGTGCTCTGAATAAAACACGAAATTATAGAGTTTTGTCCCGCCAAAAGAAAGAACAGCCGTAATTAATGCAAACCCTATACCCTTTAGCAGGTACATTCCGATTTTCTTTCTCCTTTGCTGCTTATATTTTAACCTGCGTTTAACTTTTTTATTCCAACTTTTTCTTTTAACAAGATATTTCATTTCGACCCTAACCTGAGTATTTCCATAACCAGCTGATTAAAAGACATGCCCACGGAGAGAGCCGCCTCCGGAAGGAGGCTTATTCTGGTCATCCCCGGGATAGTGTTTACCTCAAGAACATACAATCCCGTGTACCGGGTTCCTTTCTTCTCAACGCGCAGATCAACCCTGGTTGCACCGGAGCACCCTAGCACCTGGTGCGCTTTAAGCGCTGTCTTCTGTGCATTTAATCTTAGAGAGTCGGGTAAACGCGCAGGAATTACATGCTCGGATATACCTTTTTTATACTTTGCCGAAAAATCGTAAAATGAATTCATGGGAACAATCTCCATGACCGGAAGCGGAGTATTGTCTAATATACCCACGGTGATTTCCATGCCACTTATATATTTTTCGAGTATCACATCTTTGGAGTACTTAAAAGCTCCGCTGAGTGCTTTTGACATGCCGGATCTGCTGCGCAGGATGGTTATTCCCACAGTAGAACCCTGCTGTGAAGGCTTGACCACAAGAGGAAACCCGAGTTTCTTAATGGCTTTATCAGCCCTGACCCTGTTGCCCTCTTCACCCCTGTGCAACACCACCCAGTCAGGAGTCGCAACAGAGTGAAAAGAAAACATCTCTTTTGCTTTCACCTTGTCCATGGCCAGTGCGCTTGCAAGCACACCTGAGCCGGTATAGGGTATCCCAGCCATCTCCAACAATCCCTGAATGGTGCCATCCTCGCCATATTCACCATGAAGGGCGATAAAAGCTATGTATATATTCTTTCCGGTCAGGATATCAGAGATGTTTTTCCTTCTCAGGTCTATCTCTTTTACCCTGAATCCTTCCTCCCGTAAGGCCTGTGCAACTGCCTTTCCGGTTTGAAGGGAGATCTTACGCTCACTTGAGAATCCCCCCATTAAAACGCCTATGACTTTTTTCTTACTTGCGGGCTTTGACATACCCTCTTATTCTCCCACCAATTTTATCTCCAGCTCAAGCTTAACGCCCGAGGTTTCCATCACTTTTGTTCGCACCTGCTCTATCAGACAGAGAACATCCTCCGCCGTTGCACCGCCGATATTAACAATGTAATTTGCATGTTTTACAGAAACCTGGGCTCCCCCAACACGCAATCCCTTGAGCCCGGCATCCTCTATCAGTTTCCCGGAATTGCAGGAATCTGTATTCTTAAAAACACACCCGGCATTTGGAAAACTAACCCCCTGGGTTCTTTTCCTTTTTTCTATGCAAAGCTGAACGTCTCCGATTATATCATTTTTATCTCGAGGGATTAATTTCACTTTTACTTTCGTGATTATACCATCAAAAGGGAATACTGCTTTCCTGTAAGAGAACATTATATCACTTTTTAGTACCCTGTGAAGCTTGCCCTGCAAGTCTACTATACTTAGCTCACTCACTACATCCTTCATGGATTTTCCGTATGCCCCCGCATTTGAGGCAACAGCGCCACCAACGGAACCGGGAATGCCTACCGCAAATTCCAGGCCGCTCAATCCGCGCGCAAAAGATTTGCTGGCCAGAACAGGCAGCTCAGCTGCTGAGCCTGCCTCAGCACAGTCTTTCTTGAAATCAACCCCCCTGAAAGCCTCCCCCAGCTGTAGAACTATCCCCCTGAAACCCTTGTCGCTGACGAGAATGTTTGTTCCTCTTCCAAGAGCCAGTATGGAAATATTCCTGGAATCAGCATACTTAAGTATGCTTCGAAGTTCCTCAATTGTTGTTACTTCCACGAACACATCCGCCGCTCCCCCTATACAAAATGAGGTGTATTTGCTAAGCGGCTCATCCTTTGTGGTTTTCTGTACCATTTTTTTAATATCAGAAAATATATTGAGCGTGTTTTTTAACATAACCCCCACCAAAAGACCTCCTATTAGACTTTTACCCTCAGGTTCTCCAGGAGACTCTCTCCTATTTTCCAAACATCTCCCGCACCAAGAGTCAACACAACATCTCCAGGTTCAGTATATCCTGAGATGAACTCAACTATTTCATTGCTGCTTGAAAAGAACTCTACTTCTTTATGGTTATGGGCCTCTATACTCTCTTTTATAAGCTGTGCACTGACACCTGGGATGGGTTTTTCACCGGCAGGATATATATCTGTAACCACCACAACGTCTGCCGCATCAAATGCCGTCCCGAAGTCCTTTGCCAAAAGTTTTGTCCTGCTGAAACGGTGCGGCTGAAATACTGCAATAAGACGCTTTTTACAGCTTCCCCGAAGCGCATCAAGTGTCGCCTTTATCTCTGTCGGATGATGCGCATAATCATCAATCACGATTACGCCGTTTATATCCCCCTTCATTTCTATCCTTCTTTCCACACCACTAAAGTCCGAGAACCCTTCCCTTATATTATCCACACTGACGTCAAGCTCCATAGCTACAGCAATCGCGGCAAGCGCGTTATACACATTATGGATACCAGGCACGCTTAATTTAATGCTACCCATTTTCTTCCCGCTGCATTTGAGATTAAACTGCGTTTCGAAAGATGATGTCACTATATCACAGGCAACTATATCCGCCTTCTTTTTAATGCCGTATGTAATATACTTTCTTTTTATCTTGCGAATAATTTTACGAGTCTCTACGTCATCAGAGCATACTATAACGGTTCCGTAAAAAGGAACTTTATTTACAAACTCCAGGAAAGCTTTCCTTATTTTATTAATATTCCCGTAATGATCTAGGTGATCGGAATCAATATTAGTTACAACGGCTATAGTCGGGGTAAGCTTCAAAAACGACCCATCGCTCTCATCACCCTCAGCAATAAGAAAATCCCCTTTACCCAGCTTGGCGTTACTTCCGAAATTTTTGAGTTTGCCTCCTATTACAACCGTTGGATCGAGTCCGTTGTGTGCAAGTAGCAGACCTGTCATTGAGGTCGTGGTAGTCTTGCCGTGCGTTCCCGTAATGATGACACTGTATTTAAGACGCATGAGCTCGGCAAGCATTTCAGCCCGCGGTATGACCGGTATTGTATTTACCCTGGCCTCTTCTACTTCCGGGTTATCTTCTTCTATGGCAGTGGAGACAACGACAACATCCGCACCGGCTATATTTGCATTATCATGCCCCTCGTAAACAACACCACCCATGTCCTGGAGCCTGCGCGTCACGGAAGTCTCTTTAACATCAGAACCGCTCACTTTATAACCCAAATTTATCAGCACCTCGGCTATCCCGCTCATACCTGTACCACCTATGCCGACAAGATGAATGTGACGAATCTTCTTGAACATAAAATTCCCTTATTTTAGATATGGATTGTCTCTTTTTTCCTTAAGCATTGTTGTTGAAGGCCCGTGTCCGGGATAAACATGGACATCCTCTTTGATCGGCATCAGTTTCTCCACAATGGATTTGCGCAGAATATCCTCCGAACCGCCCTGCAAGTCCCACCTTCCGACAGAACCGGCGAACAGGGTGTCACCGCTAAAAAGAAAACTATCCCCTAAAAGGCAGATACCACCCGGTGTATGTCCGGGAGTATGCAGAACCGTCAGAACGAGAGTCCCAAATTTTATCTTATCCTGGTCATGCAATACCTTGTCAGGGGCCTCAGACATCATGCCCATCATCCTTGCATCCTTCTCGTGTGCAAGTACCTGCGCACCGGTAAAAGACTTTAGAGCCTGGTTTGCACCGATATGATCACTGTGATTGTGCGTATTGACAATATATTTGATTTTAATGGGGCTTCCCTTGAGGAAATCTATGATCTTGTACGCCTCATCCCCAGGATCAATTATGATCCCTTCCTGTACTTCTTCATCGGTTAGAACGTAGCAGTTGGTGCTGAGCATTCCTACCGTTATGGTTTGGATCATTTTAGATCTCCCTTTTTCGTTTCACTTTTTGGTCCTTCCACAATGGCCTGTGTTATCTTCTGCTCGAGTTCCTTCAGAACATTCTTATTCTGCTCGAGGTAGAGCTTGGCATTTTCTCTTCCCTGTCCGATACGGTTATTCTTGTATGTAATCCACGCACCACTCTTGTTTATGATGCCCTGATTAATCCCCATATCTAGTACATCGCCTTCTTTTGATATACCTCTACCGAAAATAATTTCAACTTCTGTCTGCCGAAACGGAGGTGCCACCTTGTTCTTGACAACTTTTATCCTCACCCTGCTTCCTATGGCGGCATCACCCTGTTTGATAGTCTGTACCTTGCGTATATCCAAGCGCACGCTTGCGTAAAACTTGAGTGCCCTTCCACCTGAGGTGGTTTCGGGACTCCCGAACATGACACCGATTTTCATTCGGAGCTGGTTGATAAATATGACGCATGTCTTTGATTTGCTGATAACAGCAGTAAGCTTTCTAAGAGCCTGTGACATGAGCCTTGCCTGCAGGCCCATCTGAGAATCCCCCATGTCCCCATCTATCTCCGCTTTTGGAACAAGAGCCGCAACCGAATCAACCACTATAACATCAATGGCTCCACTTCTTACAAGTGTCTCCACTATCTCAAGTGCCTGCTCACCGCTGTCCGGCTGGGAGATAAGAAGGTTTTCAATATTCACGCCTAGTTTCTCGGCATAAATCGGGTCAAGGGCATGTTCTGCATCAATAAACGCTGCTGTCCCTCCTTTTTTCTGAGCTTCCGCTACAATGTGCAGCGCTAGTGTTGTCTTTCCCCCGGATTCCGGGCCGAAGATCTCAACCACCCTGCCACGCGGAACACCTCCTATGCCTATCGCAAGATCAAGAGACAAAGCACCCGTAGGTATTGCCTCCACAGCGACTCTAGACTCTTTTCCCATTTTCATAATAGCGCCTTTGCCAAACTGTTTCTCGATCTGTGAAATAGCCAAATCCAACGCTTTTGTTTTTTCTTCTACCTTTACCATGTGATTCACCCTCCTGGTATGATATAGTGTAAAATAAGCACCACTGGATTAATTCCTTATGATGCACTGATCCTTAATATGTGAAGGCCTGTATGAAGACAAAGGCACGTATATACACCCGCCATTACATCGTCGGCCATTATACCTGCACCACCACCCATCTCTTCCAGTTTCTTTATCGGAAACGGCTTTACCCAGTCAAAAAACCTGAAGACCACGAAACCCGCTGTTATGACTTCCGGCGTGCGGGGAAGCATAAACATACTGACCAGATAACCGGCAACCTCATCCAGAACTATCCTCTGATCATCTTTTTTAGCGTATATAAGCTCAGCCTCACCGGTAATCCATATCCCGGCAACAATACAGGCCATAGTCACCGCAAGATAACCATAGAGCCCTCTAGGCATAAACAGTACATATACACCGACTCCTACGGCCGTGCCAGAGGTCCCCGGCATAAAAGGAACATATCCCGAATAGAATCCTGAAGACAGGAGCTTTACTGAAAAATCAACCAAAGTGCGGAGTTTCTGTTGCACTGTCATATTCCTTCTATAAGTATTCTCTTGTTTTTGAAAATAAAATTCAGTCCTGATATAACCGTCATCACTGTCGCTAAAAACAGAAGGTAAAAAGGCATTTCCTGAAGGAAGAGTCCCATGTAATACTGCCACCCTTCCCTCAACAGAAGATCTGAATGGACAAGCCCGTAATTCTTCTTAAGCCAGGCATTGGTAATTAGTATTAGCATGGTGACAATGATCACTACTATCTGCGAGGTGGTCTTGAACTTCCCTGTCTTATCGGCCGCTATAACCTGACCCTTGCGCGCCGCAACACCGCGCAGTCCAGTTATAATGAACTCACGGCTTATAATAATGGTCACCATAGGAGCAGCAGTGAATATATTGAGCTCCTTAAGTGATATAAAAGAAATAAAAGCCGAACAGATCAATAACTTGTCTGCAAGAGGATCCATAAAACGTCCGAAATCCGTAACGCACTGGTACCTGCGGGCAAGTATTCCGTCATAGAGGTCTGTCAATGAGGCAATCACGAAAATCAAAAGTGCTATGATCCTCGTATAGACGTCGTTGAAAAACATAAACGCCACAAACGCGGGAACAAGACATATTCGTATAAGTGTTAGCTTATTCGGTAAGGTCACTTACATCCTCTTTATCTAGTACAAGGTCAATGACAGCCTGCTCGCTTGGTGTAATAATATCTACAGACTTGCCGTTTAGTATTAAGTCCGCTCCCCAGACGTTTCCTATCCGGATTTTGAAATCCCGGCTGGCTTCCCAGCTGTGAAACTCTCCCGGGTAGAAGTTTCTCTCCGCGACAAGCGCCCCATCAGCTATTACCCTGATCCAGGTGATTTCCTTTATATTAGCCTGAAGCTTGAGCGTCTTTATGACTTCCTTATGCAGCTTTGCTGTATTGCTGGGAGCCCGTTGCGTAATATCAGGAGCATAGTTGAAAGATTTTTTCGGCAAAAGCCATAAGGCTGTTATTGCCAATATTCCGATTAGGAAAATAAAAAGGTTCCTGCGGTAGATCCTTCGGTACATCCTCCTAAAACGCAGTCTCCCGATAGCAAGTCTTTTTAACCCGACCTCGGGTTTTATCTTTATACCGGGATGCTTCTGTTCATAGAGCCCAACGAGTTCGCTGCCGTTTAGCCCAAGATAATTAGCATAGGCCTTAAGGAAACCTTTGAGGTACACATCTGCAGGGAAGATATCATAGTTTTCTTCCTCTAAAGCTATCAGGTATTTCATCCTGACTTTTGTTTCTGCAGAGGCTTTCTTAAGAGATATCTTTTTTTCTCTTCTCTTGTTTTGAAGGGTTGAGCCTATCAAGGTCTGATTTACTCCGTTTTACCAGAGAATGAATTACTGATTCTTCACAGCTTCTTTTTCCTGGGAGTAATCCTCGCTTACAAGGATTTCCCTTGGCTTGGTTCCATCGGGTGGTCCTATTATTCCCTTCGACTCAAGGCAATCTATCAAGCGGGCAGACCTGTTGTACCCTATACCCAGGCGCCGCTGCAGAAGAGAAATGGATGCCTGCCCCGTATTTATGATAACTTTTATGGCATCATCGAACAATACATCCTTCTGTATATCCCCGGGACTTCCATCCCGGATAGTGTGGAAGACATCATCCCTGTAGCTAGCTTTCTTCTGTTCGAGTATGAATTCTACCACGCTTTCCGCTTCCTTCTGCCTTATGAAAGACCCCTGTATCCTAACAGGTTTGGGGGCCCCGATCGGTAAAAATAGCATATCACCGCTTCCGAGCAGGTCATCTGCCCCGGCCATATCAAGTATAATCCTGGAATCGGTCGCTGAAAGTGTCTGGAAGGCTATGCGTGCCGGAAAGTTTGCTTTTATCACACCTGTTATAACATCTACCGAAGGCCTCTGAGTGGCAAGAATAATATGGATACCCACAGCTCGTGCCATTTGGGCTATCCTGATTATTGCATCCTCCACTTCAATAGAGGAAAGTATCATGAGGTCCGCAAGCTCGTCCACTATCAATACCAGATACGGTAGTTTCTCAACACCCTCGTTGGAGTTATATCCGTCTATACCCTTGGCCCTCACATCTGCGAATTTCCTGTACCTGTTCTCCATCTCAGCGACAACCCATTTCAAAGCATGGGCGGCTTTTCGCACGTCTGTTATAACAGGGGTTATGAGGTGAGGTATATCATTATAAATAGGAAGCTCTATCATTTTCTGGTCTATCATGAGAAATTTTACCTTCTCAGGACTCGCGTTGAACAGGATACTGTTAATCAGTGCGTGGATACATATGCTTTTCCCGCTTCCGGTAGCACCCGCTATGAGAAGATGTGGCATTTTCTGCAGGTCCGCGACATACGGCTCTCCCGCTATTGTTTTACCAAGAGCAAGAGGAATTGTTGCCTTCGTGTTCTGGTACTGTTCGCTTTCAAGAAGTTCCCTCATATACACGAGATTTGCGAACCTGTTCGGAACTTCTATTCCCACGACTTTCTTGCCTGGTATAGGAGCAAGGATCCTGACATGCGAAGCTTCCATGGCAAGTGCTATATTATCAGATAGATTGACTATCCTGTTGACTTTTACGCCAGGGGCGAGCTGAACCTCATAACGTGTTATGACCGGACCTGGACAGATCTGTGTCACACTTGCAGATATAGAGAACTCATGAAGGGTACGTTCGAGCGTTGCCGCTTCCGCCTTTAGACTCTCTTCCATCTTGTCAGTACTCACAGGAGGCGGTACTTCAAGCAGAGACAATGGAGGCAGGTTATAAATCCCGGCGAATTCCTGCTGGACGGGTAAAGGCTTCTTTCCCTCTTCCCTGTATTTTGCCCTATCAGCTTCTTTCTCACGCAATTCCTTTATTTTAGCAGTTATGGGCATCTTGATTGTAGGGGGTTTCTTTTCCTGCTCAACAGGTTCTTTTACAGCAATCTGAGGCTTCTTTATCCTAACCTGTTTTGGGTTTTCCTTGTTTTTCACGGCACTTATCTGTGCCCACAACTGTTTTGCTTTATCCTGCAGGAAAATTATAGACGGTATTATGGAAAATCTCGTGGCAAGCAGTAAAGAAAGAATGAGGGCCGTGATAAGAACAATATACGCCCCGAGGAAACCAACGTAGGCAACAAGCACATAGGTAAGTCCAGCTCCTAAATACCCTCCTATTTTATCTACGCCTCTGAGAGTGTCTTTGTTTATGAGGCTTAAAAGCCCGCACACGGATATCAGGAAGATAACAAAACCAACCGCCTTGATATATACTTTTTCCCTTTTTATCTGCTTGAGATTTTGCCATCCCCACATGGAAAAACTAAGCGGCACCAAATATGCGCCGATAGAACCAAAGGCTATGATAAGCCCTTCTGCAACGTAAACACCTATTATGCCTATATAATTTTGGGGAGAGGAAGAAGATACAAGGGAGAGAAAGATGAACAAAGCAAGAGCGAAAAGCCCAACGGTATACATTTCTTGCTTCTTTTCTTTTTTGAACTGGGAGAAAATTTTCATCTAGACCTTCTTAAGTCTTGAGGAGTAAAGCCCTTACCACAATAACCAGACCAACAGCCCAGCAATAGTATGCAAAAATCCCAAGCCTGCGCTTCCTGATAACGCTAAAAAGAACCCTGAGTGCATAATAACCGGATAAAAAAGCAAGTAACGTGCCAGTTACAATAGACAGTATGCTGACACTCCCCAGCATCTGGGCACAATCCTTAAGTTCCATCAAAAACGCACCCAGTATAGCAGGAATAGACAGAAGAAAAGAAAATCTGGCAGCCAGTTCCCTGTTAATACCCCTGAAAATTCCCGCTGTAATCGTTGCTCCCGAACGGGAAATGCCAGGTGCTATTGCAAAACCCTGCATACAACCTATTATAAGTGCATCACTGATATTCATACCTAGCATGCTTTTCTGTTTGTCTGAGGGAACCGATACACGTTCCGCAATAAAAAGAAACACACCTGTTACGAATAAAAAGCAGGCAACTATGAGAAGATTGTTAAACACCTTCTCAAAATAATCCTTGAAGGCTAATCCTATAATTGCTGTAGGAACCGAAGCTATAATAATAAATAAAAGTGTTCTGGCCTGAACATTTGTTCTGAAAGAGCGTATGTTTTTAACGTTTGAAAAAATGCCTGCAATATCTTTGCGAAAGAACACAAATACCGCCAGCAAGGTTCCAACATGGAGAAATACATCAAAAAGAATCTCTATTTCGCCTACTCCCAGCACATTCTGCATAAACACAAGGTGCCCTGAGCTTGAAACCGGCAGAAACTCCGTAAGACCCTGAACTATCCCCAGGATTGCACTTTCTATAAAACCCATTATTTCCTCGTTATATATCTGGATTGCATTATATCATATATACAGCAAAAAAACAAGCAAAAAAATAACCCCTGTGTAGGGATTGCTAGAGAATTTTAATGTTATAATCTTTGATTATATTTATACTATTGTTTTACTTTACTATACCTTTAAGAGATACCTTATTATCCTTTTTGCTATTCTTAATACAGATCTTATCCTCACGGGCCAGCCAGCCTATACCCATACATACAAGACTGTTTGAAAGCTTGAGGTTTGTTTTAAGCTTTAATACCGTAACCTCACCGTTTTCCTGTAAGAACTTCCATATCTTTCCAGCTGCCGTTCCGATTGTCTCCTGCATGAGTCCTCCCACAAAAAATAACCTACAGATTAAATCAATCCAGCTATTAAGATGGATTTATTTGGTCCCGTAGATTATCTGTATATGTAAAGTCAAACAAGGAGAAAGGGAGCGAACCTTCCGGTTCACTCCCCAAACTCCAAAAATCTAATGCCTGAGCTTATTTCTTTTTCTTCGCTACTTTTTTCTTCGCTACTTTTTTCTTCGCCTTCTTTTTCGCTGCCATTCTCATCCCCTCTTTCTTTATAGGATAAAAACTTTACCTTAACAATATAACATTCCGAATGTACTGTCAAGCCTATAAAACAATGATTATGGCTGTTTTTGTTTGTTTTTCTTGCATTATCTTTTCTTTTTTCATTTAATCAAACAAAATAATTAATTTAAAAAAAATTTAATTTTTTTAAATTTAACTTTCAATGAGCTTAAACTTCTTCAACAATAAATAAAGTCTGCCCGGCTGTTACACTTGAACCAGTCCCTGCTGTTATGGAAATTATTTTACAATTCTTCTCTGCCTGTATTTCATTCATGAGTTTCATGGCTTCAACAATACAAAGCGTATTGCCCTTGGACACAACACTTCCCACGTCAACAAATGATGCAGCCTCAGGAGATGGTGCGCGATAGAACACACCATTAATAGGTGATTCAATCTTAGTATAATTAGAAGGAATATCCGCCTGTGCCTGAGCCTCATCAAAATGAGTTGCGGTATTGGAAACAGCGCTCACATGATGGGCAGTTACTATCAAATCACTTTTTGTTTTTCTTTTTATGGCGAGCTTAAAATTTTCTTTTTCTATATTAAGCTCATATAGATGTTCTTGCACCATAAGTTTGAAAAATTTTTTAATCTCCGCTAATTCTTTCATGATTGCTCCGCTAAGAAAGCTGTATCACTTAAAACCAATTACTGCTTTTTCAAAACAGCTTTGCGGCTAAGGTTGACTCTGCCCTTGTCATCTATCTCTATTACCTTGACAGTTATCTCATCGCCCTCATGAACAACATCTTCCACTTTTGCCACTCTCTTATGATCCAGCTGTGATATGTGAACCAGACCTTCCTTGCCAGGAAGGACTTCCACAAAGGCACCGAAGTTCATTATTCTTGTTACCCTGCCCTTGTATACCTTGCCTACCTCAGCATCCGCTACAAGATCCGCTATCATCTGCTGAGCCTTTTCACACGCACTGCTGTCCACTGCGGCTATATATATCTTTCCGTCATCATTTATATCTATATCGACTCCCGTTGTCTCTATTATCTTCTTTATGATCTTCCCGCCAGGTCCTATAACATCTCTTATCTTATCTGTTTTGATCTGTATCGTCACTATCTTAGGTGCGTATGCAGACAGACTCTCCCTTGGAGTGCCGATAGACTGCGTCATCTTATCCAATATGAAAAGCCTGGCCTTTTTGGCGTCCTCGAGAGCATTTTTAACTATCTCAATTGTAACTCCCTCTATTTTTACATCCATCTGGAAAGCCGTTATACCGCTTGAACTTCCCGCGACTTTGAAATCCATATCCCCGCAGTGATCCTCCAATCCAAGGATGTCAGTAAGAATAAAAGATTTTTCCCCTTCAACTATAACACCCATGGCTATACCGGCAATAGGTGTTTTGATTGGTACCCCAGCATCCATAAGAGCAAGAGTGCTCCCACATATAGAAGCCATGGAAGAAGAACCATCGGACTCCAGGATGTCGGAAACCAGTCTAATAGTATAAGGAAACTCTTCATCTGAAGGCAGCACCTGCATAAGCGAGCGTTCAGCAAGTATACCATGGCCTATCTCTCTTCTTCCCACTCCCCTGTTCGGCCGTACTTCGCCTGTACTGAAAGGCGGGAAGTTATAGTGCAGCATGAATCTCTTCTTATATTCCTTCTCCAGTTCATCCATGATCTGCTTGTCACCAGGCGTTCCCAGTGTTGTTGCAACAAGGGCCTGTGTACCTCCGCGCGTAAACAATCCGGAACCGTGTGTTCTGGGAAGCACGCCTACCTTGCAGTCAATTGACCTGATATCTCCTAGCCCCCGTCCGTCAACTCTCTTTCCTGTCTTGATGATGGTCTGTCTGACAATATCTTTTGTGATGCTGTCCATAACAGCTTTAATAGCCAGGGAACTCTCCGGGAACTTTTCTTCGAATTGAGCGAGTACCTCTTCAAGCAGTTTTCCCATTGCAACCTTTCGGTCATCCTTTGCAAGAGAGAGGGCTTCCTTTACCTTCGCGGTCGCAAAAGCACGAACTTCTGTGTCAATTTTGGGATCCGGTTTCTCGATTGTATACTCAACACTGGTTTTTTTATCTTTTAGAACTTCCTTTACCATATCTTCCTGCAGCTTTATTATGTCCTGTATGGACTTGTATCCTAAATCAAGCGCCTCCCCCATTACCTCTTCGCCAATCTCCCTGGCAGCACCCTCTACCATAATAATAGCTGCCTTTGTTCCTGCAATCACGAGATCAATATCACTGTTCTCAAGCTGCTGGAATGTCGGGTTGATAACAAAAGAACCATCAACCCTTCCTACCCTGACGGCTCCGACAGGTCCATTAAAGGGAATACCCGATATTGCCAGGGCACAAGAACTACCAATAATGGAAAGCACATCGGCGTCATTCTCACAATCCGTTGAAAGAACAGAAACCATTATCTGAACTTCGTTTTTGAAACCTTTCGGGAAAAGCGGACGCAGCGGACGGTCAATGATACGCGATGTGAGTATCTCTTTTTCCCTTGGACGGCCTTCCCTTTTGAAAAACCCACCCGGGATTTTTCCCGCGGCATACATTTTTTCTCTGTAATCTACTGTTAGTGGAAAGAAATCTATATCTTTCCGCACCCCGGGAGAAGCTACCACTGTGGCTAATATAACTGTGTCACCATACTGAACGGTCACGGCTCCCGATGCCTGCTTGGCCAATATTCCGTTCTGTATAATCAGATTCTTCCCTGAAAGCTGCATTTGTACTGTTTTTTCATTTGTCATATAACCTCCATATTTTTTTAATATATCCTAACTAACCCTAACGTGCTATTTGCGGAGGTTAAGCTTTTCCACAACTTCACGGTATCTTTTAATATCATTCTTCTTTAGATAATTCAGCAACTTCCTTCTTTTTCCAACCAGCTTCAATAGACCCTGCCTTGAATGATGGTCCTTCTTATGGGTCTTAAAATGTCCCGTAAGATAGCTTATGCGCTCTGTGATCAGGGCAATCTGCACCTCTGGAGAGCCTGTATCCTTCTCATGTTTTTTGTGTTTCCCTATAATTCCCTGTTTTTCTTGCTTCGCCAAAACCATACTTCCTCCTTAATATACTCTCTTAATGGATTAATTGACATACTTTATGAGTCTTTTATTTTAACATAAATAGTCAATTTTGTAAAGCCCTTTTAGTCCTTAATATATTCAGGGATTGTACTATGTCTTTTCTTATCTGCAGCACGAGATTCCCCGAATTCTTAAAACGCTTCTCATCGCGTATTTTCTTGATAAATATGACATGTACTTTCCTGCCGTACATATACCCCGAAAGCCCGAAAAGGTGTACTTCTATAACATAAGTACATCTTTTAGTGGTATTTTTACTGTCCCTTTGCTCAAAAGTGGGCCGGTCACCCACATTACAGACGCCTTCATATTCCTTGTCTTTTAACTGTAACCTGACAGCATAGACTCCTTTTGGGACAACACGCTTGTTATCACAGGCAACATTGGCTGTTGGTATACCAAGCACCCTACCCCTACCAGAACCTCTTATTACTGTACCTAAAATACTGTATGTGTGTCCCAGCAAACTCTGCGCCAGGGTGATTGACCCGGATTTTAGAAAACCGCGGATTTTTGTACTGCTTATTACTTCTCCCCTGTATTTTTCCTCGCTTACAACCTTTACCTTGAAACCATATCTGTTGCTTAATTGGCGAAACAGGGAAACATCCCCTTTGCGGGATTTTCCGAAACGAAAATTCTTTCCCACAACGAGTTGTATTATTTTCAATTTTCTACACAAAATTTTATCAATGAATCTCTCGGCATCAATAGAGGCAAACTTACGGTTAAAACGCACGAGTATTACGACATCTACACCCAGATCTGAGAGTTTCTGAATCTTATCCTCGAGAGGCATAATCATATCATGACATATACCCGGCGAGAAGACAGTAATAGGCCGCCTGTCGAAGGTTATAACAACAGAGGTTCCCTCTATTTTCTTTGCTGTGTCCACCGCGGTCTTGATAATCTTCTGATGGCCTTTATGGACACCGTCAAAGGAACCTATGGTAACCACGGGATTTCTGAGAACCCCTCTTATGTTTTTAAATCCGCGAAATAACTTCACTGTCATTTCCTGTCAACTTAATACCCGAACAAGTTTATATACCTTCTCTGAACGGGAATCTGCATGTGCAACAGCCAATAGCTTATTGCTTACGTTATTTATTCTTATTAGACCGCTCGTTTTCCTGGGATAACTCATTATATGGGTTTCATCCGCTAACTTTCCATCAAGTATCTGCATGGCTCCCTGATTATCCACCACAACTTTCGGCAGGTATTCAAGTGCTTTATCCATAGAATAGAGAAAGGTGTCTATATTCTTCTTATTATTCTCAAGCTCCCCAAGCAGCAGGGCATCTTTTAGATCAAATGCCCCTATCCTGGCTCGGGTGAGACTACTAAGATGAGCCCCGCAGCCAAGTTCTTCCCCTATGTCCCTGCACAAAGCCCTTATATAAGTGCCTTTTGAGCAAACTATGCTGAAATCTATTCTGTTCTCCTTGTAACCCAACACGTTTAATTTATAAATCTGAACTTTGCGTGCCTTGCGCTCTACTGTTTTTCCCTCACGGGCCAGATCGTAGAGCCTCCTGCCGTTATACTTGAGGGCAGAAACCATGGGCGGGACTTGATTCAGTTCCCCATGGAAAATCTCAAACACCTCTCGAATACGGGATTCGGGAATATTAACGTTGTCTTGTCTGCTTATAACAGTTCCCTGGGCATCCTCGGTATCAGTAGTCACACCAAGCACCATCTGTCCTCTGTATTCTTTTTCCATTCCCATAAGGAACTGAACTATTTTCGTGGCCTTGCCCAGACATACCAGAAGAACACCGGTAGCATCAGGATCAAGTGTTCCGGCATGCCCAACTTTTTTAACCTTGAGTGTCTTTTTTATGTGTTCCACGACACCGTAGGAACTTATTCCCTTGGGTTTATTGATATTAAGTACGCCTTCAAGCACTTTTGAGTTCCCTTCTTACTTCCTTAAGTATAATCTTTTTTACAGCCTCTGGTTTTCCAACAACAGTGCAACCGGCAGCTTTCTTGTGACCGCCGCCTCCAAAGCGCTTCGCTATTGTATTAACATTTATATTACTGCGGGACCTGAGGCTAATCTTAACAAGATCTTTTTTTTCTGTCTGCTTAAAGAGAATTATAACCTTGATTCCTTTTACATAATTAAGAAAATCAATTATCCCCTCTGTTTCTTCCGGAGCAGAACCCGCCTTTTGATACATTGAGTTGGAAACATCGAAATAAAGGACCTGCCCGGAGGAATCAACTTCGAGAGTGGATAATGCAAGACCTATAAGCTTCATCTGGGAAGGTTTCCTGCTGCAGTACACTTTCTGCCCCAAACTACAGGGGTTCACTCCCTTTTGTATCAAATCAGCGATTATAGAGTGGACCTCGGCTGTTGTGTTAGCCTGCTGGAACCCACCTGTATCTGTCATTATACCGGTATACAGGCACATTGCCTCCTTAGAGGTTATATTCTTTTGGGAGCTATTCAATATCCGGTATATTAGTTCACAGGTCGATGATGCTTTTGGATCTATATAGTTATAGTCTCCGAACTCATGAGCATCCACGTGGTGATCGATTGTTACAGAAACAGAGATTTGTTTTTCAATATCTACAACTCCTCCTGTTCTATCCGCATTACTGCTGTCCAGAAAGAATCCAACGTCAAATAACCCCTTTACGCTTCCGGTTTTCTTTACTGTCTTAACCCCTGGCAGAAAATCATAAACTGAGGGTACGGGATCCCTGTTTGCTACAACAACCCTCTTTCCCATCCTTCTTAAAAACAAAGCCAGGGCAAGCTCAGCACTAAGACAATCACCGTCAGGACGGATATGCCCGGTAATAAAAAAACTAGCGTTCTTTCTTATAAGACTTAAAATGTCATTCTCTATGCATTTATATTTCATCTATTTTCCCTTATCTTCGGTCTTCTTAACTTCCTCCAGCAGACTGAATATCCTGACGGCCTTCTCAATGGTCTCATCATAATAGAATCGTATCTCCGGTGTATAACGCAGCTTTATCCTTGCAGCAATCTCTCTTCTAATAAACGGAGTTGCCTTAGTCAAAGCGTCAAGTGATTGATCCCTTTTATCTTTCTCACCCAGAATGCTGACAAATATTTTTGCGTGACGAAGGTCCCGGGATATGGAAACCTTCGTGACCGTGACGAAACCTATGCGCGGGTTCTTTACATCCCTTTGTATGATACTGCTTATATGCTGCTGCAGTAGGCGGTTTATTCTGTCCGTGCGTTTATGTGAGGCCATTAATATTACCTTCTATAGTTCTGTTTTCTTAAATCATATCGATGGTATAATCCAATAGAGTTATCAACCGATGCGTTTGGACGAGGGATATGATCCGATGGAATATTCTTTCAATATAGCTCTTATTATTGTTTATACAGGAAATACCAAGAGTTGAGCGCTGCCAGGTGTCAAGACCTCCAACCTCCGAAACAGAAACATTAAAATTTGCCCTTATCTTGTCCTTTATACTCTTTACTGCCTGCCTCTTGTTCTTAAGAGACTGGCTCCCGGGAATATGCAGATTAACAACACAGATACCTATAACCATAAAAACCTTGCCTATATAGCTCAATCAAGGGTTCTTTTTATTTTCTGAAGCGTGTAAACTTCTATGATATCGTCTTTCTTTATGTCATTAAAATTCTCAAGCCCTATCCCGCACTCATAATTATTTGTTACTTCCTTCACGTCATCCTTGAAACGTCTCAGGGAATTTATCTTACCTTCATATATTATGACATTGTCCCTGGTAATGCGTGCATTTGCAGTGCGGGCAATCTTTCCTTCGGTCACAAACGAACCTGCTATAACCCCACCTTTGGGAAGCTTGAACGTTTCTCTAACCTGTGCCCTTCCTAGACCCTGTTCCTTGTATGTAGGCTCAAGCAAGCCCTCTAGCGCGCTCTTGACCGCGGCGACCACTTCATATATTATCCTGTATATGTGAATATCTATCGCTTCCTTGTCTGCCAGACCCTGTGCACTAGGTTCGGGTCTTACATTGAAGCCTATGATAATTGCATTTGACGCCGAAGCCAGGGTAACATCGTTTTCGTTAATACCCCCAACACCGCTGTGTATGACATGCAGCTTTATCTCCGAGTTACTCAGTTTCTCGAGTGAGTCTTTAAGCGCCTCCACAGAACCCTGCACATCCGCCTTTATGATAATATTAAGCTCCTTGAGCTTTCCTTTCACCATCTCATCATGCAGGTCTTCAAGGGTTATGCGCTGTACCTTATTGAGTTTCTCCTCTTTCTTTATCTGCTCACGCACACCAACAATATGACGTGCCTGCATCTCGTTATCCACCACCCTAAATCTGTCTCCCGCGTGGGGAAGACCGAATAATCCCAGTATCTCAACAGGAGTAGAAGGGCCGGCCTTAGAGATTTTTATACCTTTGTCATCGAACATTGCCCTTACTTTTCCGTAAGTTGACCCGGATATAAACACATCTGATGTGCGAATAGTACCTTTCTGAACAAGAAGAGCAGCTATTCGACCTCTCCTCTTATCAAGACGGGCCTCTATCACAATACCGGATGCCTTCCCTTCCTCGCTTGCCTTTAACTCCAGCATCTCCGCCTGCAACAGTATCATCTCCAGCAGTGTTTCTATGCCCGTTTTCTTAAGCGCGGAAACCTCAACGCATATTGTTTTGCCTCCCCAGTCTTCCGAGGTTAGATTATATTTATTAAGCTCCTGCTTCACTCTTTGAACATCGCCTTGAGGCAAATCTACTTTGTTTATGACTACCATTATGGGAACGTTAGCAGCCCTTGCGTGATCTATAGCTTCCACGGTCTGCGGCTTTATACCGTCGTCAGCCGCCACTACCAGAACCACTATATCCGTGATCTGTGCCCCGCGTGCTCTCATGGCCGTAAAGGCCTCATGACCAGGAGTATCCAGAAAAACTATCTCCCCTTTACCGCATTTAACCTTGTAAGCACCTATGTGCTGTGTTATACTCCCAGCTTCTGTAGCGGTTACTTTAGTTTCCCTTATGGCATCAAGAAGAGTTGTCTTGCCGTGATCCACATGCCCCATTATGGTTACAACAGGAGAGCGTCCTACCACTTCCCCTGATTCCTCTTCTTCGGCTATCATCTCCTCACCGTAGAGAGGCACAACCTCAACATCAAAACCGCATTCACCGGCCACCAGTGTCGCCGTATCGGTATCCAGTCTCTGGTTTATCGTGACCATGATCCCAAGTTTCATCAATGCCTTTATTAGCTCGGTCGCTTCGGTTTTTAACTTGTGAGCCAGTTCGGAAACAGTTATAGACTCACTGATCTTGACTATTTCCTTGACCGTTGGTTTTTCCTCTACAATCTCTTTCTTCTCCACAACCACTTTAACAGGCTTCTCTTCTACTGCAGGTTTCGGCTGCTGGATTACTTCTGGCTCTTTCTGTATAGTGATTTCTACTTCAGGAGACTTCTCTTTTAAGACCTTCTTTGCAACTGTTTTTT
This sequence comes from bacterium, assembly GCA_043821115.1. Classification (GTDB taxonomy): domain Bacteria; phylum CAYTYR01; class UBA6262; order DAOVJB01; family DAOVJB01; genus JBDRDD01. The sequence continues at coordinate 19,525 of JBDRDD010000032.1, read as the reverse complement.
TAGGTTTTTTCTCTGTTGCCGTAGCTTTTTTTTCGCTCGGGGCCACTTTTACAGACTGCACCTTTTTGATAACCTTTTCTTGCGTTACCTCGAGGGGAGCTTTCTTCGTAATTTTTTTCTTTTTAACCGTCTTCTTGGCCTCGACGACTTTCTTTTGATCTGTTTTTTTCTTAGCTACCTTCTTTACCGGTGCTTTTTTAACTGTCTTTTTTGTTGTCTCTTTTTCTGTTGTTTTAGCTGCTACTTTCTTCTTCGGTTTGATTGCGGAAGTTTTAGATTTCACCACAGCAACCACCTCCTAACGGCACGTTCGCCTTGTGTCATATTATTTATTATCCTCTTGATTATTTTCTTCTTTTTTCTCTTGGCGCTGATCCTGAGCCTGCTTTTTTTCTTCCTTTTTGGTTTTGGCAGTTTCCTCGATCTTAGGCGTATTCATAATATCGGAAGCGGCCTTCTTTATTTTCTCGGCCTTCTTTTCCCCTATGCCTGAGATCTTGGTCAGAGCCTCTATGTTCGCGTTTGCGATTGCTTCCATTGTTGAAAGGCCAAGATCAATAAACTCCTGGGCTGTTTTTTCCCCAACACCCGGAAGTTTTGAGAGTATTTCCATGTAATCATTTTTCTGCTTTTCTTTTGCCTGTGCCACCTGCGACTCACTCTTGACATCAATGTGCCATCCTGTAAGCTTGACGGCAAGACGGACATTCTGCCCTCCCTTTCCTATTGCAAGGGAGAGTTTATCATCTGCCACAAGAACACTTGCTTTTTTAGAGTCTGCGTTCAGGCTGACACTTATTACCTGTGCCGGGGATAGAGCATGCGAAATGAACACAGCGGGGTCCTCATTCCAGGTTATAATATCAATCCTCTCGTTTCTCAGCTCATCGATTATACCATGTATGCGGGATCCCTTGACACCCACGCACGCCCCAACCGGATCAACTTTGTCCTTATTGGATATCACTGCTATCTTTGAACGCACCCCCGGTTCACGCATTACCTGTTTTATTTCTACTATGCGCTCGTAAATTTCAGGGACCTCTATTTCAAAGAGTTTCTTCACGAGATTCGGATGAGTCCTTGATACTATGACCTCCGGCCCCTTTGTTGTCCTGACAACCTCAAGAACCAGAACCTTCACACGCTCACCTACCTGAAATTTCTCGGTCCTGACCTGCTCTCTTAAAGGAAGCACAGCCTCAACCTTGCCCAGATCTACCACAATGGCTCTTTTGAGAAATCTCTGTATAATACCGTTTAGAACCTCTCCCTCTTTCTGCTTGAATTCCTCATAGAGATGATTTCTTTCAGTTTCTCTTAAGCGTTGTATAATAACCTGCTTCGCCGTCTGTGCGGCGATACGACCAAAATCCTTGGTATCGAAACTTATCTTTACCTGGTCCTCTAATTTTATTTTTGCTTTTATTTTCTTTGCATCCTGGAGGGAAATTTCAAAATTGGGATTGGCTACTTCCTCTACAACCTTCTTCAGAAGATAAGCTTTTATATCTCCCGTCTCCCTGTCCACATGCACTTCAACATTCTGGTTTGTATGAAGGTGCTTCCTGAAAGCAGACATGAGTGCCTGCTCAAGCATAGACACTAGCTCTTCCGGCTTTATATCTTTTTCCCTTTCAATCTGTCCCAGACTTTCAAGTAATTCCTTGTTGTTCACATTACTTCTCTCCTTTCACTACTACCGCTACATCCTCCCCATTCTACCTCAAGATGTGATTTTTTTATACTTAAATATTCTATGTTGAGATTTTTTCCTTTATCCTGCTCAATTATAACGATACTCCCCTGAACTGCCTTGATCCTGCCTTTAATGTGTCTTGAAAGAGGCACAATATCCAATGGCTCACGCAGGGTCATCTTAACTATACGTCCCGCGAAACGCTTAAAATCAGCAAGTTTGCGCAGAGGACGGTTAAGCCCAGGAGAAGACACCTCCAGGTAATACTTGTCCTGTATATAATCATTGCCCTCAAGGAGTTCTCTAACGGCACTACTCACACTCTCACAATCGCCAATCGTAACTTCACCCTGTTTTCTATCTATGAATATACGAAGAAATATTTTTCCTTTTTCCCTGCCTAGGGTGACATCAAAAAGCTCAAGGGCTTTTCTTGCGACTAGATTCTCGATAGAACTTCTCAATGTACTGTTTATGCTCATATAAAACACCTCAAGCAAAAAGAGTGGGTTTCCCCACTCTTTGTTTTATTATACCATAAAGGTTAAATAAAACGCAACCTCTTTATAGGGTTAACCTCCTCCTGACACAAGGTTTCCAAGTTCGAACATAGGCATAAACATGGCTACCACGATCGCACCGATCACGACACCCATTACAACTATGATAACAGGTTCTATCATGGATGTAAGGCCTCCTATGGCGACATCCACTTCCTGATCGTAAAAATCAGCTACTTTTGTAAGCATGGTATCCAGGGCTCCTGTTTCCTCTCCTACCGTTATCATCTGTATGACCATAGGTGGAAACACGTCGCTTTTCTTCAATGGCCCGGATATCCTCTCACCCTCCTTGATGCTGGTGCGGGCACTCAAAATGGCTTTTTCTATGACCTTGTTGCCGGATGTTTTGGCTGTAGTTTCAAGCGCCTCGAGTATGGGCACACCACTCTTCACAAGTGTTCCCAGCGTTCTGGTAAACTTGGCAACAGCAACCTTCCTTAGAAGGCTGCCAAACATGGGAACTTTTAATACAAAGGTATCAAATTTCATGGCTCCCGTTTCCGTTTTAATGAATTTCATAAACAAGGCAACAATTACGCCAATACCTATAACACCAACGAAGAAATATGTCTGGGCAAACTCGCTTATACCGATTAGGACTTTTGTAGGAAGAGGCAGTTCGGCACCGAAACTCTTAAACGCCGTCTTGAAAGCAGGGATCACAACCGTTAAAAGAAATACCGTCACTCCTGTGGCTACAAAAGAAACAACCGCAGGATATACCAGAGCGCCCTTTACCTTGCCACGCAACCTCTGACTGGCTTCAAGGTATCCTGAAAGCCTGTCGAGAATAATATCAAGCACACCTCCGGCTTCACCTGAGCGTACCATGCTTACATACAAACCTGTAAAAGCCCTTGGTTGTCTGGAGAGAGCTTCCGCTATGGACAAACCGCTCTCCACGTCACTCTTAACCTCCCCTACGACTTCCCTCATCCTCTTGTCTTCCATCTGCTCGTTGAGGATTATTAACCCCTGGACTATGGGGATCCCGGCATTAACAAGGGTGGAAAGCTGTCGGCTGAAAGTCACTACGTGTTTTAGCTTTACCTTGCCTTTTTTCTCTTTTCCACCTCTCAACACACCCAGGAGACCGTCAATGGCGGAGCTTTTTTTCTCCGCTACTGAAAGTATTATGAACTTCTGTGAACGCAACTTGTCAATTACACTTTTGCGATCCTTGGCATCTATGGTCCCACTTATAACATTTCCCCGAATGTTACGCACTTTATAGTCAAAGTTCATCAGAGGTTCTCTCCTACAATATATTTTAAAGGAGTATTTTTATAATAAGATAATATACTAACCCAACGACTTTGTCAAGCAAAAAACAGCCCTAGCCAAGCTAGGGTTATGTAAACAAAAATAGCGGCGGTAGGACTCGAACCTACGACACGGGGATTATGATTCCCCTGCTCTGACCAACTGAGCTACGCCGCCGCAGGGCAAAAAAAATTGCGGGGGGTGGATTTGAACCACCGACCTCCGGGTTATGAGCCCGACGAGCTACCAGACTGCTCCACCCCGCGTCATTTCCATATACACCTATGTATTAAAGCGCGAAAGAACAAAAATCTTTCCAGACTTATCAATGCCGGGAGCCGGACTTGAACCGGCACGAGCGTTTAGGCTCAGTGGATTTTAAGTCCACAGCGTCTGCCAATTCCGCCATCCCGGCGAAATAGATCGTCTTAATATAAAACAAAGTGTCTTTAATACTATATAAATTTCTGGATATTGTCAATAGTTATTTTTTCTCTTTATCCCTTCCAAGAGGAACAAACCTATACTCTATTTCGCCTGGCATTACCATGCCGAGCTCTTCCCGGGCAATCTTCTCCACATATTCATAGTCCGTCTCAAGACGCTTTATTTCCTGCTCCAGTTCCTTGTTCTCTTTCTTTACGCTAGCGATTTCCTCCCTCAAAGTACTGGCATCCCTGTAAAGGGATAGCAGTCGAAACCATGTCTTGTTAGCGAAAAGAAGTATACCGAGCATTACGGCAAATATGACAAAAAGTACTATATATCCCCTATTTTTCTTCTTGCTCCTTGATGCCATCTCATGCCTGCCTTTAATATATATATCTACTTCTTAAATACACTCAATCCTGGAAAAACAGCTTGATCACCCAGTTCTTCCTCTATACGAAGCAGCTGGTTGTACTTTGCTATCCTGTCTGTTCTCGAAGCAGAACCCGTCTTGATCTGACCTGTCGCCATACCTACCACTAAATCAGCTATTGTGGCATCCTCGGTTTCACCTGAGCGGTGTGATATGACAGAGGTGTAGCCGGCTTTGTTCGCCATATCAATTGTTAAGAGTGTTTCCGTTAATGTCCCAATCTGATTGAGCTTAATAAGAATAGAGTTTCCCACACCCTTGTCTATGCCTTCTTTTAAGCGCTTGGTATTGGTAACAAATAGGTCATCCCCTACGATCTGTATCTTCTTACCCAGCTCTTCGGTCATACCCTTCCATCCATCCCAATCATCCTCCGCGAGACCATCCTCTATTGATACAATGGGATATTTTTTCACGATGTTCTTGTAGAAATCAACCATACCCCTGGCATCCTTGACCTTGTTGTCCTTCTCACCGTCGAGCACATATTTGCCGTCCTTGTAGAATGAACTAGATGCCGGGTCAAGTGCTATATAGACATCCTTGCCCGGCGTGTATCCCGCTTTCTTTATAGCCTCCATTATTACTTCTAGAGCCTCTTCATTTGAAGAAAGATTAGGTGCAAAACCGCCCTCATCTCCGACAGCCGTATTGTATTTCTTTGACTTAAGTACACTTTTTAGATTATGAAATACCTCAGCACCCATTCTTAACGCTTCGCTGAAACTCTTAGCTCCGCATGGCATTACCATGAATTCCTGAAGGTCGACGTTGTTGTCCGCATGCAACCCGCCGTTAATTATATTCATCATGGGAACAGGAAGTGTGTATTGCTGTGTCTTGCTTCCGGTAACCTGCTGACGAACTTCCTCCCCGATGTATTTGTATAAGGGCTTGTTCTTTTCCTTTGCGGCTGCCTTGGCGCATGCAATAGAGACTCCTAAAATTGCGTTTGCCCCGAGCTTGGCTTTGTTCGGCGTGCCATCGACTGCTATCATTTTCTCATCTATTGCCTTCTGCTCGGATGCTTCCATGCCTTTTATGCCGTCTGCAATAGCAGTGTTAACATTGCCAACAGCCTTTTTGACTCCTTTGCCAAGATATCTCTTCTTGTCACCGTCACGAAGCTCAACAGCCTCATGCTCACCGGTTGAAGCCCCTGATGGAACAGCAGCCCTACCACATATCCCGCCCTCAAGAATAACATCAACCTCAACCGTAGGGTTACCCCTTGAATCCAGAATTTCTCTTCCTTTCACTTCCTTGATCTTTGCCATCGACTGCACTTCCTCCTTTTATTTAGTATCTATCTCCCCAGGCGAAGCCGCCAGACACCCCACAGGGCCTCCCATATTATGCCCTTTCCTATCTTGGAGTAACCGCGTGTGCGCTCTGAAAACACTATCGGGAATTCCACAAGGCGGAATCCCTTTTTCCACGCCCTGTATTTAACCTCTATCTGAAAAGCATATCCATTTGAACGAAGTGTATTTATATCTATCGCCTCAAGCACTTGGCGCTTGAAGCCGTTAAACCCTCCTGTTGTGTCCATAACAGGAAGTCTTGTTGAAAAACGAGCGTACATGTTAGCATACTTGCTTAAGGCTTTTCTGTTCTGGGCCCAGTTACTTATCCCGCCACCGGTTATATAACGTGAACCTATTACAACATCATAACCTTCCTTGAACTTCTTAATAAATTCCGGAAGATAGCGAGGGTCATGAGAGAAATCCGCATCCATTTCTATCACATGCTCAAAGCCTTCCCTTAACGCGAAAGCGAATCCCTCCCGGTAAGCGGTGCCAAGTCCCATCTTCCCCTTGCGGTGAATAACGAAGACACACTTGTTGTCCTGAGCGAGTCTTTCAGCAAGAGCTCCCGTACCGTCAGGGGAGTTATCATCAACTATTAGAACATCAAAGCCTTCGGGGAGCTTTATCACCTGCTGCACGAGCTGGGCAATATTATCTTTCTCGTTATATGTGGGTATTACAACTAGATTTTGGGCCATATGTAATCCTTGCGCATAACAACTACCGCAACAAGATAACCTACACCCGCTCCGACTATAACATCCCCGAGGAAATGTCCGCCGACGTATATGCGCGAGAGACCGACCAGCCCCGCTATAAGCCAAGGTTCAAGTTTGAGGGCGTACACCTTCTGACTTAAATATGTCGCGAAAGCAAAAGCACCGGCTGTGTGCCCTGAAGGAAACGCATGGTTCTTAAACACAGGACCCAGCGTGTGAATATTCGCAAGAATTGCCGCGGGCCTTGGTGTATCGTAGAAATGCTTAACTGTCTGCACTATTATCCCGGCCAGTATAACTATTGCAGCGGCCCTTAACATCTCCTTCCAGCCTCTTGTAAGCCCGAGAGCAATTATTAAAACAACCAGAATCACACCGTCTCCCAGGTATCCAATGGGAAGCATGATCGTGTCAAGCCACGGAACATGAAGGCCGTTTATATACTGGAATATCTTTATCTCAACTTCAGGCATAAAATGAAAGATAAAACCTATTAACATTACGACGATCGCCCAGAGCACTTTTTCCCTCACCCTTGGAAGCTCAACCCATAAAAGACGGTAATATTTCATCTGACACCTCCGAATTCGCTTAGATAGTAAATATAGAACATGCGTACCGCTTTACCATTGCGGTATACGGGGATTTCCTTCTTCCACTTTAGCTCGCCGAACTTATAGATCTCATCCGGCGGAGTAAAATACCTGCTGTGGGTAAAGTAAAGAGCGTCTTTTCCTGCTACAGCCTCTTCTCGCTGCCAGAACTGGTACCCTGTCTTCCTTGTGGGATGCAATACCCAAACTTCCTCAAGGGACGCAAAACTAAGTGGAGCCCCTGTCTGATAGCGTTCGGCAAGAAGGAATGTCTCCCGGGACGATTCTTGCTGTAATGCCTTTATCTCTTCTCCAAGCTCCTTCCAGCCATACAAATCATTTGTAATATCCTGTTTTGGGTCTATAGGCAGTATAAGGTAAAAAGAATGCACTATTAAAATCGCAAGCAAAGCAGAATATATGAAAATATTAATTATGAAAGTCTTTTTCATTTTTCTGCTGGCTTTTATACCCACCGCGGCAGCTATAAAGCTGCCTATGTAACCAAAAGCAGGCCAATGAGGCTTAAACGACGGTGAAAAAAAGCTGACCATTGCAAACAAAAGAACAACAGGAAAAGACGTGTAGAACAGGTACCTGATGTTCCAGTCTTTGTTTCTTAAGCCGCCTTTTAGCATGTTGTAGAAACCGATAAAAGCCAGGGGTGTAAAATAGACCAGCTGTCCGCCTACAAAAACCAGGAACCTTATTAAAGAAAAACCTCCGTGGTGCCTGGATTCAAACTGGAACCCGAAAGATTCCATTTGGTTTTGAAGATTCCAGACCACAACTGGTGAAAACGCGATAAGCATCAGAACAAAACATATATATGGCTCTTTTTTCTTCAGCCAGAACCTGTGCTCAGGTGAAAAAACAAGGTATATGAAAATAACAAACGGAATTAAGAGTGCGTTGTATTTGCTAAGAGCCCCCAGCCCCGACGTAATTCCAGCCAGATACCAGTAATATGACTTCTTATGTTTCAAAGCACGCCAGATGAGCCAAAGTGACAAGACCCAGAACAGGCCCAGCGGACTGTCCGGAGCGATTATTATACCCCCGATAAAGAATATAGGTATAAAGATAAACAGCAAGGCGGACCAGGCGGCCTCATCTTCAGAAAACATCTCCTTCGCCCAGAAATATATCATAACAGTAAAACCAGTAACGCACAAAAGCGCTCCCAAATGAACCGCAAAATACGTGTTACCGAATATCCAGGTCAAAAACCATATGAGGTAGCCGACCATAGGCGGGTGGTCATAATAACTAAGAGCCAGATTATTGCCCCAAACCCAGTAATAAGCTTCATCATCACCCAGGCCCAGGAAAGTTATCATAATTATTCTGATAAGCGTTACAACACCCAGAACTATCCAGAAAGTTTTCTTCATATTCAAGGTTTATACCCTTAAGAGTTTTTGGGCCGCTTTCTTTAACCGGACCATATTCTTCCTGCTGTTGGCTTCAAGGTATACCCTCACAACAGGCTCTGTCCCGGAAAGCCTTATCCCAACCCAGCTCTTATCCTCCAAAACGAACTTGAACCCGTCAACGGTTATAAGCTCATCTACCCTTAAACCACCTATCTTAGACGGAGGGTTCTTCTTCAGGCTGAGTTTTAGCGCTTCCATTTTCTTCTCATCAAGTCCCAGGTTTATCCTGTCAGAGATAAATATACCTACTTTTTTGTAAAGATCACTTAATATTGCTGATACGCTTTTTTTCTTAACGGCTACCATCTCAGCCATTAAAAGACATGCCAGCATACCGTCCTTCTCAGGCACGTGTCCATGGATTGTTAATCCACCGCTTTCTTCCCCGCCTATCACCATATCCTCGTTAACAAGTATCTGTCCGATATACTTAAACCCGACAGGGGTTTCCCTTACACCGACACCGTGACTGTGGGCCACTGCATCAACAAAAGAACTTGTCATTACAGAGCGCGCCACAACACCGCGAAGTTTTCTTGTAGTTATAAGATAATCCGCCAGAAGAGCGAGCACTTCATTTGGTGAAATAAAGGTGCCGTTTATGTCAACAATACCGAAACGGTCCGCATCCCCGTCAGTACCGAGCCCTATATCATAACGGTCCTTTTTCATTATTTTAAGCATCTCTGCCAAGTTCTTAAGAGCAGGTTCAGGAGAAGACCCGCCGAAAAGAACATCCCTCCAGTCATGAAGAACGGTGGTTCGACATCCGGCCTCTTTTAAGAACGTGTCAAGATATCCCCTGCCAGTACCATAGAGCAGGTCCACTACCACCTTCAGCTTCGCCTTTTTAATAACATCTATGTCTACAAGCTCAGCTATGCGTTTCATGTAATCGCCGCGCGGGTCAATCTGTTTTATCAACCCCTTCTTCCTCGCCTGTTCAAAATCCATCATTTTCGGAACTGTTTTACTTTTAATAATCCTGCGGGCTCTTTTTTCTATGTCCGAGGTGGTCTCAGGCAAAGCAGGCCCTCCCCAGGCCGCTGAGAACTTTATCCCGTTATACTGGGCCGGGTTGTGACTTGCCGTAAATATAATACCCCCGTCAAGTTTTTTCTTTACTATTTCATATGCCACGGTAGGCGTTGGGACATCGCGCTTGGTCAGGAAGACCTTTACTCCGTTTGCCGCCAGAACCTGGCTTGAGCACCGGGCGAATTCATCAGAGAGAAATCTCGTGTCATAGCCGACTATAACTTTATGCTGCTGGCTCTTATTGGCCCTAAAGCGTATATGCTCGGTTATTGCCTGGGTAACAATTTTAACGCTCTCATATGTGAAACCGTCAGATATTATAGCCCTATAACCGCTTGTCCCAAATTTTATATCCTGCACCATTTATATTATCCACCCTCCCCCTGTTATTGCTGCCACCGGATGATGTAGTCTTTGTAACGCTCTATAAGAGACTTTGTCTTGGAAGGAACTCTTGCCTCAGCGTAAATATGGAAAAAGGGACTGTTAGCATCCGGCAAAAGCAGTACCCAGTCATTGCCGTCATATACCTTTATGCCTTCGAGCGATTCGTATTTCATTTTTTTCTGTACTGCAAGCTGCATGAGATTACGCATTACCTTACCCTTGTTCTCCCATCCGCATGGAACTTTTTCACGTGAGACTGTAAATTCCGGGACCTCGCCAAGGAGTTTATTCAAGCTTATCTTCTGCTTTGCCAAGAGCTCTAGAACTTTCATAACAGCGAGCATCCCGTCAAAGGCACCGAGGAACTGCGGGAATATAAAACCACCCAGATTATCCCCTATGAAATCCACTTCCTTCTTAGAGGCAACTTCCGTTATCAGCCTTGGCGATACAGGGGTTCTCATAACTTTAGTGCCGGACTTCTTTGCTATATCCTCTATCACACTTGACGCGGTGACAGGAACAGCAATCTTGCCTTTTTTCCCAACAGATCTTGAAACAAGAAGGGACATTACGGCAAGAGCCATGTCATCACTTAGTATGTTGCCTTTTTCATCAGATATAAAGATTTTCTCAGCACCCGTATCAAGCAAGAAACCCGCGTCAGCTCCAAGGGATAACACTGTCTCGGAGAGATGGGAAAGCGCCTCCTCAAACTCCTTTGCGTTCTTTGTTATCTTTGTTGAATCCAGATTCGCATTGAGTGCTATCACTTCGCATCCAAGCTCCCCCAGTATAGCCGGAAAAATAATTGAGGAATCGCCGAAAGCATAATCAATCACTATCTTGAAGTTAGCGCCTTTTATAGAGTCTTTGTCTATATAATCAAGGCTGTGCGCCTTATAACTCTCAATAACCCTTGTGGGGAATGTCAGCTCGCCTGTTTCCTCAACAGAAACCCTTTGAAAATCCTCCCTGAAAAACAGCTGCTCCACTGATTTCTCATTTGAAGCGGAAAGATCAGCTCCCCCGGCACCACAGAACTTTATATCAATCAGCTGAGGGTCATACGGTGATTTACGGGTGTGTATCCCGCCTTTCTCACCGCGCTTACCTACGGTATATCTTAGAACCGGCATCGGCACAGTGCGCAGGTCCTTTACGTCTACACCGCTTGAGAGAAGACCGCATATAATCGCCCGGTTTATCATCCTGGATGTCTTGTGCGTGTCCCGGCTGGTCACGACAGAGTTGCCTTTTCCTATATATGAACCGTATGCCGCCCCAAGCTTTGCCGCAAATTCTGGACTCATCTCTATGTTAGCAAGACCGGTTATCCCGTAGGCGCCGAAAAGATGCTTTGCCCACTTCTCCCCCCACACAAGACTACTTGAAAGCGTGGCGCCATCTTCCACGACCTTGTTCGGCCACATCTTGACATTCGCCTTGATGCGGCTTTCAACACCCACTGTACATTTCTCCGCTATCACTGCGCCGTCTTGTATGAAAGCCTTGGCCCTTATATCGGTGTACCTGCCTACTATATTTTCCTTGAGCTCCGCCTTCCTTCCTATATGCACATCTTCCCATATCACGGATTTCTCAACAATGGCATCCTCTTCCACTATGCTGTTGTCACCAATAACTGAATTTTCTATTGTCGCACCCTTTTTTATAACACATCCCTTCCCTATAACAACACCACCCCTGAAATTAACAGAAGGGTCTATCTGGCTCCCCTCTCCAACCCATACGTCCTTGCCCACTGTGTCGAGTTTCTCTCCAGGTATGTCCACACGGACTTCACCGCTTAATATATCAAGCTGTGCAAGACGATATTCTGTGAGATTGCCTATATCCCTCCAGTAACCATCTGCAACATAACCATAGAGCGGCAGTTTTTTCTGAAGAAGAAGAGGAAAAAGATGCCTGCTGAAGTCAAATTCCTTCCCGGCGGGTATGTATTCCAGCGCTTCCTTCTCCAGTATATAGATGCCTGTATTAACCGTATCGCTGAATACTTCACCCCAGACGGGCTTCTCAAGAAAGCGCTCTATTTTGCCCTGCTTGTCAGTTATTACAACTCCGTAAGCCAGGGGATTTGTAACCCTTGTAAGAACAATCGTGGCAATGGATTTGCTTGACTTGTGGAATTTTATGGCTTTTGTAAGATCAAAATCTGTTAGCACATCCCCGCTTATAACCATGAAGGAATCCTTGAGGTGTTGTTGGGCATTCTTAATACTTCCCGCTGTACCGAAATCTTCAATAGCGTCAACATAGGATACGTTTACGTTAAGGCCGGACCCGTCACCTATGTAATTTTTTATAATTTCGGGATGATAGTAAAGAACGGCAAGAATATCGGTAAGCTTATGTTTTCCCAGCAACCTGATTATATGCTCTAGCATGGGCTTGTTTACTATAGGTATCATTGGTTTTGGATAGTTGTATGTAAGAGGACGAAGCCTGGTGCCGAATCCCCCTGCCATAATGACTACTTTCATCTTTTTCTCCTTCTTAAAATTTACTTTAACCTGAAAATAGAATTGCTTATACCTGCGAACTCCCCGATAGTCAATGTCTGGGGTCTTCTGGTCGCATCAATACCGAGTTCTTCCAAAACTTCTCTTATCAGTTCTTTTTTAACATGCAGGCTGTGAGCGAGACTATTGCCCAGCATCTTCCTCCTCTGCGTGAAAGCTCCTTTTACAGCCCTGAAAAACATCTTCTCGTCATCAATTTTTACGCGCGGTTCCTTTAGAACTTCGAGCTTGAGCACGCTTGAGGCAACTTTGGGCCTGGGTGAGAAAACCTCTGCCGGAACAGGCATTTCAATACGCGCGTCTGCGCTGTAGGAAACTGCAATACTAAGCACCCCATACGCACTGTCCCCAGCACGGGCAACTATCCTCTCGGCAACTTCTTTTTGCACCATAACCGTAATACTGCTTATGTATTGCCTCGCTTCGAGCAATTTCATAATAATAGGTGTCGTTATGTAATAGGGAAGGTTACCTATAACCTTTGATCCATGCGCAAGGTGAAGCGTGGAGAGATCTACCTTAAGAAAATCCGCCTGTATAAGCCTTATATTGTTAAAAGGACGTAATTTTTCCTCCAGTACGTCACATAACTTCTTGTCAATCTCAACTGCTATCAGGCTACGGGCACGTTTGGCGATAAGAGAGGTCAATACCCCCTGCCCCGGTCCGATCTCAAGTACAGTGTCATTTTTTTCAACCTGGGCGATATTTATGATATCGGAAGCTATTCTGTTATCTTTTAAAAAATGCTGCCCCAATCTCTTAATAGGGCGGAAATTTTTCACGCGCTTACCTCTTCAACGTCATGTGGACAGCCATTTTAAGGGCTTCCATCATACTGCGCGCATCCGCTAGTCCTTTACCAGCTATATCAAAAGCCGTACCGTGACAGGGGGAAGTACGCACGAACGGCAACCCGAGTGTTACATTTATACTGTTGTGAAAAGCCAAGAGTTTAACCGGCACCAGAGCCTGGTCGTGATACATGACAACAGCCACGTCGAACCTCCCTCTGGCCGCTTCATATATTGCTACATCAGGCGGCAGTGGCCCTGAAACATTTATGTTCTTCTTTGACGCCTGTTTCACAGCCGGTATTATAATTTTCTTTTCTTCCGAACCGAGCAATCCGCCTTCTCCCCCGTGAGGGTTGAGGCTCGAAACAACTATTTTAGGTTTTTTTATGCCCAGAAATTTCTTAAAAGACTTGTCTGTTATTTGAAGAAGGCGCACTATTTCACTTGTCTTAATGCTCGGGGAAACTTTCTTAATAGGAAGATGCCTTGTTGCGAGCACCGTCCTGAGTGCACCTCCTGCTATCATCATTACAACATCTTTGGTCTTCGCTAGATGAGCCAGGAGTTCGGTGTGGCCGCCGTAACGAAGACCTGCCTGGTGCATTGACTCCTTGCACAGGGGGGCAGTAAGGATAGCCTGTATTTTCCTGGCCTTTACAAGTTTGACGGCTTCTTTTACATATTCGACCGCTGCCCTGCCGCACATCTTATCCACATGTCCCATCTGCAGATTCTCTATATCGATATTATCCATATCCAGAACATCTATCACACCCCAGATAAACCTTGCCTCACCTGGATTGGATATAACATTTAAGCTCAGGCGACTGCCTGCCTTATCAAGCACATTCTGAAGCACTTTCCTGTCACCTATAACCAAAGGCTTTGATATCCTGTAAACGTCACCGTTGGCAAGAAGCTTCACCGTAATTTCCGGACCGATACCGGCGGCGTCCCCCATTGTTATACCTATAACAGGTCTTTGCATTTAAAAGGCTCCCATTAAAGTTCTTCCTCTTTGATCTCTATTTTGGCGTTATTTTTAATGCTATCAATCCACTGGATGAAGGTTGTCTGAAGCTCTCCCCTGTATATTGTTTCCTTTATGAAATCCTTTACTTTTATCGGTGCAGGGCCTCCGAGCTCGAGCTCATCTTCGAGAACAAGCTGCTTGCTCGGCTGGCTCTCTTCGAACCTGATTATATGATAGCCAAAGTCCGTCTTAACCACATCGCTTGTCTCGCCTTTCTTCATCTTGAAGGCTATTTCCTCAAACTCTTTGACCATCATCCCTTTACCAAAGAACCCGACATCCCCGCCTTTATCTTTTGAGCCTGGATCCTCGGAGAACTTCTTGGCAAGCGCCTCAAAGTCCGCACCTCCCTTGAGCTGGCGCTGAATATCTCTTATGCTGTTCAAAGCCCTCGATTGCTCTTTTAAGTCAGCACTCTTATCGACGCGTATGAGTATATGCCTGACCCTAATCTGGTAAGGCCTCTCGAACTCCTTTTCGTGCTCATCATAATATTTCTTTACCTTCTCATCAGAAGGGGGTTGTATCTTTCCCTCGACTTCCTTCTCTATGAGCTTTCTTACCAGCAGGCTCTCTTTTATCTTCTCTCTGAATTGTTTCTCGCTTAGATCCTGCTTTTTAAGCTCCGCCTTAAATTCTTCATCTGAATCAAAGTTCTTCTTTATCTCCTCTATACCATCGTCAATATCAATATCCGTCGCCCTGACATCCTTGTTCTTGGCCTCCTGTATCAGGAGCCTTTCCTCTATCAGCTGGTTAAGAAGGTCTTTTTTCAGGGCCTTGAGCCTCTCATCCTTATCCTCTCCTTCCAGGACCTTCTCATACTGTTCGATAACAGGCCCAGACAGCTTTTTGAATTCTTTCGCTGTTATGATCTCCCCGTTAACGATTGCAACGGGCTTGTTTATGATCTTAGCCCACACGGGAGATGAAAATATAACCACAAACATTAATACAAAAAGAATACTTACTGTAAATCTTCGCATTTTTTTCTCCTTCCCAGATTATGAGGTGCTCCTAGCTACCGTAGCTCCCCCAAGAGATCATAGTTGACTTTAACCTTAAGTTTTTTCTTCTTATCTTCAAACCACTGCTCGAACTTCTCTTTCTCGAGCTTTTTTTTGACTTCTTCCTTTACATCGGCAAGGGTGATATTGTCCTTCTGTTTTCTGTCCATCAGTTTTAGTATGTGAAAACCAAAAGGCGTCTTAACAACACCGCTCACCTGTTCTTTCTTCTGCATGGAAAAAGCCTCATCTTCAAATTCAGTTATAAAATCCCCTCTCCCGAAGTAACCTACGTCGCCTCCGTTTTTCGCTGTCACTTTGTCAATCGAATATTCTCTTGCCAGCTCAGCAAAATCAACCCCGTCTTTCACCTTGGCAAGTACTTCCTCCGCTTCCTCCCGCGTGTCAAGAAGTATATGACGAACCCTAACCTTATCAGAAGTTGCGAACTCCCCCCTATGTTTCTTGAAATACTCTGCTGCCATATTATCCGTTATGGCAATCTCTGTCTTCTTGAGTTCTTCCACCATACCCTCAACAAGTAACTGGCTTCTCAAGAGTTCCAGGCGTTTTTTTATTTCTTCGTTTTTATACAACCCCTTGAGCTCCGCCTCCTTAAGAAGAACCCTTTCCTTTACAAGAGCATCCAACAGGGTTTTCACACCTTCCTCACCCTTGTAATATTCTTTGAGGTAGCTAGGTATATCAGCTAGGCGCTTTTGAAAATCAGCAACTGTCACCTTATCCCCGGCTATTCTTATAAGGGTTTTATCATCTGATTTACCGCACGCACCTAAGCCTATAACCAGCACAAGCAGTAAATATATCACTTTCTTCATGCACAGTCTCCTTGGCCGCTATATATATAAGTAATTAGATATAGTATCATACTTACTTCAGCTTTTGCAAGATTTTTTTTAGAAACCTTAAAAGGTCCCTGTGAAAGCCGGGGACCTCTCTTATGCTCATAACAAAACGCTCCCCCTCCATGAAAGAGAGCCTGTTTTTATATACCTTGCTTTGCGTAAGATCTGCCAGCTTTTCAACATTGAAACGCAAATCAGCCGAGAACTCCATATCAACGCGCCTGCCATGCTGCTTTATGCTAATCACACTCATCTCACGTGCAAAAATACGCAGTTCAATCACATCAATAAGTGAGGAGACCTCATCGGGATAGGGTCCAAACCTGTCATCGAGTTCCTTTTTAAGCTCATCAAGCTCATCCGGCAAGGTTATACCCGCCATCTTCCGGTATATGAGGACCCTTTGCCTGTCATCATTTATGTAGTTTATAGGAATAATAGCCGGGACATCAAGCTCTATTTTCGCACTGGCTGTAGTCTTGACATAATCGCCTTTTAGCTCATTCACGGCCTCGCCAAGCAATTTGCAGTACAGGTTGAATCCCACCTCCATCATATACCCGCTCTGCTGGGGACCCAGTATATTCCCCGCACCCCTTATCTCAAGGTCCCTCATGGCTATCTTAAAGCCTGCTCCAAACTCCGTGAATTCTCCGATCGTTTCAAGTCTCTTTAAGGCCACTTCGCTCATAGGCCAAGCAGACTGGCTGGGATAAAGGAAATAGGCATAAGCCTTGTGAGTGCCTCTTCCGACCCTGCCCCTTAGCTGGTAGAGCTGGGCAAGACCGAAACGCCCAGCATCCTTTACGATGAGAGTATTTACATTGGGTATATCAAGACCAGATTCTATGATTGTGGTACTGATGAGAATATCTATCTTCCCAGCAACGAAATCAAGCATTATCCTCTCAATATCCCTCTCCTTCATCCTGCCGTGAGCTACTGCCATCTTAGCTTCGGGAACAAGTTTTGATATATCCCGTGCAATCTTATCGATGGAACGGATCTCGTTGTGGACAAAGAACACCTGACCGCCTCGCCTCAACTCCTGGCGTATTGCATCCCTCACGACTTCATTTCTGTATTGCATTATGTATGTCGCAACAGGAAGCCGTCCTTCAGGCGGGTCATTTATTATGCTCATAGGCCTTATGCCGGAGAGTGACATATGAAGCGTTCTTGGGATGGGGGTTGCAGTCAGGGTAAGCACATCGGCTAGTTTTCTCATCTTCTTAAGGTTCTCCTTGTGCCTGACACCGAAATGCTGCTCCTCATCTATTATTATCAGACCAAGATCCCGAAACGATATATCCTTCTGCAGCAGCCTGTGTGTGCCTATAATTATATCAACGATGCCCATCTTCACATCCCGGAGTATCTCCTGCTGCTGTTTTTTTGTCCTGAACCTGGAGAGCATCTCTATTTTTACGGGATAATCCGCAAATCTTTCACAAAATGTGTTGAGGTGCTGCTCCGCAAGAACAGTAGTCGGTACAAGCATCGCTACCTGTTTTGAATCCCCGGCTGCCTTAAACGCAGCCCTCATTGCAACCTCTGTCTTGCCGTAGCCCACGTCCCCGCATATCACGCGGTCCATGGGTTTCGTATCCTGCATATCAGTCTTTACATCTTCAATTGCCTGCTTCTGGTCGGGAGTCTCCTCGTAGATGAATGCATCGTCGAACTCTCTCTGCATCAGACTGTCACGGCTAAAGGAAAATCCTTCCATTGCTTCGCGTGCAGCATAAAGATTCAGCAATTCCTGCGCCATCTCCCTGACAGATTCCCGCACTCTCTTCTTGACCTTGCCCCAGGACACACCGCCCAGCCTGTATATCTTTGGCTTATACCCTTCGGCCCCTATGTATTTCTGAACAAGCTCCAGCTGGTCCATTGGGACATAGAGTTTGTCATTTTCCCTGTATCCTATGACAGCGAAGTCTTCTTCGTGCGTCTGCATGTTCAATCTCTTTATCCCCTCGTACACGCCTACGCCGTGTGATTCGTGTACAACATAATCACCCTTGGCCAGGTCAAAGAATATTGACTCGGGTATTTTGCCCGCCGAGCGTTTTTTCGCAAGATAACGCTTGAAATGATACCTGCCAAAAATTTCCTCATCTGTTATGAAAGCAATCCTTAGTTCGGGAATCATGAAGCCGCTTGAGAGGTTGCCCACCATTACATGAAAGCTTAGATTATCTGCGGTGTGAGATTCAAGCAGTTCGGACAACCTTTTCTTCTGAGCATCGTTGTCACAGAGAAGCCGAACGCTGTAACCATCTGTGGATAGCTCTTTTATCCTGTCGGCAAGTATGGGTATCTGGCGGTGGAAATTCTCCATGGGCTTTGTGTACAGTGATACTGTACTGGCAGTGCCTAAAGGTGTGATATGAATAAAAAAAGCGTCTTTTAAGAACTTATTATTAGGAAGGGCAGAGAGGCTTACATTGTCGGATACAATACAGGTGTCACCCGGGAGATAATTGGTCCAGGAAACTCCTTTTGAAAATTTATGATCAGAAGGCGTTATCCGTATGTTTTTAATTTTTTTTGTACTGCGCTGGGAGATGGGATCAAAGTGCCGCAGAGACTCTATGCTGTCGTGCAGGAATTCCATCCTGACGGGTTCCTCATGAGCGGGACACCATATGTCTATAATGTCGCCCCTTACGCTGAACTGCCCCCTTGATTCCACAAGATCCAGGCGCTCATATCCACCAGAAGAAAAAATCTCCAGCAGTTTTTCCATTCTCACGTTGTCCCCGGAACTTATATCGAGACAGCGGGAAACAAAGCGAGCCCTTGAGGGTACTTTGAACTCCAATGCTTCAGGAGTAGTTACAATAGCAAAAGGAGGATTTGCTCTGACAAGAATATCAAGCATGCTAACCCATGACTGAGGGTTGAGCCCGGAGAACATAAGTAAGCGCTTGCGGAAAGCTTCATCCTCAGAAAGAAATACGCTCATATCCTCATAAAATTTCTGGGCTGCTTCCTCATTACTCACAACAACCATAACACAAATATTGCGTGAGAAATAAAGGCTGGAGGCAAAAAGAGCCTTTGCGCCTCCCCAAAGACCGGATATGCTCTGAGTTTTTGACCCATTTTTATCAAAAAGCCTGCCGAAATATCCCGAGCTAGCGAATGACTTTAATATGTTCTTAAACAGCACTATGATACTCCTTTATTAAAATAGCTACCCGGTACAGTACCTAGGCGGGTAGCAGTAAGAAAACATTTTATTTCAAGTAATTTTTTAAGGTATGATTTTTTCTCTTAAGCGGGGAATTTTTATGATAATTATCACTGCCAGAATTACACCCAGCACGTCGATGAAGACATCATAAAGAGAGGCGTTGCGTGTAGGAACAAACCCCTGGTGGATTTCATCTGATAT
>JBDRDD010000031.1:0-2082 GCA_043821115.1 bacterium | reverse complement strand
CTTACAGCTTTAGGCAAGCCCGGCTGGACCTTCATTCTGACCGGCCCTATGGTTCCTCTGGCCCTAATTGGCCATCTGATCCTGATACCATGGCTTGGCGGGGTAGGCGCTGCTGTTGTGACGACTTTTGTCGCAGGTTTGGGTGCTTTTGCCTCGATTCTTGCTGTTTATCGAATCTGGAGGATCCTTCCACCCTTAAAGACACTTTTGAGAAGCACTTTTTGCACAACCCTTGCCCTCGCCCTGGCAATCCTTTGGCCCGTATCAGGCGTTATGGTCATCTTGAAGCTCGTGGTAATTATACTTGTCATCCTGGTTACTTTTTTTCTTCTGGGCGAGTTCTCATCGAGTGAGATTGCCCTGGTCCGTTCGATGATTCGGTGGCGAATGGGGTTGGAGGAAAACACAAGGTAAGGTCTAAGTATTATCCTTCTTTTCTTTTTGATTCGTAAAGATCGTAAAACGAAGAGATATATTCAAGCTTGTCGTGTTCTTCTAACGCCTTTTGTTTATCTGTTTTCCAATATATCTTAACCAGTTTTGACCGGGTTATTCTTCGACCGGAATTGATTTCAACTGATTTCTCATATGCTGATATTGCCTTTTGCATCTGTTGCTGGCTTGCCATCATGTCACCTATAAGCTCGTATTTGTAAGCAGCGGCAAATGAATCATCAGAGATTTTATTGAGATAATAGAGCGCCTTCTGAATATTCCTCCTCCTATAATATTCGCCTGCCAGGGAAAGATTCGCAAAGGCGGAATAGTGCTTGTTCATCCGGGACGAGTTTTCCCAGTATCGTATGGCTTCATTCTCAAATCCTTTAGAATTAAGAATAATGGCATGGGTGTTGTAATAAGCGGTCATATCATCCGTGTCTTGGACAGGAAGAAACTCTATCACTAAAAAGGTTATGGTTATCGCCGCGAAAATTCCAAGCTTTTTCGACTGTTTCTCTCTGATGTAAGAAATCAGGTTATTCACCCCTATCGCTGCAAAAGGTATTAAAATAACCAGCAAGGGGAGTCGAACCCTAACATTAGTGAAAAAGAGGATGAGAGTTGATGCATATATGAAGAAGACTGCGCTGAGGGAAAGTAATTTTCGGTTTCCAAACATATTTACAGCCATTGCCGCCATGCCGAAAGGGAGAATCAACCAGAAGCTAAAGAATGGTATCTTGAAGAACTTTACGAAGTTACTCACAAAGCCTATGTGATAATGGTCTCCTTTTTCGAACCAGTTGAAAAATCCCAGTGTTTTTTTACATAACCTCCATGTAAAGGCAACAGGTTGTTCGATGGCCGTCTTGATTACTTCATTGGTCCAGTAAGATGAAGCTTCCCTTGGAGACAGCTTTTTACCAACCCTCCTGCTTGCCTCGATTGTAAAATGAATCCCCTGTTCAAAGGGTGATGTTGATGCAAAGGGAAGGGGATAGGAGTATTTAAGATTGTTGCACATATAAAGATTAAAGCCGGATTGTGAAGGGGTAGGCGCTGATTCACCGGCAACCAGGTAATTTCTTATCATAAAAGGGGACATGGCTATGGATAGCCCTACGCCATATAATATAATGGTTGTTGTAAGTATCTTCAGTGAAGCTTGGCCCTTGTAGTAATTCCATATAATAAACAATGGGATAAGGGGGATAAGAACGGCGCAGTTAGGCCGGACATTGTTAGCAAGGCCGATGGCTATACCGAGGAGAATCACCTTGATCATTGAATTCTTGTTCAGGATAGCCACAAAAAAATAGACAAATGAAGCAAAGAGAAACACGGAAAGGGATGTCTTCAGCGGCACTATGCTGTAAAAGATAAACGGCTTGTATAGGGCTGCTACAAGGCAGGCAAGGAGGCCGATTTTCCGGTTGGCCATCTCTTTTCCGATGAGATAAACCAGATAACAGGTCAGGACTCCGAAGATAATGTTTGCGATTCTGATATAAACGACATCAGGTGAAAATAGCCTATAGATAAGGGCCATAAGATAGGCGGGAAGTGGGGCCATCTCATATACGGATGAGGATTCAAAGGTGCCGTTTGCAATTTTAGTTGCCCAGGTATGATAGACTCTTT
>JBDRDD010000030.1:0-21560 GCA_043821115.1 bacterium | reverse complement strand
GGTATAAGAAATAGCTTCTTGCGCTTGAAGATAATCCTGGCATAATCGCGAATATTTGTCTGTTCTTTTTGTGGTGCTGGCACTATTGCCTCCTTTTATTTTACGCCTGTCTTTAATAGGGATTCCTCATCAACGGGTGTTGCTAAATCTCTGGTCTTAAAGAAAGGATCTACTAAATGACTAAGTGAGGATGATATCTTTCCGAGTACCGTTGATGGTACGTAAACGATATCACCGGGTTTTAACTGTATGTTCTGCTGCGTCTTACCAAGGTAAAGTATCTTATAGAGGTTTACTGTCTGGTAGATCGGTTCCTTGGTTCTGGGGGTTATTATATAAACTCTCCATGTCGCGGCAAGACCTGTCGGGAAACCTGCCTGGGCAATAGCATCTTTTAATGTCCAGACGCTCCCTTCCATTGAGTACTTACCGGGACTCCTGACTTCGCCAAGCACATAAAACTCTTTGCTTCTGTAGGTCACTATATTAACCACCACATCCGGGTTCTCTATGTATTTTGTCAGGAGGTTTCTCATCTTCTCCGCTATCTCGTCCTTGCTAAGATCCGTAACGTATACATCCCCTAGAAGAGGAAGCGATATTTTGCCTTCCGGGTTAACTACTAAATTTCCGCTGAGCTCCTCGTGACGCCTTACGAAAATCTGTATCTCATCCTTGGGCCCTAACAGGTACGGGATTCTCTCCTGCTCCCCTTCATCCTTGGTTTCCTTTTCTGCGGGAGCTTTGCCCGAGAGGCTGAACCCTATAAAATGGGTTTTCTCATGCTTGTTTTCAACAAGGTCATATGCAAACGCATAATCTATCTGCAGGTCAAAATACTTGGTGGATATCCCGCCCAATGTAATTCCGCATGTTGCCTCATCATCGTTAGCTCCTACCCTGGCTCCCAACATATAATTGAAGAACCATGTCTCAAGACCTAAATGCCCCTTCCATTTCCTGTCGCGGTAGCGCAGGTCAAATGCCGGGGAAACATTGTTTAATATACCTTTACCGAAGAAATCCTCGCCAAAAGTGTTTAGCTTTGTTCCAAGAACAACTTCCCTTTTAACGCTCTCATTATTTATAGTGGGCTGAACCATGTTCTTTCCCACTATACCAAAAGATATGGCACCCGAGGAATTATAAAGCATGGCGAGATCAAAATCAATATCTGCTTCTGTATTATTGGAATCGAAAAGCTCATCAAAGATATCCTTGTTGGTATCATCGGCTGTTACACACAGAGCCTTTATGTTTGTTCCGATGTAAAGCGGGTTTTTTACAAATGGAAATAAGTCATTTATATTGCGGGCATAGCCCAGGAGGAAGGTGTTTTCCGTGGAAAGGGACTCGAAAGAGTAGCTGCGCCATCCCAGTCCCATTGTCCCGGCCTTTTTACCAAAAGGCAGGATAAAGGAAAAATAATTTGCGGTTTTCTTGCCGTTGTTGTCCGGATAATTACGTCCGTACGAGTAGCCTATCTCGCTGAATTCAAGCCGCGCTAATCCGGCCGGATTAAGGAAAAGCGTGTTCGTATCATCTGCGACACCTACAAAGGCCCCGCCCATCCCTGTCGGGCGAACGCCGCCTCTTACATCCTTGAAATCCGCGAAGCAAAGAGAAACCAAACCAAGCAAATGCACTGCTACCAGCAGGTAAAGTAAAACGTTTCTTGATCGTGTCATGGTATTCATTGAAGACTCCTTTTTCACTTTTAGTATTAGTATTCTTTTGAGATAAAGCTTTCTATCCTCAGGATATCTTCCTTGGAATACATCCTGTAATTCCTGTAGTCACGCTTCACTTTGATGCTTAGCTTTTTCTCCAGGCGCTTTACGGTGTTTGGATGACAGTGAAGTTTCTTTGCTGCTTCAGCAACTGTATAGCGGTCATTCATACTGCTTACCCCCTTTAAACATGTAACACTTAATAAAACTTAGATATACAAGGTTATACCAGACGATAAAAACAATAAAACAGGCTACACCATGTTCCTAGTGTAGCCTGTAGGTTTGCTACTTACTAACTCCTAGGTATATGCTTTTATACGACTTTTGATACTATTCGATGTTGTAAAGTTACATATACCATAAAGGCTATTATCTTGTCAAGTAAAAAATAAAAAATTTTATCTTATCTGTTGAAAGCAAAATCAGTCTTCCTGATGCATGGGCATGTCATTCATATGCTCACGGCGTTGGAGTTTTTCCTTTTTACCCTCTCCTTTTTGCCCCTTATCAAATCCCCTGCTTTTGCCGTTGCCGTAGAGAACTAACTTGGCCTTCTGCTGGAGTGTAAGGACATCCTGCATTTTCTTGCTGTTGGCTTCCTTTGCCTTCCTGTGCTTTTCATTAACAACCTCAATCCTGTCGAGAGCTTTCCCCAGTTCCTTATCAGATACCTTTTCCTGCTTCATCAGCTCTTTTATCTCTAATACTACCTTTCCCTTCTCGGCCCTGAAACTCTTTCTAAGGTCATCCTGCTCATTCCATGCCGGCAGGAATTTCACAAGCTGCTCCTCTGTAAGGTCAAGCTTTTTTACCAGACTATAAAGTTGCATGTCCTGGTGCATCCCGCTCTTCTGATCGCTCTTCTGCCACTCTTTCTTTTTTCCCTTCTGGGCATGGGTTATAGCCGCCGCACCAAGAAGCAGGCTGACCACGATTAACAAAACTACCATTTTTGAAGCTTTTTTCATGATTGTCACCTCCTCCTTTTCATCTCCATACTAATATAGATGCATAAACCATTAAAAGGTTTACACGCAAAAGAAAATTCCTCCTGGAATGGCAAAACAGGACACAGTGGATACTGATCTGTGGCAGACCATGGAGGAATTTCACTTACACCTTTGGACAACCTTGCAATGTACTATATAATATATGATTCATTTATTTTTTTTGTTTTTTGGCCAAACCAAATCATAATGAACGCTGCGGCCCTTGCCAGACAATTGACGCAAGACCTTCTTATCAAGCATATCCGCTATCTCACGAAAAGCCGTGGCCCGGCTGATTTTCGTTATTTCTACATATTTGCGCGTTGTCACCCCCCCTGAAAAATTACCTGGCCCGGCTTCCAAAATCCGGTTTATTACTTTTTTCTGGCGTTCGTTAAGCTCTATTTGGGCATTCTGGTGCCAAAATTCGGCCCGCATAAAAACTCTACCAATAATTTGCTGGGCTTCTTCTATAGAACCACTAACGCATTTAATAAACCACAGGAACCATTGTGTCGCTTTAACTCTATTTCTTTGCACATCTTCCAGTATTTTGTAATACTCATCTCTTTTGTGCATAATCTGCGAAGATATACTATAAAACCTGACTCTAAGATCTTCATCCTGGGCTAAGGCCATATCTGTCAACGCCCTGGCCAAACGGCCATTACCATCCTCATATGGGTGAATGGTCACAAAGCGCAGATGAGCTGCAGCCGCTCTTAATATCCCATCCATACGACCCAATGACGAATTCCACCACTTCAGGAAAAATAGCATCTCTTCTTCCAGCCGCTCTCTGGGTATAGCTTCAAAATGCACTTTTTCTTTGCCAACAGGGCCTGATACGACCTGCATAGGCTCATCGCCGCGCAACTTACCTGTTCTGATTTTACGCAAACCCGAATACCCAGTAGGAAATAGCGCTGCCTGCCATCTGCTGAGTCGCTCCAAACTCAACGCTTTATCGTGAAAACGTACTGCATCCAGAAGAAGATCGACCAAACCATCAGCACCCCTGTCATATGTTCCAACACCTTGCGGTAATCCCAGTTTAACAGCTACCGATGAACGCACGGCATCCCGGTTAAGCCTCTGTCCCTCAATCTCCGCGGTCCGAACAGTCTCTTCAACCAGAACAGCCGCCTGTGCTTCAGTCTCCAGTTTAATATCCAGAGCCTTTATCTGGCCCAGTAATTTCCCCTGGATTACTCTTAGCTTGCTTAAAGGCTCAAGCAACGCAGCCTCATCATACTTAAAATTAAACCAGTTCTTTCTCTCCCATATGTATTTATTCATTTTACCCTTATCTCTTCTCTTTTATTTTATGAAGCGATTAGATAAAATAATCGCTTCACATTATGATACAATTATACCACATAAATATACCCTATGCAAGCGATTCTTTACCTGTTCTGGTGTTTTGAATTAGAATCTAATGTATTTAATGTGCTTTGCCAACTGCGGTATTTAAGACTTTAATAACTTTGGCTATGTCAAAGGGTTTCTCAAAAACCTCCAAGACACCGCAAGCCCGGGATTCTTTAACCCTATCATCACTGCGATAGGCGGTCATGACAAAGTATAAGGCCTCTGGCAGTACTTTTTTTAGCTTCTTTATCGTCTCTACCCCGTCCATCCCCTCCATAATGAGGTCTGTGAGGACTATATCGAACCTATTCTTTTGGGTCAGTCTTACCGCCTCACGGCCGCTGGTCGCGCTTTGCGTTATGTATCCCTCCGCGGAAAAAATCTCTTTTAAGACATAACACATATCAGCGTTATCATCTATTATAAGAAGGCTTCTGCTTTTATTTTTCATTTTTCCCTCCCCTGTCCACAGAGAGAACAACCGCTAGAAATTTCTACTGCCCCCATTAAGCCCTCGGAAGCTTAACCGTAACTGTAGTGCCCTCTCCAAATCTGCTCTCGATACTGACTCTGCCTTTGTGCTTTTCAACTATATCCTTTATTATAGCCAGTCCCAAACCTATCCCTCTTGCCTTTGTGCTGAAGAGGGGCTCAAACAGCTTCTCCTTGTTACCCTCCGGTATTCCCTTACCGTTATCCTCAAAAACTGCTGTTATAAACCCATTGCCTTTTTCGGTGGTTATCGTTATTACCCCCTTGCCCCTTATAGCCTGGATGCTGTTTATAAGAATATTTACGAACGCCTGTTTCATCTGAAAAGAGTCAGCAAGAACAACAATGCCCTTTGAGTAATTCTTCCGCACATCTATTCCTTTGGGCATCTCTATTTCGGCTAAAGCGCTATCTATGACTTCATTTATGTCGTCTTCTGTCATATCCAGTTTTCTGGGACGCACATAATCCAGGGCATTGGCTATTATTTTGTCAGCAATATCTATCTGGTCTTTCATAATTTCCAAATACTTTTTCTGAATACTCGCCTCTGAACGTACTTTGGAGGTATTAAGGTAATAGATGGAGTTTTTTATAACCCCCAAAGGGGTCCTGAGCTCATGGCTCAGTGAGCCCGCCACCTTACCTAAAATAGCAAGCTTCTCGGAACGGATGAGCCTCTCCTGAGCCTCTGTCAAGTCTCTGGTGCGCTCCTCGACCTTCTGCTCCAGACCGCTGGCCAATTCTTCAAGCTGCTTCTTTGCCTCCTGCAGCTCTTCCATATTTCTGCGGATAGATCTGCTCATCGAAGAGATGCTCTCAGAAAGCGAACTAAGTTCACTACTGCCACTGACCTTTACGGTCTGGCCGAGATTTCCTTTGGCAATATCATCGGCAACGTGAGTAAGTTTTACTATCGGTCTTGAAAAGGAGTTTGATATAATCATGCTGACAATAAATCCCACAACAAGGATGATGCTAAAAAGATAGAGGTAAGAGGAGGCTGTTTTTTGTAATGTCGTATAGACATAATCGGTGCTCACGCTGGAACCGAAACAATAGGGCCTGCCGTTCTTATCTATATACGGGAACAGAACCATCCGGCCATGGCCCCATTCATTATGAAACGAACTATAATCAGGCTTCATCGTAGCAAAAACTGTGTCGAAGGCATGGGGATCTCGATGAACCTCGAAAAACCCGGCGTGGTCTTTATTGGCGATATCCTTACTGGGGGAGGTTGAAGTTGTAAAGACTATATCTCCATCCACAATCATACAACTCCAAAGATACTGTAAATCCAGCTCAAGGCATAATTTGTTGTTCTTATCAACAATAATCGTGTCGTATTGCTTAGGAGTAAAAGAATCCTTATTTAGATTATCATGATAGTCTGCGGGAAGGGTGGACTTGAGCATTACAGCTGAAGTAAAGAGTCTTTTGTCTACACCGTGCAGAAACGCCCTCTTCTGGGCCCGGTAGCCTATAAAAGGAAAAAGGAGGCTTGAGAGGATAATAACAAGCCAGATTGCAAGTAGTATCTTAATCTTTATCTTCATAGCTTCTCATAGAAACCCCTGCCGAATTTTCACAGATACCACATTATTTAATACTGCCTTAAAACTTTATATATTACTTCTTGCCCTGTGCCGGCTCAGGTGTCACTTTATCAACAAAAAGAGTCTGGGTTGGGTATGCGAATTCTATACCTTCCTTCTCGAATTCCTCTTTTATCTTGAAGTTTATCTCCTGCTGTATATCCATGTACTTATTGTAGTCACCGCTTATAACATAATATACTATCTCTATTATCAGGCTGAAATCCCCGAAACTCGCAAAATGAGCCCTGTCAAAAGTGGTATCGCTTACTCCCTTTATTATATCCGTGATAATAACTGGTATCTTTTTCATCTTCCCGACAGATGTCTGGTAGGTGACGCCTAATTTGAACACGATCCTGCGCTGCTGCATCCTCTTGTAATTTTTGATTCGGCTTGAGGTAAGGTCGCTATTCGAGAAAACCACCTGTTCCCCGCCAAGACTTCTTATGCGCGTGGTTTTTATTCCTATATGCTCTATCGTCCCGAGGTAATCGTCTATTATGAGGAAATCTCCTTCTTCGAAAGGCTTGTCGAAGAATATGACGAAGTAATTGAAGAGATCCCCCAGTATCGTCTGGGCTGCCAAAGCAATTGCTATACCGCTTATGCCGAGCCCAGCTATAACGGCTGATATATTAAACCCGAGGTTATCAAGGACAAAGATAGCCCCCATACTCCAGATTACTATCTTCGTTATTGTTATAATAACCTTGCCCGTGCTGGGCTGCTTTTTTGATTTCTTGAACCAGAATTCCTCCATAGCGTACTCGACGAAGGCAATGGCTACACGCAGAATCTGTATTGTAAGTATTATCACCCAGCCGGCGTTTATGGCTTTGTGTATACCTGGACTTAAAGATAGGCTTCGTATGGCGATATAGATGGCAGCGAAATAAAGGATTGGGAGTATCGCCTTCTCAAAGAATTTAAGGATAAAGTCATCCATTTTAGTCTTGGTCTTACTGACAATAGCTTCTATACGCTTAAGGAGTATGGCTTTTAAGACATGGAGCACCAGAACGCTCCCTAGGAATATAAGTAGCGAAACAGCATAATCCTTAAGTGGATTGCCCAGGAATTCCCCCTGGAGTACAGCGATATTGTCGAACATGATTCCCCCCTTACCAAAAATTATAGGATCAGTTAATTATACTCCTAGAAGATATTGTTTTCAAGCCTTTTGCTAGCGCAGGTATTCTTCGTCTATGATATCTCCCCTGT
The DNA here is from genome assembly GCA_043821115.1 of bacterium. Lineage (GTDB taxonomy): Bacteria > CAYTYR01 > UBA6262 > DAOVJB01 > DAOVJB01 > JBDRDD01. The sequence goes on along the minus strand of JBDRDD010000030.1, from coordinate 14,153 downwards.
TGAGTATAAAGTTAGGATCAAGCGATCTTTTCACCTCTGCCATCTGCTTTATCCCATCCTCCCCGTATAGCATGAGCAGATATTGCCTTTTCATCTTCCCTATACCGTGCTCGGCAGATACGGTGCCTCCCAGCTCTATGGATTTTCTTATGAGTTTTTCCGCGGCTTCCTTTGCCGTCACAAGCTCTTGCTCTGTCTCGGGCAAGAGGTTCGTATGCAGGTGTGCGTCTCCAATATGGCCGAATATAAAATGCTCCAGCCCGGTCGCGGGAAGAATTTGCTTGTAATACCTCATCATCTCAGAGAGGCGCTCTCTTGGAACGGCAAGGTCAGTACTGACCTTGGGCATGCTGTGGGCTCTTACAAAATCATTTATCTTCTCAGGAATGCTGTGGCGCTTCTGTTGAAACTCTTTGCGCTCTTGCTCGGTCATGGCAACCCATGTGTTCTCGATATTAACTCCGTACTCAGAAAGCATCTTGTCCCAGAAAGAAAGAACATCCTCCTCTTTTGATTTTTCCATCTCAACCTCGAAAAACACGCAGGATTTTGCGCCAGGAGGAATATTCGAGTAGGTGTCCCTCATAAGATTAAGTGCGTTGATATCCAGGTATTCCACTGACAGACACCCCGCATCTGCAGCCCTGGCAGCAAATTCCCAGCTTTTGGGCTCATCGATAAAGAACGCGAAACAGCTGAATATGTCAAATGGCTCCTTGACAAGTGAAAGCTTTGCGCTTGCCAGAAGACCCAATGTTCCTTCCTGGCCGACAAATAAATCAACAAGGTCCATATTTTCCTGTGCGAAGTAGCCTGCGGAATGTTTCCTTACAGCAGGCATTTTATATGTGGGCACCGGGATCATGTATTGCGTATCCCCAAGCTTAACATTAAACTTAAAACCTTTTGCCTTGTGCTCACCTCGCCTGATGTGCACAATATTGCCGTCAGCAAGAACAACCTCGAGAGATTGCACGAACTGTCTTGTGGAACCGTATTTAAGGCTCCTGGCACCGGATGCGTTTGTTGCGATTGTCCCCCCGACAAACGCTGTCTGCTCAGTAGGATCATAGGGATAGAAAAGCTTTTTTTCCAAGGCTTTCTGCTTGAGATCCTGTATAAGAACCCCTGCACCAACTTCTGCATAAGATTTGCCGGAACCGTTTTCTATTTTTATTCCTTTTAGCTTCTCTGTTGAGAGAACCACTCCACCGAAAGGTATCCTCCCGCCGGCAGTACCTGTGCCTCCTCCTGATACAGTGACGGGCGTTTTCTTCTGGTTGGCTTGGCGCAGTATCTGGGATGCTTCCAGTGTATTCTCGGGCAGAAAAACTTCCTTGGCCCAGCCTCCTGGGAGATTGGAGGCATCTTCAAGGTAATTTGCTATAGAGTCTTTTTCTCTTTTTACCTGCATGTTCCCTCTTTATATTCAAGCATCTGCCGCACTGTACCAGTCACGGAAAATGATCACGATAAGCGGTGCAAATACTGCCCACTGCACGAACGGTGTTATGCCTATCCTGAAGACAGGCATAAGCGGCAGAAATCTCTTGTATCCCCATGTGTTAAGAAAATAGACATTTAAGACTTCATTGTATTGTGTATATACAACCCCAAGGAGTGTAAAGAGAGAGAAATCGGAAAGGTGCAGTTTCTTAAACCAGAATTTATTCTTTCTTGCCAGAGCCACCACGTTGAAATTGAAAAACAGAACAAAAACCCCCTCCACTATCCTGAGCGGGACAAAGAACACGGTAGCCATGAGAGTATTATCCCCGTAAAAATTATAGGCATGGATCTGCACGAGTTCATAAAAAGAGGTGAGCAGAAGAGATGTCCCTACAAAATATAGCTGGAGCCTTATAGTTTTACCCATATCATTATCTATCCTCGCGCCCTCGCAGTACCGATACCATGTTCTTGTGTATGGCAGAGTTTGTTGCAAGCAGGGTTTTGTCATACGGCGTGTAGGCACTGCCGTCGAATTTTGTCACCCTGCCGCCTGCCTCTTTAACAATAACAACTCCCGCAGCGGTATCCCATGGGCTGAGGTCCCATTCCCAGAACCCGTCAAACCTGCCGCATGCCACGTAGCACAGATCAAGCGCCGCGGAACCGGCACGCCTGACAGCCTGAGAAACCCTCAGAAACTCCTTGAAATTATTTATATTATCATTCTTCGTGCATTTATCGGCATCATATGCGAAACCCGTTGCAAGCAGGCTTCTGCTTATATCACTTATGGAAGACGTCCTTATCCTCTTTCTATTGAGGTATGCGCCTTTTCCCCTCTGGGCATAAAAAAGTTCATCATGGACCGGATTGTACACAACCCCCACCTCAAGCTTGCCGGCTTTCTCAAGCGCAATAGAGACACAGAAGAAAGGAAAGCTGTGCACGAAATTCGTTGTGCCGTCGATAGGATCGATTATCCACCTGTATTCTGAACGAGCCTTGTTCTTGCCGGATTCCTCGGCCAGGAACTCGTGCTCCGGGAAGACTTTCCTTATAGTGCGTATTATAAGGGCTTCGCTCTTTCTGTCAACATCTGTAACTATGTTAGTGATGCTACCGTTTTTGAAATCGTAAGTTTTTATCTTCCCCTGACGGGCCCTGAGAAATTTCCCGGCAGAAAGAGCGGCATCTATGGCTGTCTTTCTGCATTTTGCGAGTATATCCATTAAAGCCTATCCCCCTGATCATATTGTTACTTGAACATGTTGCCGAGTGAACCCATATCAACATCGCCCATCATCTTCTTTGTCTCCTGGGCCATGATGTCGCGGGCCTTCCTGGAGGCCTCCTGCACAGCCGCGAGAACTTTTTTCTCCACTGCCTCTCGTCCCTGCCCAAAAAGGTCTTCATCTATTTTTATAGAGAGTATATCCTGCTTTGCGTTGGCGCTAACACTGACGCCACCCTGGGATACTTCCAGTTTCTGGGCGGCAAGATTTTTCTCTACTTCCTTGGCCTTGTTCTTTATCTGGTTTGCCTGCTTCATCATCTTAAATAAATCCATTTATTCCTCCTTCATTTTAACCTCTTATTATTTCCCTTGCAATAGGGCCCCTAAAAGTATAAAATATTAGAAAACCAAAAAGGAGACGTCTCGTGATAGTTCAATCAGTATGGCTTCTGGTGTTTGTTCTCAATGCTCTTATCATTTATTTAACAGTTCTTCTTAATAAAGGGGCCTCTTACCGCCCTGCGGGCATTGTCATCTGGACCTTCATTATAATCTATCTGCCTTTTACAAATCAACCCCTTCTGACAGGTATGCCTGCATGGTACCTTATGGGATCCATCCTGTTCTTGCTGGGTATTGCCATCGGGACTTCATCATGGATATTGTTCCTTGTAACCGGTATATCCCCCTATGCCCGGTCCCCAAAAAAACTCGTTACTGACGGACCTTACACATTTGTGAGGCACCCCCAGTACCTGGCTCTTGTTGTCATGTTTATAGGAATATCCATTGCGCGGGGTGCGGTGTTCGCACTCTATCTCATTCCCGTCATCATCGTCCTTCACGGCGCGGCATCAATGATTGAGGAGAAGGCCGTGCTGGAGAAGGCGTTCCCTAATGAGTATGCAAGCTACAGGCAGAGAACAGGTATGCTTCTGCCCAGAATAAAATAAACCTACTCTACATTCCTAAGTTCATCTGTGTATATTCTGCAAACCTTTTTCTTTATCTTCCTAGGCAATTCTGTCTCGTAAATCGTGAAGAACTTCTGATGAAGTTCTTTTTCCCTTTTTTTTGCTTCCCCAAGATGCTTTTTTCTGAACATATCAATAAGCTCGCCTTTTATCCCTCTTTTGTAAGCCATGTAAAAAGCAAGCAGCTGCTGGTCTCTTGCCTCGGGACTTCTCTCGTAATGATCCACATCGCTACCGTTAAAAAGAGCATAAAGTTTTGAGTGTTTCTTATTAAGGAGTTTCTTGTGAAAACCTGCCTGTGCCGGGTCTATCCCCACAGCATGCATGAAAAGGGAGATCCTTGCGCACTTGTTGCAATCGTGACACCACCTGGGCTCATCGCTTGCATCAAGGCAGTCGCATGATATTTCCCGGCACCCCAGATCACTGTAGCGGGAGTGAAGGACCCTGGTAATCGCGATATTTGTCAGAGGTTCTATGACGCTTATAACATTTGTACCGGGATTCATCATGTTTACCATGGAGCTCTGATGCGCTGTCCACTCAGAGCACTGGTCCGGTGAGGGATACGTTCTTACACCCTCTTTGTTAACAAAGGGAAAATCCATATCCTGCTGGTTGCCCATTACTATATAGCGTGCCCCGTAATAATTCGCAAAAGGCAGGGATATTAAACAAAAACCCGTCATCATGTGCATGTATCCGGCGCATGTTTCATGGGTGTTCCATGTCTCAAAATCATTAAGGCGTTCTATGTTGTTTGTCACAACATGAACTTTAAGCTTGTATTCTGCGGCTACTTCCTTTATCTGTTTTAGCTTTATCCTGTTCTCTTTCGGGGAAACCGTGTCATTTATATAAACGCAGACGGGATCAAGCCCTATCTCACGCAGCACCCCCAGCGTGAGCAGGCTGTCCTTCCCGCAGGACATCGGGACTATTGCTCTTTCCCTGACGGATGATTTAGTGTCCGGAAATTTTATTTGTTTATTCCTGAAAATATAATCCGTACTCAAGAATTTTTTTATAACATCGAAGCTTCTGTCTTTGTAATCATTTACGGCAGAAGGGATATTCTTCATAACCATGGCATCGAAAAATGGCTTAAAAACAGGCATGGAACGGTTATATTCGATGGTGTCGAATTTTGATACCAGGGGTATGTTTAGAGTAAGAAGGTAAGCAAGGTTGTCAGTAAGAATCTCCTTGCTCCCGGAAGGATACTTCTTCCATATATTTGAAGGGTATTCCAGCGTATAGGTTTTCCCACCAGCCCTGACTCTTATGCCTTTTTGTGTCTCGAAGCATCTGATGTCGAGCTTTCTTCTTTTCATCAGAGCTTTCCCTTGTGATCATGCTCCCCGTCGTCCCCTACAGGCTGGATCTCAACGGGCATGGTGTGCCCGCAACCCACTTCACCCTTCCTCCTGGGGCACACGTACCATAGAAATATCCCCTGAAGAGTCTTAAAAGCAGCTGTGAATTTGTTCATACACACCATGTGAGTCCCGCAGTAAGGACACTTTATGGGATGGCGTCTTTCCTTGGCTTTATTGTCCCTGGTCATTCCTCCTCCTCTTCTTCGATTTCATCCTCGTATTCCATTTTATAAAATATGCCGAGCACGCTTCCTATTATCATCATCTCTACCAGCCCTGCAAAAGTCCAGTACATTAGTATCTTGTTTGATACGTCAAACATTACCCTTATGGAACCCATGGCCATGACTACCTTGAAAAACCAGACTATGAGCCCGAAGGATATACCCTTCATCAAACCCTCACCAGGTATGCTCATGTAGAGAAGGTTAAAAAGCCCTGCCAGTATTATGCCGTAGATTATATCCAGAAACACCGAAAGCGCCGGGTTGAACTGTTGGTGCCACAGGGTGGAATCGCACACGAATATGGGCAGCTTAAAGACACTCACGCTTAAAAACCCGGACATGACACCACTGAAGAGAAGAAGGAGCCCTATAAATATCCCGCCTACAATGATTCTTCTTATGGATATCTCACCGTAGTTTTTTTTCAATTGCTCTTACCTCATTTCCTGCTTAGACTGGAAAGCTCCAGACCTTGATCGCACAAGGTGATGAGCTGAGACAATCGTTCCTTTTTTAACGTTTCAAATTTTTCCGTGTCTTCGTTCTCGATCTTTCCCGTAGGAGCGAATTTGAGTTGAAGGAAATTCACGAACTGATCGTGCTTCTTGATCCTGAAGTCAAGGTGGGGTCCTGTTGCAAGCCCGGTCATACCAACATAGCCTATGACCTGTCCCTGGTTAACGTGCTTTCCCTTCTTTACACCCTTGCCATACTTGGAAAGGTGCCCGTAAGTAGTTGTGTAAACTGAATTATGCCTCACTACGACCAGGTTTCCGTTCTGTCCTTTCCACGCGGCATGGGTCACAGTACCGTCCGCAACACTTACGATCGGTGTGCCCATGGGCGCAGCGTAATCTATACCCAGGTGGGGACGGGAATATCTCAGGATAGGATGGTAGCGATTGTGCGAAAAGTGCGATGATATCCTTCTGTAGTTAAGCGGCGCCTTCAGAAAATCGCTCCTTAGAGATTCTCCTTTAAGCGTGTAATATCCCTGCTTGGCGTCATAGCTTTCAAAAAAAACGGCTGTATGTTTCTGCCCCTCCACGCCGTCGTACTGGGCGGCTAATATGTGTCCGTCAAGGACCTTTTTCCCTCCGTTCTCATGCTGCTCCCAGATGAACCTGAATATATCCCCGGCTCGCAGTTCCGTCAAGAAGTCTATCTGCCAGGAGAAAATATCCGCAAGGCGCATGGTGAGCTCAGGGTTGGTCCCTGAATCTATTATCGCATCCCAGAGGGATGTTTTTATCTCAACTTTCAATCCGACAATACGCTTCTCAAGAGAATGCTCCCTGCTGTAGGCATTATACCCACCGTCTTTATTCTTTTCTACTACATGGAATTTAAGGACGCTAGGATAATACCTGAAGCAGCTGAACACCCCGCTTGTTGATCTGACTATCTCGTATGTGTCACCGGGCTTGAACTTCCTCGGATCATAGACTTCCTTCATGGTATTCTGAAAAGATAATATCTCTTCAGAGGAAAAACCATTCTCTGTCAGGATGGTGTAGAGAGAATCACCTGAAGAAACAGTGCCTGTGGACACAGCAACCTCATGCTGGAAAACTTCCGGGGAGGGAGGAAGAGGAGCGCTTCTGAAGAGAACAAAAGAACCCGTCAGGATGATTATGAAGGCGGCGCTTGATAAAATTATGAGAAGCTGCTGCTTTTGAAGCAATGCTTTTCTCCTCTTTAATAGATACTCTTATTAGTCTAATATTATAGATAAAAAATCATCTTTTGTCAAGAATTCTCGGCGCCCGCAGACACCGTTTTCCGACAAAAGATGATCTTATCATACCAAAGACATCCAAGCCTTTATTACACGTATGTAAGCCAGCCGTGTTTGTCCTCTTTTTCACCCCGAATGATACCGAAAAACTCATCCTGCATCTTCTTGGTGATAGGGCCGACCTTCCCGTTACCGACGGCTATGTTATCGACCTTGGTCACCGGGGTGACCTCTGCGGCCGTGCCGGTAAAGAATATCTCATCGGCTATGTAAAGTGCTTCACGCGGTATCATATGTTTTTCTATCCTGATCCCGAGATCCCTTGCCAGGACGAACATGCTGTGGCGTGTGATACCGGCAAGTATCGAAGCACTTGTCGGCGGGGTATATATGACGCTGTTTCTTGCAACGAATATATTCTCGCCGGAACCCTCTGACACATAGCCGTTAGTGTCAAGAACTATACCCTCGTCAAAACCGTTCATCGCAGCTTCCATCTTGACAAGCTGTGAGTTAAGATAGTTCCCGGCTGCCTTGGCCAGAGACGGCATGGTATTTGGGGCAAAACGGTTCCATGATGAAACCTGAACCGATATGCCTTTCTCAAGGACGCCTTCCCCGAGATATGTCCCCCATTCCCAGACCGCGACCGCGCAGCGAAGCGGGTTCTCGAGAGGATTTACCCCCATAGGTCCATACCCGCGCCAGACAAACGGGCGGATATAGCATGCGTCGTACTTGTTCGCCTTGATAGTATCTATGATGGCCTGACGGAACTCTTCCTGCTTGAACGGGATTTCCATCCTGTATATCTTGGCGGAATCATAGAGCCTCTTGATATGCTCGTCCAGCCTGAAAATGGCAGCGCCCTTCTTTGTTTTGTAGCAGCGCGCTCCCTCGAAAACACACGAGCCATAATGAAGCGCGTGTGAGAGTATGTGTATATTGGCATCTTTCCAGTCAACCAACTTACCGTCAAACCAGATCTTGCCTTTACCGAAACTCATAAAAACCTCCTCTTATAATGCTCTATTGGAAGCGACCAAGGTACTGCCTGTCACAGGTGCTCAGAAATTACCTTTATTACCTTAAAATGTATTGATTATTTTAAGCAACCGCTTCTCAATAAATATTTCCCTAAAAAACAAACATTACCCCAATATCAAAACCCAGACCACTTCCGCCCAACCCATTTGTTATACTCTTTTTTTCTCCGCTAATTCCTTCTGCCGAATCGTATTTTATAATTCTGTAGACAACCCCTCCGTTTACTGCTACTTTGGGAAGAAAGTAGTACGATATCCCTGCCCCGATATTTAATCCTGCACCTGTTGTAAAGGCAACATCTCCAATATCGCTATTTATAGATGAGCCCTCTTTAATTACTAGCTCAGGAAAACATAAGCCGAACAGCAAAAAAGGCTGAGTTACACTATGCTCAAAAAAATGTACCTTCATATTGAAATCTACAAGAGAATAGTTGACCTTAAAGTCGGAATTTAGCCAGGTTGCATTATGTTCTGAAAAAAGAAAGTCTAATTCAAAACTGTACGGAAAATTTCTATAGCCAACTAACCCTCCGAACCCATAATTATTATCTATCTTCGGCACAGCTACTACTTCGCCATCTGATGACGCAAGCACTTTTTCACCGTCAAAATCACCGCTGATAGTATTATAGGGGACGTCTATTGCAAAATAGAAGCCCGGTTCAACATATGGTTTCACTTTGGCTGAAGCCGCAGAACTTATACCTAGAAAAATTAGTACAAACAACACATAAAATCTTATCATCTTATATTGCCTAAGTCTCATTTTCCCCCTTATATAATGCCCACTTGAAAGTAAACTAATTTTTGCTAATAATATATTTACTATATCTTATAGGTAAAAACCTATGATACTATACTTTATTGAAAAAACGCCCAAAAGTCAACAAAAAAGATACAATCTGTCAAAAGATAAGATTTTTTAATTGACAAAGACCTCAAATTACCCCTATTATTAGATATCATCACTTTTTTGTCCTGGAGGAAATTATGAAGACAACCATAGCCTTAACAGCAGTAGGAAGGGACCGGCCTGGTATCGTGGCGGCTGTGTCCGAAATACTTTATCAGACCGGGTGCAATATAGAGGATTCCAGCATGTGCATCCTCCAGGGAGAGTTCGCCATGATACTCATAATCTCCCTCGCGGATTCAATGGAAGTAAAGTCGCTTGACGAAAAGCTGGGTACCTTAAGAAAATCACTTGGACTTTCAATTTCACTGCGAGAACTTGCTCAGGAGGAGCTTTCCCGTAATATCCCGAAAGACGAACAGGTTTATATAATATCAGTATATGGCACTGACAAACCCGGCATAGTATACAAAGTCACTCAATCCCTTGCCGGAAAAAACATAAACATAACCGATGTGAACACCAAGGTGGCCGGGGAAAAGGACAAACCGGTCTACGTTATGCTTCTTGAGGTAGAACTTCCCGAAGGAACCTCAAGCGACGAGATAGAAAAATCACTCGGTGAAATTGCAAAAGAGCTCGAGGTAGAGATAAACATAAAACCACTGGAGACGGCTGAGTTATAAATATGGCTATATTACCCATACTGGTGTACCCAAATCCCATATTAAAGAAGCGTGCTTCCCAAATCGCAAAATTCAACGAGCACGCAAAACAAGTCATCTCTGACATGGAAGAGACTCTTAAAGCTCATAAGGGATGTGTTGGCATAGCTGCCCCCCAGGTGGGAGAGAGCCTTCGCATAATAGTAGTAGATGCCTCAGGGCACAGAAAAACGACGACCCATCACGGCACTGTTATTCTAGTTAATCCTGTTATCACAAGCAAACAGGGCTCTGTAACCGTTCGCGAGGGATGCCTTAGCCTGCCTGACTTTACAGGAAACGTCACGCGAGCATCAAATATCAGTGTAAAAGGACTGGGTAGAGACGGAAATGAAATAGAATTCGAGACAGAGGGATTTGAAGCTGTTGTCCTTCAGCATGAGATAGACCACCTTGACGGATACCTTTTTATAGACAGGGTCTCCTCGATGAAGAGGGATGTTTTCAGGAGAAAAAAATACCTGTAGCTAAGATAATAAAACAAATAACCCGGGAGCAGCTAAGTCCCGGGTTATTTTATTTTACCGAATAACTTATTCCCCATCTTCTTCGGGTACCAATCTCTCGATGTCCAGAGGCACCAGCACGATTTCTATCCGGCGATTCTGTGACCGTCCCTCGATTGTGGTGTTGTCGGCAATCGGCCTGTAAGAGGAATAACCCGCCACGGAAAGGTTGTCCGGTGAAAGACCCACGTTATGCTCAAGATAGAGCGCTACGTTAATGGCCCTGGCCGCGGAAAGGTGCCAATTAGAAGGATATTTATCCTTCAATCCTGCACCGATCGGGATATTATCTGTATGCCCTTCGATCCGGATGCCTTTGTCTTCTACCTGTTTTAGTATTTCACCCACCCTGCTCAGTATGTCAAGCCCTTGCTTTTTGATTTTTGCCTCACCTGAGTTGAAAAGTATTTTTTCCACCATGTTGACCGAAAGCTTGTCCCTGAGCTTGGTAACCTTTACTTCTCCCATCTTCACTTCTTCCTTGAGCTCAGTGGTAAGCTGGTCATATGTCTTTTGGAGCTCTGCTATTTTCTTTTCCTTTTCCTGCTTTTCCTGTGTCAGCTCGGATATCTTCATGGACTGTTCATTTTTTATGTTCTCCGTCGTGGCCCGCAGTTCCATATTCTCCTGTTCAAGCGAAGTGATCTTATCAGATAGACTTTCCTTGTCTTGGACAAGCAATTTTACCTGGTCCTGAGAAGCTAGATATTCCTTTTTGCTAACACCGCATGCTGAAAGAATGAGTACAAAAACCAGTAATCCAAACATAATGGTAAACTTTTCCCTATTCATATTTTCTCACCTCCTTTATAAAAGTATTTAGCTGCCTTATCTTTCCAAAAGATCGTCCACATCAGACACCACCTCGTCAAGCAGGTCCCTGATTTGGGCCATATTAAAAATTCCCTCCCGGGCATACTCGAAAATCCTGCTGAAGGTCTCTACAAGAAGTGCCTCGACCGCGCCCCATGTATGTATATTTGGAAAGGCCCGTCCGTATTTCCATGAATCCCTAAGTCCCTGCCATGCTTCCCCCTTCGACCTGAAAAATTCCTCAAAAGAGGCAATCAATCCTGGAAATTTATTAACTTTATAGGGATAGAAATTCTGCGATTGTCTACAAGTCAGGAACCGTATCAGTTCCCATGCCTCCTGCGGTTTTTTGGAAAAGTTTGTAACTGCCAGATTGCTCCCGCCGCAAAATGCAAATCTTCCATCCGGACCTTTAGGGAACAATCCTGACATGCAGTACTGGGATACTTCAGATTCAGCATGAAGCACCTGAAGGGAATACTGGTTCAGCGATCCGGGTATAGACATAACATATTTGCCTTCACTAAAGAACTGCCTGGTTATTTCATGGTCGTCTAACTTAAGGGAATAGGATGGTATATATCCCCTTCCTATTAACCCTATGTAGAACTCTATACCTTCAATTGCTTTCTCTGTGGTAAAAGCAGCATGTTTTCCATCAGGTGTGATAAAATCCCCGCCAGCGCTCCAGATCCACGGGGCTATGTTCTGCAAAAGAAGAGGGGCTTTGTGCCCGGGGACTCCAAGCACCCCGAGATTGGAACGAGCTTTGACATTCTCCTGTATCCGCGCGCATGCCTTTTCAAATGAACCCCAGGTATTAAACACATTGTTATTTAAACCTATTTCTGAAAAGATGTCTTTCCTGTAATAGAGCGCACGTATATCAATAATCCATGGAATGGAACTGATTTTTTTAGATCCTGGAAAGTTGCAGCTTTTCCATGCTGCCGGGACAAATATATCCTTATTGATATGTGCTTCACTAAACTCGCTTGTAAGGTCCCTCAGCACGCCCAGGTACGCCAGCGTACCGTTCCATGTAGAGCCTACTTCAAGAATATCAGGTCCCTGTTTTTCATTCGCTGCGACAACTATAGTATCCCAGGCCTTATGCCATGGTATGAGATGGACCGAAACACTTATGTCTGGGAAGTCCTTATTGAAAAAGGATATTTCGCCTTCTATGGCGTTTCTCATTGTTTGGGGCCCGAAAGCCCACATAGTAAGTGTAGTCATTGTTTCCTATCTTTCTAAAAGCTCATCCACATCGCTTGCAATTATATCAAGGGTGTCCTTGACTATTGACATATCTACAAACTCTTCCTCTATCCTCTCGAAAATTCTAGCGAATCCCTGGATGAGCAATGCTTCCATTGCTCCCCATACCTTGCTGTTAGGAAAGGACCGGCTGTAACTGAGCAGATCCCGAAGCCCTCCCCATTCCTCTCCTTCTTCACGAAATACCTTTCCGAATGACTCGCGCAGGGCAGGCATCATATTGATCTCCAGAGGATAACACGTCTGTGAGTCGGCAGAGATCAGGTATTTGACAAATTCCCATGCCTCTATTGGATGCTGTGCAAGCATTGTTATCCCGAGGTTGCTGCCTCCGGCAAAAACCACCCTTGCCCCATCCCTCGCGGGAAAAAGCGAAGGCATGCAGTTACCGGCAATTTCGGGTTTGTAGTTGGGATTTGTAGTGTCAAGCGCGGTCGATATGCCGAGAGGACCGGGTACTGCTATGGCAAAAATCCCATCATCAAAGAACTGCCTTCCTATCTCCGTAGTACTAAGTTTCAGTGTATCAGGTGTGAGGTAGCCTTTGTTCACAAGCCCCACGTAAAACTCTATCCCCTCCAGTGCCTTCTGACTGTTAAATGCCGCCTTCTTTCCATCGGGCGTCAGAAAATCCCCGCCTGCACTCCAGATCCACGGAGCGATGTTATGCACAAGCAGTGTTTCCTGCTGGCCTGAGACGCCAAGCACCCTTATCTTTTCGTCCTGCATTTCTAAGCCCTTTAGCTTCTCACATCCCTTTTCAAAGCTCTCCCAGGTACTTAAGTCATTGGCGGAGAGGCCTGCCTTATTGAACAGGTCCCTGCGGTAATACATAGGCCGCAGGTCCACGAACCACGGCACCGAGCTTATGGATTCCGTACCCGGGAAGCTGCAGGTATCCCATGCCGAGGGGATAAAAAGATCCCCGCTGAGCCCGTCGTCATAAAAGTTGTCGGTCAAATCCCTTAGCATCCCGAGATGCCCGAGCATGCCGTTCCATGTAGAGCCTACCTGTAGGATATCAGGTCCTTTTCCCTGAACCGAGGCCTCCATAATACGGTCCCATGCATCCTGCCACGGTATAACACTTACAGCCAGGTTAAACTCCGGGAAATTTTTCTTGAACGACTTAAACTCCTGGTCCACCAGTTCTTTAGCCCCGGTTCCCGCTCCCCAAATCCACATTGTAAGTGTTGTCATTTATTGTTTACCTTTTATCAAAGTTATCTTCCAAGCAACTCTTCGATATCATATGCCACAGTATCCAGATCGTCTTTCACTAATGAAAAATTATAAATACCTTCCCTCATACGTGCGAAATTCTTCCCGAAACACTCTATGAGAAGGACTTCTATCGCACCCCATGCCGCGACGTTGGGAAAGGACCTTCCATACTTCCACGCGTTTTTGAGCCCTTTCCATTCGGCTCGTTCTTCTGCTATGAACAATGCGTCAAAATACTCAAGAATTGCCGGGAACATATTGAGTGCCCTCGGGTAGCGACTTTGCGATTCATATGAGGTGAGATGCTTGACAAACTCCCATGCCTGCTCTGGGTTCTTAGAGAAACTTGTCACGGCCAGGTTGCTCCCCCCGCAGAATATAAATCTTCCCTTTGGTCCCTCGGGGAAAAGACTCGAGGCACAATTAGTCGCGATTTCCTCCAAATAAAGAGGATTCGCGGGATCAAACGGGCTAGAAAGGCTCAGAGGCCCCGGTATGGACATGCTGAATTCTCCTTTGAAAAAGAATGCCCTTGCCACCTCTTCGGTTGTGAGTGCAAGGGCTTCTTTGGAAATGTAGCCGTTAGCTATAAGATTCATAAAATATTCTATACCGTTAAGAGACTCTTCGGTGTTGAATCTTGCCTCTTTCTCATCCGGTGATATAAAATCTCCTCCGGCCCCCCATATCCACGGGGC
>JBDRDD010000029.1:0-36371 GCA_043821115.1 bacterium | reverse complement strand
ATCAAGCCTGCCGGTGTATTCTCAGGAATAAATATATCTACGGCAATGTCGCTGTAGTCACTCCAGTCAAAATATTTCTCGTGCTCAATATATGCGGCAGTCCAATTGCCACCAGGAAAATCTGCCTTTACTTCAAGGGAATCCTTCTTTTCTGATAATATTACCTGCTTGCCTACATAATCTTTTTTTTCCAAAGCCCAACCCGGTATCTTCCAAGCCTCAGTATCGTTGTTAAATTCGAAAATTATTTCCTCTTCAAGAGGTTCTTTCCGTACAACCTCTTTCATCTTATCCGCTGACAAAACACTAAGCCGTACTTTATCTATATAGAGAGAACCTTTATATGTTGGCTTTCTGTCAGACTCAACACGTACTCCAAATTTTCTTATACCCGCCCTGAATCCCTCATCGAGTTTTGTGTCTCTCCAGTCTATGCTGCCGGGCATGAGGCTAGCACTTATTGTGGTCCATTTACCAGGCAAAAGATACACTGACTGTATCATCTCGGTCCACTTCCAGTCCTCTCCTACGGTAAGTATTATCTTCCCTATAAGACCGGATGGTGTATCTTTTGGAACATATATATCCACAGCTATTTCGCTGTAAGCGCTCCAGTCAAAATACTGCTCGTGCTCAATATATGCGGCAGTCCACTTGCCACCAGGGAAATCTGCCTTTACTTCAAGGGAATCTTTCTTTTCTGATAAGATCACCTGCCTGCCTACATATTCCTCTTTTTGCTGGGCCCAATCCGGGATCTTCCAGTCGCTTATACTGTTGTCAAAGTCAAAGATTACTTTTTCCTCTGGATGTGTGTCTGAGAGCTTTTTTATCTTATATTCAGAAAAGCCTACTTCAGCCACAGAATCTATCAAAAAGAATACAAAAAATAAGTAAAAAAGAATCTTTGTAATGATTTTTTTCATAACAAACATCTCCCTAGAACGAAGTCCTCGAATCACATTGGGTTCTTATTGGTTTTCTTGCCGTACCATGTCCTGATGGTTTCCTCTGCCGGTTTATTTTGAGGACTGAAACCCCTGTGGTTTTCCCCGCCTATTTTAACGCTGCCGCCCCACATCCACCAGTACAGACCAGCGAACCACGGTTCATCCCAGAAAGTCTGGTATAGAGCTTCATAACAGGCCTCTTGAAGTTTCGTATCGGCATATTTTCCAGGCATATGTTCCCACGGCTCTTTTGCGGCACCTGTAGAGCTTGCATAGCCTATTTCCGTGAAAATAACGGGTTGGTTCATTTTCTTCTGCCATTGCTCTATCTGTGCAAACCAGGATTTCCAACCCTCTTTTATTTCCTCCAGGGAAGGCTGCATTGCCTCTGAAAGAGGGAAATACGGGTCAATTCCCGCATAGTCCAGGTCACTCCAGAAAGAAATATCAAGATACTCGCCGTCCCAGTTAGAGGCATAAGTAAGCGGTCCCTTATATACTTCCCTTACGGCTTTTATGACGCCACGCCACATGTCCGGCTTAACTATCGTGGTTGCACTAAGTTCTGTTCCTATGCAGTACAATTCCACGTTATTCTCCTGGGCAAGTTTGGCATAATGCACTGCGAAATTGGTGTAACTCTCAAACCATGCCTGCCACTCCTCTTCGGTTTCAAACTCTATGGATCCGCGCCATTCCCCGCCTTCTGAATTGATAAGATCAAGGTGGGGCTTTAACATGACATTTAGACCGAGCTCGTGTATTTTTTCTATAGCATGAATAAGGCTTTCATCCGTGGGGGACTTCCCTCCCCTGTAAATTTCAGTGGAAGTATAGTGCTCCTGGTACCACGTGGTATGCAAACCGACCCATTTGGCATTTGTAGTTACAAGCTTTTCCAGTGATTTATCGGAACGCTTGGAAGCATAGTGGTCCTTGCTCCATACAATGTAACAGATTCCCTTCTGGAACCACTCTTCCTTCTTTTTAACAGGAGCTTTCTTCTCGACCACCTTTTTCTTGGGAGCAGGTGGTGGTGGCGGTGGCAATTCTACTTTCTTCTCTACTATAGGTGCAGGTGGCGGAGGTGGTGGTGTTTTCTTACAGCCGCCCATGCAATCCTTTAACAATAATATTGCAACGATTATTGCCAAGATTACACCTGTTGTGAACATTTTTCTCTTTTTTGATGCTGCTTCTACCATAAATTCTCCTTTTTTATCTAAATAAAGTTTAATTCTCTAAAACTGCAGTTCTTACATTATCTACATAAAAAGAGCCCTTATATTTCGGTTTCTTGTCAGATTCCACTCTTACCCCGATTTTCTTAATGTTAGCCCTGAACTCATCATCAGGTGTTGTCTCTTTCCAATCGGTATTTCCCGGCATGAGGTTTGCCTTTACTGTTACCCATTCCCCGGCAACAAGGCGCACTGGCCTCTTCATCTCTGTCCACTTCCAACCTTCGCCAACAGCAAGTATAATCTTTCCCATAAGTCCTGCCGGAGCGTCTTCAGGAATATAAATATCCGCCCTTATCTCATTACTATCTGTCCAGTCAAAATCTTCCGTGTATTCAATATAAGCGGCTGTCCATACCCCTCCAGGGAAATCAGAGATTATCTCAAGAGAATTTTTGCCCTCTTTTGCATAGTCTGAAGACTGGACAATTTCCTCGGCCACGTAATTATCGCTTCCTTCAACCCACTCGGGGATTTTCCACTTTTCTATATCCTGCTCGAAATCCAGGACAACTTCTTCGCTGACCAACTTTTTGGTTTTACTCTTTGCATTACCAACGGTTAATCTCACGTTGTCTATATAAAAAGAGCCCTTGTACTTGGGTTTCTTGTCAGACTCCACTCTTAAACCCAGCTTCTTAACGTTAGTCCTAAAATCCTGATCGGGTATTTTCTTTTTCCAGTCTGTTGTTCCGGGCATAAGATCCGCATCCACGGTAACCCACTTGCCTGCTTCAAGACGTACGGGACGCCTCATCTCCGTCCATTCCCAGTCTTCGCCAACTGCCAAAATTATCTTCCCCGTAAGACCAGAGGGAGTGCCTTCGGGTATATAAATATCAAGTGCTACCTGTGTGTAATCAGTCCAGTCAAAATGACCGACATATTCAAGGTAAGCTCCTGTCCACTTTTCGCCGGGAAACTCAGCACTGACCTCCATAGAGCTTTCCCCGCTTTTTGCATACTTGGAAGACATTTTTATCTGGTCTGCCACATGATCTTCACTGTTCTGTGCCCAGTCCGGAATATCCCATCCATTTACACCCTCTTCAAAACCAAAAATTATCTCCTGAGCAACTTCCTCTTTTGAACCTTCCCTCTTATCCTGTGCCATGAGATCTGTACTTACAACAGAAAACACCATAAATAGAACAACCAATGAGAATACAAAGGAACTTACTCTATGCTTTTTCATATTCCCCCCCCCCTTTTTGACATTATGACCTAATAAATATATTGATATTCTATGTATATATATTAAACTAAAATCAAAAAAAAATCAAGCTTAATTTTCATTGTATAAGCTTGATCCGAAATATCCGCTAAAATAATAAAAGTGGCAGCATTACAACATACAGAATGTTTATAACACTGCCACTACTTTAGGTATGAATATTTTATTTTTCTATCTTCGTGAGACGGACATTATCGATATAGAATGGCCCCTCGTAGACCGGTTTCTTGTCTGATTCAACCCTTAAACCGAGTTTCCTTACATCCATCCTGAACTCATCGGTAGGCTGCACCCTTCTCCAGTCTGTACTTCCAGGCATAAGGTCCGCTCTAACCGTGACCCATTCGCCTGGTGTAAGACGCTCAGGCCTTCTCATCTCTACCCATTTCCAGTCTTCCCCTACGGTAATGATTATCTTCGCCAGAAGACCTACCGGCGTATCTTTGGGGACGTAAAAATCAACCGCAACTTCACTGTAATTACTCCAGTCAAAATATTCTACATACTCAAGATATGCCGCTGTCCATTTCTTGCCAGGGAAATTACTCTTTACCTCTAACGATGCCTTACCGGCACTGGCAAACTTGCTCGATGATGCTGTTTCTTGAGCCACATGGTCTGCCTTCTCCCATGCCCAGTCAGGTACTTCCCAGCCTTCTTTACTCTGTTCGAAACTGAAAAGAATTTCCTCGTCCCTGTTGATATTTTCTTTTTTCTTAGGTGCTGCTTCCTCTTCAACCGCAACTTCCGGAGCCGCTTCACTAGCTTTTGGCGTTCTCTTGCGGGCCGCAAAGCTCGTTGTGGTAACTGAAGCCATAAAAACCAGTGCTAACAACATAATACAAAGCTTTCTTAATGTGTACATCTGTTTTCTCCTCTCTTTTTAAGATATGTGCTTTCGAAAAAGTGTCCCCGTTCACCCCCTCTTAAACTCAGTATTGTTTATAGACTCTCTAATAACTTCAAAATTAATCCTAAAACAGTGGCAGTATTATTCTCCGCAGTAAAGTTATAACACCGCCTCTGTCCATGCTCAAAATACTTATTCTTCTATTTTTGTAAGACGGACGTTATCGATATAGAATGGCCCTTCGTAGACCGGTTTCTTGTCTGATTCAACTCTTAAACCAATTTTCCTTACATCCATCCTGAACTCATCATCAGGCTGCACCCTTCTCCAGTCAGTGCTTCCGGACATAAGGTCCGCTCTAACCGTGACCCATTCGCCTGGTTTCAAGAGTGTTGGACGCCTCATCTCTACCCATTTCCAGTCTTCTCCTACGGTAAGAATGATCTTTCCCATGAGGCCTACAGGAGTATCTTTAGGTATATAGAAGTCAACCGCAACTTCACTGTAATTACTCCAGTCAAAATATTCTACATACTCAAGATATGCCGCTGTCCACTTCTTGCCCGGGAAATTGCTCTTTACTTCAAGTGAGTTTGCACCATCAGTCGCAAATGACTTGGAAACGATAGTATCCTCAGCCACATGGTCTGCCTTCTCCCATGCCCAGTCAGGTACTTCCCAGTTATCCAGGCTTCCCTCAAAGCTGAAAAGAACTTCCTCGTCCCTGTTTGTATCTTTTGAAGAGGTAACCTTCTCTGCAACAGGTGCTTCTTCAGTTTTTGCCTTCGCTTTACGAGCAGCAAAACCTGAACTAGCAACTGACACCATCAACACAAATGTTAAAACTACAATCAATAACCTTCTTAAATTATACATCTTTTCATTACTCTCCTTTCGATCAAATTTTTATACTCCAATTTTCTTTTGTCAACCTCCCTTCACAGCATGAGCACCTAGGTTAGGCCATTTATTCATTTAAATCCTTGTACCATTCACTCAGAACTTCTTCAGCTGCCTTTTTTCCTAAATGAAAGCCGTATTTCTCAGTTCGCTGGGTAGGAAGATAATCCCACCAGTACATCCCCTTAAACCATTTCTTCTCTGTAAGTACAGCCAAAGCCGAATCGAGGCAATCAGCCTGTTCATCCTCATCCTCTATCTCGGATGCTACAGCCCATGGCTCAACATTGCAGCCGTCAACATTAGCATAACCGAGTTCTGTAAAGATAACAGGTATATCCTCGTAATTCATTTGCTTTAAGAAATTTTCGATCTCAGAAGCGTAATACTTCCATCCCTCATCTAACTGTTCAAGTGTTGCATTATTATCCTCCGAAAGAGGAAAATAAGCGTCTATTCCTATAAAATCCATCGCATCCCAGAAAGGAACATCTATGTATTCATCCCAGTTTGCGGCATATGTAAGCTGCCCCTTGTATTCCTTCTGTATCTCGAAAATGATGGCGCGCCAGATTTCTTCCCATTCATCTGTGGTGGTCTCGCGCAATTCAGTGCCTATGCAGAAAAGTTCCACATTGTATTCCTCAGCAAGCTTTGCGTAATGAACAATAAAATTCGTGTAGCTTATAAACCAGTCAACACTAGGTATGATATAATGTCTTGGATCGCCGTCATGAATATCAACATGAGGTTTTAGCATCACCTTCATGCCAAGCTCATGAGCTTTATTTATCGCATGCCCGAGAGCCTCATCTGAAACCGTGCTTCCAGCCAGTTTGTCACGCTCGATTTTTGTCGAATCGATACTCTGCTGGTACCAGTTAACCATGATAGCTACAAATTTTACGTTATCGTTCTTGTATAAATGTTCCAGGGAATCGTGAGATTTTTTGCTTGCAATTTCAGTTTCATGCCAGGAGGTAAACGTCATACCCGTATGAAACTCATCTTTCTCAATAGGACCGTTTCCGGGAATAGGTTCTACTTTTTTTACTTCTTTGCTGAAGCCTTCAACAAGGAGCTCCTTCTGGGTGACTGGAAAACCCGTATATACTTCTTTGAGCTTCTTATCATTTGGATTAGCACTCTTCGGACCAAATGCCAGGCATTCCCAAATACTGAAACCCCATAGAGGATTGGCCCTTTTTGTACCTATAAACTTTATATAGCGTGTTTTTACAGGATCAAACTCTATGGTATCGTTTCCGCCGTCCTGGTCTTTCATGACTTTTAGGGAAGTCCACTTCTTGGCATCATCTGAGATGAGTATTTCATACTCTGTTGCAAAGGCACGTTCCCATACTATGCAAACAACGCTAACTGTTTTCTCAGAACCTAAATCAAAATAGATCCATTCGCCGTCCAACCCGAGTTTAGGAGACCATCTCGTCCCAACGTCACCGTCAAACGGCGCCATGGGATTAGGGTCCGGAGCCCATCCTTTGGTATCATCAAAAGAAGACGCCAAGGCATCTTTCACTTTCAAATAGACAAGTTTATCCGTATTAAGTGCATATACTGTTTGCAAACAAAAAACAATCATCCCAAAAGCAAGAACACAAGCAAGTACATGTTTTTTCATATATTATCCTTTGTTTTATTTAATAGTTACACTATTTCTATAAGTATACCTTAATTTATCACATTTGTCAAGGAGATAAAAAATACCAGTAAAGGAGGCCTTACTTATAAAAATCGCGTTCAAATTACTTTTTTTCAGTTATCACCACGAATTCAACTCTCCTGTTAAGCGCCTGACCTTCTTTAGTAGTATTATCTGCAACCGGCTTTGCCTCACCATAGCCAACATAACTGATCCTGTCTGAACCAACCCCCTCGCTTGAAAGATACATTGCCACACTGTGAGCACGCTCCTCGGATAATTTCAGATTGTATTCTTCGGTTCCCACACTGTCCGTGTGCCCCTCTACCCTGACGTCGTACTCAGTAAATGTTTTGAGTATCTCTGAAACTTGGGTAAGCTTGGTTTTCTCTGTTTCTTTTATCGTGGCTTTGTTAAAGTCAAAATTAACATGAAGCGTAATAATAACATCCTTGCCTTCTTCTTTTACTTGCAGCTGTGCTGCCTTAGCCTTTTCAATAAGGGCAAGACGTTCAGCTTCTGCGGCAAGTCTTCTTGCTTCTTCTTCTGCGCGAGCCCTCTTCGCGGCTTCCTCCGCCTCTTTCGCCTTTTTTCTTGCCTCTTCTGCCTCTTTTCTTGCCTTCTCCGCCTCTGCCAGAGCACGGGCTTTTTCCGCTTCAAGCCTCTTTAATTCTTCAGTTTCTCTTGCTTCTTTCTCCTTAGTATCAGCGCTCTTACCAAACCTTGCAAGAAGCGAAAGCCTGTGACTACCGTATGTTTCCTGAACCTCAAGAGGCCAAATAAAGGAGTAGTCAAATTGCAACTCGAAAGTTTCACTTACCTCTGAACGGAGTCCCATTCCAAGCGCTATTTCCTGAAGGTTTGCACCGCATCTAAGAGCAAGGACCTTGGTAGGAAGCCAGTGCTCAAGACCGACATGAAAATTGAGATCATCAGTAAGATATGATATATCAAACCCTGCCTGAGTCCTTTCGGAGAAAAAAACTCCTGCTCCGACCCTTGTTTCAACAGGAAGCTTTTCTGTCTCCTTAAGCCCTACATCAGGCTGATTCAGATTTATAACAGATAAGCCTACAGAAAGATAATCTACAGGCTTTATCTGAATACCGGCGTCAAATCCGAAACTGCTTTTGTCATTACCGCTTGAGACAAATACGGGATCTGTCTTCGCATAGCTGTCCAGGGTGTAACGGTATCCCATGTATTTAAGATTTGCTCCGAGAGCCACTTCCTCAAGCCATGAATCCTTGGAGTAAAATACCTTCTGCGCATATGAAAGAACAAAAGTATCCTCACGATACTGGTCAGTCGAGATGAAATTCGCCCAGTTTATCCCAAAAACGCCCGCGTTTTTGATGGGCTGTATAAAACTGAAGTAATTGAGACCAAGCTTAACACTATCAAGTCCCGAGAAAAGCTTGGCATACATCAAATTAAGCTCTGAACGGTCCACATGGGCTATACCGGCAGGATTCCACATAATGCTGTTAGAATCGTTCGCCAGGGCAGTAAAAGCGCCCCCCATGCCTGTTGGACGTGCACCCCATCCAATATCCTCAAAAGACCCGTAGCATACGCGGGTCAATAATGTTACATGCAGCACGATAATGCATGTAACCATTATGGTTTTTAGAAAACTCCTGTTCATAAATCTTTCCTCCCGGGATTCATCTTGTTTTTTCAAGCCTAATTTGCTTATTGTTTTTAAATTGATATGTACTCTATTATATGCTCCTATTTAAAAAAGAGCCGGATTGCCTTAATTTCCCGGCAACCCGGCTTCCTTTTTACTTGGCCCGTGGTTTTGCGTCTCTCACTCGCGTAAGATTTGCCTTTTCGGTTTCTATATGTATAGTACGACTGTGTGTTCACAGTATACCATAAAATTTACTTTTTGTCAAGCGGTGTTTAAATGACACCTTATTCAACAGTTACATCATCTATATACAGCGTAGTGGTACTCGTACCATCACCGTTTCCGACATGTATACCTATTTCCCTGACATTATCGAGATATGGAACAACTTCATGTAGATTATTATCATCAAGCTTGGCGTCATTGAAATCTATGCTTACTTCGGTCCATGTTCCGGGTATCAGCGTGGTCATAGAGGTACTCTCATGCCACAGCCAGGCTGAGCCTGTCTTGACATAAACCGTGGCTTCTATGGCCTTGCTTATATCGCTTGCTGCGGATGCCGGCAGGTACATGTAAATTGTAAGTTTGCTCTTGCCCGTGAAATCGAACTGAGATGTGACATAAAGCGCATCATTTAAGCAATTCCATGTGAGATCAAGTGCCGTCATGTCAAATGGCAATGACAGACTCATGGCACCACTGTTAGCTTCGTCAGCTGATGTTACCGGTATCCCCAGAGCGTCGCCGAAGAACGCAGATGTATCATTTAACCATCCGCTGGTCGTACCGTCCTCGAAGTCATAAAGCACTTCTGGCTGACCAGCACTTCCTGTAGTGAATGTGTTATCAGTCCCTATTGTTTCCTGGCTGCTTGAGTTCCTGCTTCTTACCCTGTAATGGTACTGTGTACTGGCTGTTAGCCCTGTTATGTTAACGCTATGGCTTGTAACTAGTGTACTATTTAGAGACGTAGTCGAGCCATAACTTGCTGTTGTACCGTATTCAACCTGCGAGGTTGATATTATATCAGTCGTCCATGTAATTGTAGCGCCAGTGGCCGTGATGTTTGTGGCCGTAACATTTGATATTACAGGAGGATTTGTCGTTCCCGCGGGATCCGTGGTAAACGTATTGTCAGAACCTACGGATTCTCCACCGCTTGAATTCCTGCTCTTCACCCTGTAGTGATATGTAGTGTCAGCCGAAAGACCCGTTACGGAGACACCATGGCTTGTGTCAGGCGTAGAATCTAAGGTACTGCTTGTACCGTAATTAGCGGTTGTCCCGTATTCAACCTGTGAAGTCGCTGCAATATCCGTAGCCCATGTTATCATGGCGCTGCTTGCGGTGATGCTCTGAGCTAGGACATTTGAGATAACCGGCAGAGGCAGCACCCCAATAGTATAAAAGGTAAAATCAGCGCTTGCCATCTGGTTCCCATCACTATCCGTACTTATTACCCTGTAATGGTACTCTCTAGCTTCGCTAAGTCCTGATATGTTAACGCTGTGGCTTGTAACGAACACTGTTGATTCAGTTGACAAAGTGCCGTATCCTGTCGTGGTTCCATACTGAACCCTGGAAGTAGCCTCTTTGTTAGTGGTCCAGCTGATAGTCGCACTTGAAATACCCACGTTGCTTGAGGCAACATTTAAGATTTCCAGAGCTTCACTTATTATCTGGGTGATCTTGGATTTCTTGCTACACCCTGCAACCATCACCATCAGAACCAGCAAGATTGATACTGTTTTGACCATCATACTTCTTTTTTTCATAATACACTCAACTCCAATCATTAATAGTTTTGCACTTTATTGTGCTGTTACATCATCTATATAGAAAGTGGTACTGGAAGTACCTTCTCCGTTACCCATATGAACACCAAGCTCTTTTATATTATCAAGGTCCTGTATAGTAAGATTAGTAGTACTGTCATCATGTTTTGCGTTAAAGAAATCAAGCGTCACCTCTGTCCATGTACCAGGCGTTATCGTCTGCAGTGATACGCTTTCATACCAGTACCATAAATCCCCTGTTTTTATATAAACAGTGGCCTGTATGGGATTAGTGGGAGCCGGGCTTGCCGGGAAATACATCCATATACTCAGCTGTGAATAACTACTAAGGTCCGTTGTTGTGGGCGTCACCTTTGCCGCATCGTTTAGACAACCCCAGGCCGGATCAAGTGCCGTCATATCAAGCGGGAACGAAAGCGAATATGTCCCTCCGTGCGCTTCACTCGTTGATGCAGATGGAACCCCGAAGGAATCACCGAAAAAGGCTGTGGTATCATTGCTCCACCCGCTAACCGTGCCGGCTTCGAAATTATACATTGTAAGAGCCGAGACGCTGTTGGTTGTAAAGCTTCTTTCCGTATCTATAGTCTCATTATTGCTAGAATCCTTGCTTGAGACACGGTAGTAATAAAGAGTCCCTGCTGTTAAGCTTGAGATCGTTATACTGTGGCTTGTTACACGAGTCGTCGTATCCTGCTCAGACTCATTTGTATATGTCCCGCTTGAGATTCCCCATTCTATTTTTGTAGAAGCAGCCTCATCAGTAGTCCATGTGACGGTAACCGCCGTGTTTTTAAGCGTAGCCGACGGAACGCTGACACTTGATATTATTGGACCACCTGTGTCCGCGGCTGTAGTACAGGTATTATCCCCGCTTGTTGCCTCGTTATTGTCAGCATCCTTGCTTTTAACCCTGTAATGATACACGGTGGATGCGCTGAGACTGCTTATTGCCACGCTGTGGCTCGTTGTCAAAGTTGAAGTTGCCGTTGTACTGCTGCCGTAACTGGTGCTAAGCCCGTATTCAACCTGGGAAGTAGCGCTTTCGTCAGTGGTCCAGGTTATAGTGGCAGAATTTGAACCGGGAGTCCCGGATGATATGCTTGTTATTACCGGAGCAGTGGAATCAGAAGTTCCTGTGACTTTTGACTTCTTACTGCAAGCACTAAAGACACTAAGAGATAAAGCCATTATCATTAAGATTATGAGGGTTTCTCTTTTTCTGCCCATGTTTGTCTCCTTTATAGGAAGTATTAGAATTTCTTCCTATACAATAAAGATACCTGCTCGGTATTCTTCACTTCCATAGCGAAACCGTCTTTAGGTAATAAAGATACCTCTTCTTCATAAGAGGCATTAACATATGCGTCGATAACATTATATATCCATACAGCGGCCATGACTCCCACGACCATATTCACAGTATCTAACTTCTTTGAATAATCGTCATAGGTAGCCTTGCCGTTCTCATAATCATCATAAGTACTGTTTGCCTGGTTATACATGACAAGGGTCGTACCAAGCAAGATTATCTCTGTACCGGCAAAAATATAGCCCTTTGTAGGTTGTTCGTTAAAAAACTGCCCCCATCCGGGCAGCATCAGTGATCGGAGTGCAGCGTTCTTAGGTGTCCAGGCTGAAAACCCGGTTTCCTCTTCGTCCTTCTCTTCTTCTTTTGCTTCCTCTTTAAGAGGCTCTTCATGGTATAGGTACTTCTCAAGGTCCTTGCCGGTCAGCTCCTCGCCGGATTCCTCTTCTTCGTATTCTTCGTCCTCGTATACTTTCTCTTCATACTCCTCTGCGACTTCCTCCACCGGTTTACTGACATTGGGACGACGTCTTGCATACGCATAAGGACTGCAAATATTGACACCGAAAAAAATCATGACAAGTAAAACTATTAGATTCCTGAACCTCATAAACTACTCCTTTCATACATAAAATTTTCTTTTAAACAATATAGTCTATTACTCAAAGTATAGCACAAAAATACTTGCCTGTCAAGGTTATTTTTCTTTTCTTATAAAATATGATTTCATTTAAAAATGTATAAAACTACCTATCCTATTCTCTTTTTCGCGCAGAGAATTTAAGATTAAGAGATACACGGTGGGTGTAGCCTATTTCACTGGTAAAAGGCTGGAATGCATAATCTATCTGAAGGCCACCTGCTGTCTCAAACCCAAAACCCGCACGCAGACCGCTGAGAAAACCCCAGCTGTTTCCACCGCTTCCAAGCCTATACACATACCCTATTCTTTCAGAAAGTACCCCTCTAAAGATACGCTTCTGATTGAATTCCGCGCCGCTGTGAAGGTAGAAATCCCCGTCAAGCGGTTTCTCCACATCAAAGGCAATGACACGTGAACCGGTGAATGATTTATAACCTATCCCTCCCCTTAGGGTGATGGGAAGTGCATCCTTGTTATCTTTTAGTGCGGTTATGCCAATACCGACATTCTGGGCACACAGACCAAGCGAGAATTTGTCGCTCAAGCCGACAATGAGACCCGCATCAAATGCTACAGCCAGGCTGGATAAAGAATCTACGGATATGGCCTCACGGATAAGCTTTACACTGACACCTGCCATCAGATCCCTGTCGAGTTTCCTTGCATATGAAAGGGTTAATGCAAGATCACTGAAATAAAAGACTTCTTCATTATCAACATTATCCCTGTTTGAGATCATCTGGGTGTGAAGGTAATTTATACCACCCCCTATAGCCTGCGTCTTGCCAATAGGGATGGCCCATATGAAGTTCTCCTGCTTTACCTGGGCCACCCATTCAAGGTGCGTCATGCTAAAAACGGGATTCTTGAGCTTTACAAGCCCTGCCGGATTCCATACAAGAGCATGCACATCATCACTGACTCCCACGAAGGCCTCTCCCATACCCACAGGCCTGGCGCCGACACCAAGGGTCAGAAAATTGTAGCCCTTTGTCCCGGACCCAGCCCATAGAAACTCAGTACCGGTACAGAGAATAACACCTGTAAGCAAGGTTAAAAATAATTTTTTATTAAACTTCATACTTGTTTTCATTTTACTATTTTACCATCATCATCTTCCCTATACTGCTTTTTGTACTACCGCTTTCAAATTCAGCCTCTATATGATAAAAATAAAGACCGCTCCCCACACCATTTCCGTTATCATTATCTCCTGACCACCTGCTGTCCTCATGAGTACCAGGATCCTTCCATTCATCCGATACGAGGCTTTTGACCAGGCGCATGGAAAGGTCATAGATTTTTATCGTTACTTTGGCTCTGCGGGTAAGTGTGTAGCGCATGGATGTCACGGAATCAACTGAGATATAAAAGGGATTGGGATAGTTCTGCCTCAGGATAAGGTTATCCGTGCTTCCAGCCTGGGCTGGCCCTGTTATAATCATCTCTGTTTCAGAGCTCCATTCTGAAATTGTGCCGTTTGAATCCTGTGCCCTGACCTTAACGTCATATGTTCCTCCGTAGCTCCATGCATGAGAGGCTTCAAAAGTAGTGCCCGAAGCCACAAGACTTGATGTTGTCGTATTCCCGTCCCCCCAGTCAATTGTGTATTTCAACTGGTCTCCGTCACTATCTGTTGTGGATACAGAGTAGGTATAGCTTGTCCCATATGTTCCGCTAGTATCGCCGCTGGGAGCAGCCGGAGCCGAAGGCGGCGAGGAACCGATTATCTTGCATGCAATGTCCGACCTGCCTACAGCCGGTATGGTATCACTCAGTGAGTTGCCTGAACTCGCCACGTCGTTATTAATCGCCGTGATCTCCCCCGTCCATGTATTGTACCACTGGAGCTGGTAATTGCGGTCATTAAGATTTGATATAGTGAAAGTTTCCGAGTCCACGTTGCCTGATGTACTCTGTACCCAAGCAATTGCATAGTCATTTGTCCTCATTCCCCATACTTCGTAACTCCCGGCAGAAACAGTAGCAGGGGTAAGTGATATGTTCCCGAAATCCACACCATCTATAAAATCTGCGAAATAGCTCATGTGATTAAGCATCCCCGCCGTCAGATCACCCCAGTCCCCGCCGTCATTCCAGTCAAGCGGGGTTATGGCAGCCCCGGAAGCCAATCCCGCCCATATCGCATTGTGGAAATGCTCGGGCTGGAGGGAAGATGTCATATCGGTACCGAACTCACCGTGGAAATTGGGCTTGGTGAAATTATTCCACATCCTCCTGGTGTTTGTGGCAATGGTTGTCGCTATCTCGTCTTCATCTCTTTTATCATTGTAGGTGTGCATTTCGGGCAGGTCGAAAATATTATATCCCGCAGCCCAGTATACATCACCTGACTTGGAGCCGGCTGTCAGGTGAGCAAACGGGTCATTTGAATCAAAATATGACTGTACATTCGAACACCAAGTCTCCGCAGCCGTTCTATCGGAAACATAGCCTGCTGTTCCATCAATCTCACAGACTATATCCCAGACCCCTATGGCACGGGAATACCCCCATCTGGCTATAATATATCTATAGAGCTTTTGCTGATAGCTCCAGCTTGAGGCATCAGTATAGAATTCCACTGCGGATGTGATAGTGCTGTAAGGATTGTTGCTTGTCCATTTACCGTCAGACCATGGTGTTTCGTCTCTCAAGGCATTGTGGGGCCAAATTACAAGAGCCAGATAAACATCATTTGTCTCCGCTGTTCCAACAAGACTGTCTATATAGTCACACTCATCCTGATCGTACTGGCCTATGCCCTGCGTCTTTGATTCTATCATCCTCTCCCATGGAGGTCCGTTCCAGTATACAAGGAAATTACCGCCGTAGGCTGCAAGCGTGCTAAGCGGAGTCGTTTCAGGATTCCATGCCCGGCAGTGACCTATGCCGTAAAAGGATGTGCCGTCATCATGTATAAGGTATCTTGAATTTGTGGGAGAAACTTCGAGCCATCCGTGATGGGAGGAACTGCTGCAGGTAAAAGTGTAGGTACTGCTTGTAGCAGTACCTGTTGAATCGGTAAGTGATATGATATAGCTCCATGAACCTGTTTCATTGGCGGCAAAGCGGATAAGCCAGCTGGAGCCGTCATAAAAACCGTTTACGTTCCAGACAACGCTTGTTGGCGAGGTAAATACAGCTGATAGGCTTACTTCATCGGGATTATATGCATTAGAATATGAGGCAGAAAGACCAACGGTCAGCTCAAGCTTCTCATAGGCTCCTACCGGATCGCTGTTCTCCGCTACAGAGTTAATGGATGGAGCTGCCCGGAGTTCCGCGCCAAAAACACAAAGCAGTGCTATAGATAAAAAAATAACCCCTGTTATTTTTTTTCTCATATGTACTACCCTTCTGTCTCCCATTGTAAACAAATAAAAACTTGACCTTGGGGTCTTTTTATTATATAATATAATTACTTTCAATTACAAGGAAATAAATCATGAAAAAAAAGCTAGCAATAGGGGTTGATCTGGGTGGAACGAACATAAAAGCAGGCATTATTGACTCCGACGGAAACGTGATAGTTAAAATATCCCGCCTGACAGAAGCCCAAAGGGGCGGGCAGGTAGTCCTCAAGAATATACTCTCATCCATATCCGACATCATATCAAAAAACACACAGAACAAAAATATCGTTAGTATAGGAATAGGTACACCAGGACTGGCCGACAATGAACTGGGCGGAGTTAAGGGAGGAGCCAAAAATCTCCCCGGATGGGAAGGCATCCCCTTTAAGAAAGATATAGAAAAGAAATTTAACCTCCCGGCTGTAATAGATAACGACGCTAACATGGTCACTCTGGGTGAGTTCTACTGCGGTGCAGGCAAGGGAGTAAAGAACCTGGTCTGCCTGACACTCGGAACAGGTATAGGCGGGGGAATAATATTCGATGGTAAAATATTCAGGGGCCCTGGTAATTATGCAGCCGAGATAGGCCACATGAACATAAGCATGGAAGGCCCTCAGTGCTCATGCGGGAGCTATGGATGCCTTGAGGCATATGCCTCTGCCACAGCCATAGTAGCAAGGACCGTGTCGGCAATCGAAAAAGGCAATAAAACCATTCTCATGGACATGACATATAATGACACGAGTAAAATAACGGCCAAGATGATAACAGATGCCGCCGAAAAAGGCGATGCCCTTGCGTCCGCTATAATAGAGGAAACAGCCAAATTCCTGGGAGTCGGGATAGCCAACCTGATAAACCTGCTCAATCCGGAGATGGTAATAATTTCCGGTGGGGTGGCACAGGCAGGGAATCTTATACTCACCCCTACCATCGGTACCGCAAGACAGTATAGTCTTAAATACGCTTTTGATACTGTAAAAATAGTAACGGGTAAATTCAAGGACGAGGCGGGCATAATTGGAGCCGGAATGTATTCTCTTAAAACACTTACATAAAATATAACTCAAAGCAAAAAGCCTGGTAAAACTACCAGGCTTTTTTTATGTCCTAAAATCTGAAATAAGATCAAAACTTGGCAAGAAATGATATCCTGTGGGTGTTGCCGAGGTCCCCGTAAGGGACAAAGGCATAATCAACAGAAGCCGGCCCCAGCCTGAACCCCATGCCGGCACCCAATCCAGTAAGCCCTCCCAAATCACTTTCTATTCCCGCAATATCACCGGTATCATTGCCTGTCTTTAGAATCCTCGCAAGATATCCGGCTCTTAAAGAAAGTACTCCTACAGGGCTATACTCCGTCCCGAAGCTAATACTTGTTTTCTCATCAACAACCAGGTGTTTTACGTCAACACCGACAGTTATTACACCTAGCATACTGTAGCCTACTCCGCCGACAACCGTAAGAGGCAGTTTGAACGGGTCCTGTACAAATTTCATATCCGGACCTATATTCTGAACCGCCAATCCGAAACTAAGCCCTGTCATTGGAAGGCTGTATACCTGCCCTATGTCAATAGCAAATCCTTCCGCTGTCTCTTCCTCTATCTTCTGCTGTATGAGCTTTATGTTCATGCCCATATGTAGGACAGAACTTATCTTTCTGGCGTATGATAGTGCAAAGGCTCCGTCATATGCCTCAAAACTCCCGAGATCAGCGCCCGTGGCGCTTCTCTTATCAAGGTCTCCCGTGCACAAATATATCATGCTGAGCCCAACAGCATTCTTGCCAAAGGGATGTATATATCCCACGTAATCATAGTTTATATCAGCAAGCCACTCCGTATGCATCGCGCTTATCTCTTGTGTCTTTATCTGGCTTAGCCCCCCGGGGTTCCAGAACACGGCATTTGCGTCATTTGCAATCGCTACAAATGCACTTCCCATACCTATCGGTCTCGCCCCAACTCCGAGCCTTAAGAACGCAGCTCCGCTGTTCTCAGCATGAGCATGCGATACCCAAAGTATTAAAGTAACGATAGTAATAAATGTACTGAGTTTTTTCATGGTTTTTCCTTAACTAAAGGTATTTATACGGTATTTGTTACTATAATTTTACCATATAAATACCATCATGTCAATAAATTAGGACCCTGTCCCTCCTACTGTTATCTCCTTTATCCTAACCGTGGGCTGCCCGTCTCCTACAGGTACATGCTGTCCGTCCTTACCGCAGGTCCCCATGTCAAAATCTAAATCATTTCCCACCATATCTATGAGCTTAAGTATATTAGGCCCGTTACCTATGAGCGTCGCTCCTCTTACAAGTGACCCTATTTTACCCTTTTTAACCTCATACCCCTCTGAAACCTCGAACACGAAATCACCATTAGTTGTATTTACCTGGCCTCCGCCCATCTTCTTCACATAAAGCCCCGTGTCTATTGAGCTTATAATATCATCGGGTTTCTGTTTCCCCGAAGCTATGTATGTATTGCTCATCCTTGGTATGGGCTTAAAACGGTAGGATTCCCTGCGGCCGTTACCGGTTGATACTCTCTTATCTTTCCTGGCCGTATACTGATCATAGAGGTAGTTCTGCAATACTCCCTTCTCAACAAGTACTGTGCGCTGTGCGGGAGTACCCTCATCATCTATGGCAAAGGACCCTCTTTTCTTCGGAAGTGTAGCATCATCGATGACGGTTATAAGCTCAGATGCCACCTTCTCCCCCAGTTTGCCGCTATACTGCGATATCCCCTTCTGCACAAGGTCGGCTTCCAGACTGTGACCGATGGCCTCATGTATCATCGTACCGCCTGCCTCACTGGCGAGGATGACAGGCATCCTTCCGGTTGGGGCTTTTTTGGCCGAGAGCATTCTTACCGCTATATCCGCTGATTTGGCAGCAACATCATTTACATTATACTCATCGAAGAGTTCAAAGCCCTCCAGCCCTCCTATGAGCTTGTATCCTGTCTGCATAAGACCTTTTTTCTCTGCAACCGTGTGAACCGTAAACACCGTGTAAACACGGCGTTCCTGCTTGTAAAGACCGAAAGAGTTCATTATCTCGATGTTTTTTATCTTGTCAGCGTAATCCACTGATACCTGTGTAATCCTGGAGTCGAATTTCCTGGCGACACTATTTGCGCTGTTAACAAGGTCTATCTTCTGCCTTATTGCAACTGTTGCCGGACTTCTCAAGACAGGCAACATACTCTTGGACACAAATATAAGTGATTCATCCCTTGTAAAAACCGGGGCTTTCGGTTTTTTCTGGGGAGCCCTTGTTGCGCTTAATTCTTTTGCCAGAGTCAGCAGGCCTTCTTGCGAGAGATCATTAGTAGATCCATATAGCACTTCTTCTCCCCTGATGATCCTAAGCCCGGCTCCTGCATCAAGGCCGCTTAACACCTGTTCTATCTTGTCTTCCTCGCATGATATTGAATTAACTTCGGAATATTCCACAAAAACATCAGCGAAATCACCGCCGTTGTTAAGGGCCTCTTTTATTACATCCGCCAAAAAATCTTCATTGAACATATTTTCTCCTTAGACATGCTCGGTTAATTCCCACTGGAGAGGATACATGACAGCCTGCCCTATGTTATTTAGATGGTCGCCTATCTTCTCAAAATTGCTTACCATATCAAGGAATATCACGCCTGAGAGCACTTTGCACAGCCCGGAATCAAGGCGTTTTATGTGGTTCTGCTTGAACTTGTTCCTCATAGAGTTTATTTCCTTCTCACGCTCTACCGTTGTTTCAGCAGATGCAATATCATTTGTTTCAAGCGCCTGGATGGTTGATTCGCACATCAAATCTATCTTACCGTGAATCTCGTGAAGTTCGCCTATTGCAAAATCTGAAAAAGGCATTTTCTCCCCAATCTTTCGTTCCGCAAGATCCTTTAGATTCTCGGCATGGTCACCTATACGTTCAACGTCATTTATGACATGGATGAGTGCGGGAATCTTCTTTGACTGCTCAGCCGTAAGCTCCCTCTGCATGAGTTCAACCAGATAATCTGTTATGGCCAGCCTCAGATCATCCACAGCATCTTCCCCGCGGTCCACTTTATCCAGTACCTTGAGATCGCTGTTAAAGAAACCCTCCATGGCCTGGTTTACCATCTTCCTGGTAAGCTCCAGTGTCCTTACTATCTCCTTCATGACAGCCTCAAGCGCCAGTACGGGCGTCTCGAGCAAGTGTTTCTCCAGGTATTTGGGACCTGCTTCAATAACAACATCCTCACCGGGAACAATCTTCACTATGAGTTTTGCGAAAAGATGGGTGAAAGGCAGGAATATCAGCGCGTTCATGACATTAAATATAGTGTGGGCGTTAGCACACTGTCTCATGATCTCAGTAGAGGTTTTCGCGATAAGAACCTGGTAGTAAGGAAGCAATATGAGTACCACGACCGTTCCAAGAACGTTGAACATCATGTGAGCTACGGCGGCCCTTCTTGCTGAGATAGAAGTTCCAATAGAGGCAAGCATAGCGGTTATACAGGTGCCTATGTTATCACCGAGAATCAGTGGTATTGCCGCACTCAAGTCAATAAGACCAACGGACGCGAGCGCAAGCACAAGGCCAACTGTCACGCTGCTTGACTGGGCGATAAAAGTGACAAGCATACCCGTGATGACACCAAGTATAGGGTTTTTACTGAAATTGACAAAAAGATTCCTCGCAGTCTCACTCGCCCCGAACGGCTTTACCACGCCTGTCATCACCTTAAGCCCTAAGAACAGTATACCGAAACCAAGCAAAAACTGCCCTATGTGTTTCATCTTCTTTGTCTTGGCAAAAAGGTTCATCGCCATACCGACACCTATTATCGGCAAGGCATAATTGGTAAGCTTAAAAGCTATGAGCTGGCCCGTAATAGTGGTACCGACATTGGCTCCGAAAATGACGCCTATTGCTTGTGTCAGAGTCATAAGACCCGCATTGACAAAACCGATGGTCATAACCGTGGTTGCGCTGCTGCTCTGTATAAGCGCGGTAACACCCGCCCCGACAAGCAAGCCTCTCAAAGGCTTTCCCGTCAGAGCGCCAAGGATTTTCCTCATCTGGTCGCCAGCGGCTTTCTGTAAACCCTCCCCCATAAGATGAATGCCGTAAATAAATAATCCCAGACCACCGAGTATACCGAAAATAAGGTCCTTAGCCATTAATATTTCTCCTTTATGTTAATCCCAGGTTAGGTTGAGCCTGCAAGCTCATAACCTGTGACGTTTTCAACAGATTTTTAGACGCCTTGACCTTGTAATACGCCGTGCACGCTATCATCGCGGCGTTATCCGTACATAAAACCCTGCTTGGATAATAAACTTTCAACTTCTCCTGCTTAGTGCATTTCTCAAACAATTCTCTAAGTGCAGAGTTAGATGCAACACCCCCACCTAATACAATGGTCTTGATCTTATTCTCTTTTGCTGCCTCAACGGTCTTGTTCACCAGAACTTCAACGACCGCTTCCTGGAAAGATGTAACAATATCTATTTTTTTCTTGCGCGTAAGCGAAGGGTTATTCTTCACATGATTAACGACAGCCGTTTTTATTCCGCTGAAGCTGAAATCCCAAGTCCCTTTAAGATAAGGCCTGGTAAAGCGGACAGCGCGGGGATTGCCTTCTTTTGAGAGCTTATCTATCACAGGCCCACCGGGATAACCCAAACCCAGAAATTTAGATATCTTATCATAAGCCTCTCCTATCGCATCATCTCTTGTTCTTCCCAGTACCTTATATTTACCGTGTTTCTTTACAATTATAAGCTCTGTATGCCCCCCTGAAATAACAAGTGCTAGAAAAGGCGGCTTCAGTCTCTTATGCTCAAGGAAATTTGCATATATATGACCCTCGAGATGACTTATCCCAATAAGAGGAATGTTCTTTGCATACCCTATAGCCTTCGCACAGGATATGCCTATTAGAAGCGATCCTTTTAGCCCGGGCCCGTGGGTTACAGCTATAAGACCTATTTCATCCAAACTTACTCCAGCCTTCTTCAAAGCCTCCTCAATTGTTATATTTACCATTTCCAGGTGACTGCGGGAAGCAAGCTCAGGCACAATACCGCCAAATTTCTTGTGTATTTTTATCTGTGAAGAGATGACATTTGACAGAATGCGCTTATTATCTTCTATTACAGCGCACGCGGTTTCATCGCAGGAAGTTTCAATACCTAGAATCAGCAACTAATCAAACCCTCTTTTTTAATTAATAAACTACTGTACAAGCTCTGAAGCAAAAACAAGTTCAATTTTCTTCTCTTTGAATTCCGGCAGCATCTCCTCTATCGCTTTTGCTGTCATGGATTTATGCACATGACCTATGCCAACTGCCTTAGAGTTAAGAAGTGCAAGTCTTATGAGCTCTCTTAACTGGCCCTTTATGTATTCGAGATCATCTTCATTGTCTATAAAAACATCCCTTGCGACGGTTTTTATACCCATGTTGCGGGCCACATCAAAGGCCACTGAATTGGAACTTGTAACGCTGTCAATATAAAACAGTCTCTTCTGCTTAACAACAGCCAGAGCCTGTTCCATCTTTTTCTTATCCTCTGTGAATTTGGAACCCATGTGATTATTCACACCCGAGAGTCCTGGTATCGAGTCTATATTTTCCCTGACAAGATTCCGGATCTTTCTTGCACTCATATCGGTCAAAAGAGCCTTGTCCCCAGGATTGACCTCCGGGTACCTGTACGGCTCCATCGGGAGGTGAAGCATTACCTCCAACCCCCTGTCTATCGTCTCCTGAGCAAGTTCTACGGAAAACTGCTGTTGCGGCAGGACAGACATTGTAAGCGGGATATTTAGCTTGAAAAAGGCCTCCATGTAACTCTTGGCATACCCCACATCATCTAATATGATCGCTACCCTGTGAGGCGCTATCTTTTTTATTATCACTGTCTGCATGAGCATGCGCTGCATGCCGATATCTATGGTAAGAACTTTTCCTCTTTTGTCAACGCTGAGGCTCATTATTTGCGCTTCTGCTTCCTTGAGCCCACTGCTTATGCTCTTCTTATATCTGTCCAGTTCAGCCCCAGGAATAACCCTTATTTCCTTTGTAACATGTATCCATTTTCTCCCGCGGTCTTTTTTTTCCTCCCGATATATCTTTAGTATATCCGTATCACTAACATCAAGCGACACGAGCGATTTATTTATAGCATCATCAACATCCTGGGACTCCTGCGTGTAGTCTACCCTTTTTATCTCCATTATGTAGAGGTAGGCTAAACCCATAACTACAAGAAGCAGGATAAATGATATAAGCTTTGATTTTTTCTTTTTCTTTCTTCGCGCCATCATCAACCTTCCTGAGAGGTTTTTTCTTCAGGAATAAATATCCTTGTGCTATTTAAGATGTCTATTGCCCTCTTGAGCTGAGTATCTTCGACCTTATCCTTTCCTTCATCCATGGGAAGACCTTCGAGCATTTTCATAAGCTGTTCTTTTGATTCCTTGGATATTTCCACTTCTATATCAGGAGTTATGCCCTTCTCATGTATGCTTCTGCCGCTGGGAGTGAAATACTTCGCTGTTGTAAGCCTCAGGCCCGAACCGTCGCTAAGAGGTATAACTGTCTGTACACTCCCCTTACCGAAAGACTGTGTCCCCAATATAACCCCTGCTTTATGGTCCTGCACGGCACCGGCAACAATCTCGGAGGCACTTGCACTGCCCTCGTTCACCATTACAACCATGGGCATTTCCGGATGTGACCTTAGCTTATCCGCAAAAAACTGCTTAGAATCGTTTTTGTCACGTCCCTCTACGTACACAACGAGTTTTTCATCGGCTATAAATTTTTTGCACACATCTACCGCTACATTTAAGAGTCCTCCGGGATTATTCCTCAAATCAAGGATAATAGCCCGCATATTATTTTCTTCCAGATCCTTTAGTGCCTTTTCCAGTCCCTCGGTCGTCTTTTCGGAAAACTCAGCTAGCCTTACATAGCCTATGTTATTAGGAAGCATCTTGTGAGATACACTTATAATTTCTATTGTGTCCCTGGTGATAGTATAATCTATCAATTCCTTCTCACCTTCACGCATTATACCTATAGTGACCTGACTGCCTTTTGGACCTCTGAGCTTTTTTACAGCTTCCATGAGTGTTATATCCTTTGTCTCCTCTCCCTCTATCTCTATGATCCTGTCCCCTGGCATTATGCCTATACTGTATGCGGGAGTACCCGGCATAGGTGTTATAACCGTAAGGTACCCGTCCTTTATGGCTATTCGAATACCCAGTCCGCTGAACTCACCTGATGTTTCTATCTTCATCTCCTTGTAGAGATCCGGTTCCATGAACTGCGAGTAAGGATCTAGGCTTTTTGTCATACCATGCAACGCACCGTAGATCAGTTTCTGAGGCTTCACCTCTTCAACGTAATGCTTCTGCACGAGCATCAGCACATCCGCAAAGAGTTTCAGCTCCTCGTATACACTACTGCTTGCAGCCTGCAGCTCACGTACTTGATCTTTCTCTATTCCAATCAGTGAAAAGCCAAGTGTTAACACCAGTATGATTATCCATATGGTCTTTCTTCTGTTTGTCATATTGCCACCTTTCCTATTCGCTGGTAAGCCACAGCAGCGGGTCTTCAGGCTTGTTTTCCAGTCTTATTTCAAAATACAGCGATGAATCAATAGTACCTATTATTTCTTTCTTTTTAATTCGCTTTCCCATATCCACCTTTATCACATCCAGATGGCTGTAGACCGTGCAAAAATTACCGCTGTGTTCTATGATAACGGTCTTGCCGTAGCCCTTAAAATCGCTTGCGAAAAGAACCGCTCCCTCTTCTACCGCCAGCACGTCTGATTTACTCGATTTTATCTCAATACCGTTGTTTACCAGGTAGGCATTCATCTCCGGGTGCTTGTACCTGCCAAAAAGAGATGTAACCTCTCCCGTCACGGGCCATATGAGGTTTCCCTTGTGCTTGGCCACACCGAACTTTTCAAGACGCTTCTTCTCTATAGCCTTTGCCTTGGCCTTAAGCTCTGTAATAAGCTTCTCCATTGACTGGGAGGTAGCTTTGAGTACCTGGAGCTCTTTTTCTTGCTCTATCTGTTTTTCTTCGGCACTGGTAAGCAGTTTGTCCTTCTTTCCTTTCTCCTTTGTATATTTAATTCTGTTGGATACATTCTGCTTGAACTGGGACTGCTTCTGGCTTTTCTGCTTTGCAAGATTTTCACTTTTTCCCGTCAAAACTTCGACATTTCTTTCAGCAGATACAAATGACTCATAATTCCTGCTAATAAGGCTGTTGAGTGCATTTTCGTTTCTAAGGAAATACCCGAAAGACTCCTTACTTGAAAAAAACCATGGAAGTTTGTTTGTTGTTTTCTCTTTATACACAACCCGAATTTCCTGCTCAAGGTTTTCACGGTAATGCTTCAAGTCTCCTTTAGAAATTTCCAGATTTTCCTTTGTTTTTTCCTGATCTTGCTTTATTATTTTTATCCCTTTATCAAGGGTGTTTATGTCTTCCTGTGCCTTTAACAATTCTTTGTCAAGGCTTTTGAGTTCCCTGGAGAGTTTCTCTTTATTCTGTTTTGTGCTCTTATATTCTTTTTCCTTTTCCTTAAGCTTTCCAATTACGCTTTCGAGCTCTTCTTTGCTCTTATGTATTGACTCTTTGTAATTCTCTCCCTCTTGTTTTCTGTCAGCCCCGTTTAAGAAAGAGGGAAAAGCCAATATCAGAGTAAACAAAACAGTAACCAAAAACCCACAGATATACCTGTTCATTTTTCTCACCCTGTCTTATTGAAAGCTTTCCACATCCCGAAAGGAACCAGCACTCCCAAACCCAGCAGTAAAACGATGTGCCCTGCTGGAAGAAACACGAGCCCCTTTATACTACCCCTAAAAAGCGCGAACAATCCATAGAGTATTGCCACTGAGATTATGCCGCCTGCGAAACCCTGAAGAAGAACATAAAGTAATTTCTCATGTTCACCAGTCTTAAAAGAACAC
The DNA here is from genome assembly GCA_043821115.1 of bacterium. GTDB lineage: Bacteria > CAYTYR01 > UBA6262 > DAOVJB01 > DAOVJB01 > JBDRDD01. The sequence continues at coordinate 10,772 of JBDRDD010000029.1, read as the reverse complement.
CAGTACAGCTGCCCCACAAAAACGATTGTAAAAACAAGGACTGTTATCCCGAGACCAATATCGAGTCTATTAAAAATATTTCTTACTTCCGAGAGTTTTTTTATCTCCAGCTCCGGGTATTCCACGGATTTGACCACTTCAAGGTTTGTCAGCTTTGTTATAAGGTTCCTTATATTGTCAAGCTTAAACGGCTTTTTCACTTTTATTTCAAAAGACGCCGGCAAGGGATTTGTTCCCAAAACCTTCACCTGTTCCGCAAACTCCGGACTCCTAAGCAAAAACTCATCAAGAGCGTTTTCTTTCGATATATATGTCACTTCCTGCACCACGGACATCTTCTCTATATCACCCATGGCATGCTCTACTAGCTTCTCATCGGATATGTTTTCCATAAGAAACGCCGAAAGTGTGAGCCTGTCCTCCATAGAGGCTATAAACCCATCAATATTATATAACAAAATAAGGGATATTCCAAGTAACAAAAAACACAGTACAATAGAGGTGTGAGTAAGTAGTTTGGATATTTTCATCTTCTCCTCTTCCTGGAAGCTAATTTTTTATATAAAGCCTCGTATTCAGCAGCCGGCCTGTCCCATGAGAAATCAGACCTCATTGCGGAGTTTACGAGTTTTTTCCATTTTTTCTTATCCGCGTATACCTCAATTGCTTTCTTAACAGTGTCTAGGAGTGCCGACGGGGTATATTTATCGAATATAAACCCCTTTGATGTTTTCTTAGGAGAATTATGAGCGTTAACCGTATCCGCCAACCCCCCTGTTTTGTAGACTATGGGTATAGTCCCGTACTTGAATGCTATAAGCTGCCCCAGACCGCAAGGTTCGAAATGCGATGGCATAAGCAGCATATCAGCCCCGGCATATATCTTGTGAGCCAGTGAATCGTTGAAAGTGAAATGTACGCTGACCTTCTCCGGATGTTTCCGGCTTATCTTTTCGAAAGTCTTATGATATATCTCATCCCCCCTGCCAAGAAGTATGAACTTGATATCAAGTGACATAATGCTCTCGATCGCCTCGACCACTATATCAAAACCTTTTTGAGGATCCAGCCTGGAAATCATCGCAATAAAAGGTATATCCTCGCCGAAACTAAGGCCTGTATCACGGGCAAGGTCATTCTTGCAAATGGCTTTTCCTGAAGCAACATCCTTCAAGCTGTAATTTGAAGCGATTATGGTATCCCCGGAGGGATTCCAATCTTCATAGTCAACGCCGTTAAGTATGCCGTATATATCCCGAAAACGGGAAGCGAGAACGCCCTCCATTCCCCTTCCGAACTCCTTTGAAGATTGTATTTCCCTGCTGTAAGTTTTGCTTACGGTCGTTATAATGTCCGAATAGACCAGGCCTGCCTTCATAAAGCTAACCTGGCCCCAGTATTCCATTTTATCAGGTGTGAACTGGTCCCATCCTATACCCGTAACAGGCATGATATTCTTGGGGAACAGCCCCTGGTATGCAAGATTATGTATAGTGTATACAGTCTTTGTTTCAGAGAAAAAAGAGTCATAATTATAGAGAGTCTTTATGTACGCGGGTATTAAGCCGGTCTGCCAGTCATTGCAATGTATGATGCGCGGCTTGAACGCCTCTGCCTTGGCGAGCTCCATAACGGCTTTTGAGAAGAATATGAATCTCTGGGCATTATCATGATAGTCCCCACCGGAGGTCCTGTAGAGTTCATCCCTGTCAAAGAAATTCTTGTTACCTATAAAGTATACCGTTACATTGCCAAGTATCGAACGGTATACCTGCGCCTGTTCCACATCCCCGCCCATCTGCACAGAGAATTTTCTAACAGGCTTGAGCCCGAACTGCCTGCTGTTAATAGTTTTATATTTAGGAAGCACGATGCGCACATCATGGCCTCTTTTGCGTATATGCTTAGGCAGTGCCCCTATCACGTCAGCCAGTCCGCCGCTTTTTGCAAAAGGAACGCATTCAGAGGCAACTACGAGTATTTTCATCAGAAATCCCCTTCGTCAATGCTTTTGCATTTAGAGCTCTACTTCTCTTAAGTGCTTTGTAGCTTCCTCTGGCGGTGTAGGATTGATATAGAAACCAGTCCCCCATTCGAATCCAGCAATTTTTATAAGCTTTGGAATTATTTCTATATGCCAGTGATAATGAGGCAGATTCGTATTTCCGAGCGGGGATGTATGTATCATGTAATTAAAAGGCGGATTGTTCAACACAACACCCATTCGTCTCAAAACGTCTTGCATAATACGCCTAAGCAGAACAACCTCATGTTTCTGTATGTTCTCAAACGAACAGTCATGTTTTTTGGGAAGAACCCATATCTCAAACGGAAACCTTGAGGCAAATGGAGATACTGCCACAAAATCATCATTCTCTGACACGACACGAATGCCCGAGACCAGTTCCTCTTTTACAATATCACAGAAAACGCAGCGCTCCTTGTAATCATAATAACCCCTGGCCCCTTCTATCTCTTCTTTAACCCTTTTGGGGACTACCGGAGTGGCTATAAGCTGTGAATGGGTATGTGACAGGGATGCCCCTGCGGAAGCCCCATGATTTTTGAAAATAAGTATATACTTAAAACGGGCATCCTTGCTCAAATCAAGCATCCTGTCCCTGTAAACCCAGATTATATCTTCTGCTTTCTTGGGATCAAGAGAGTCAAATGTCTTATCGTGATGGGGGGTTTCTATTATGACCTCGTGGGCGCCTATACCGTTCATGCGGTCATACATCCCCTCGCCCTGCCTGTTCAAAGAGCCCTCTATCTGAAGAGCCGGGAATTTATTGGGCACGACACGAACCCACCAGCCAGGCTTGTTTGCCCCGCTACCGGGTTCCCTGTACGAGAGTATTTCCGGTGGTGTTTTATCTTCGTTGCCCTGGCAAAACGGGCAGAACTTGGTCTCCTCCTCGGGAACCTTTCCTTCAGAAAAATCAGAAGGCCTCTTTCCTCTCTCTGTGGATATAATAACCCACCTTCCTATAACCGGATCGCGTCTTAATTCAGGCATTAGAATCTCCTTATACGTTCTCTATAATTTTGAACTTAGTATACCTAATTTAGGCCTTTATTGTCAATGAAAAAGGGGGACTTTCAACCCCCCAGTTCACCAAGAACAGCCTTTACTTCAGCATCTTCTGGATTTCGCTCCAAAACCTCCCTAAATGCCTGGACTGCCTGAGCATTTTTCCCTGTCTTCATATAAGCATATCCCATATTTTTATATCCAGCGGGGCTCGAAGGATTTAATTCAATGACCTTTCTGTATTCCCCTATCGCTCTTTCTGCCTCATTGAGGTTGAAATATATGTTCCCCAGATGAATGTGCGCCGTGGATGAGTCAGGCATAAGTGTGACTATCTTCTCATAAACCCTCCTCGCCTCATTCCATTTTTTCAGTGAAAGATAGACCGTTCCAAGCCGACCGGCAGTTTCAAGAGAATTCGGTTCTATTTTCATTGCTTCTTCAAGATGGTATATTCCCTTATTTGTTTCGCCTTCCCTGACATAAAGAAGCCCTATGTTATAATGGATCTCCGCATAGCCGGGATTTACAAGTAGTGCTTTCATGTAATGATTTATTGCTTCGTTTTTCCTTTCCTGGCATGCGTAGACATTGGCAAGCTCATAATTAGTGTTAACATCGAAAGGATACTGTGAAAACGATTTCTCAAATGAAATCGAAGCCTTATCCAGCATTCTGGGTTCACCTTTGAAGTACTTAAACCCGTCGAAATAATGCACCGCCGCCATAAACCTTGTCGCATTTAGCCAGATGATACCCATAAGTACAGCCATTGCCCCTATGCGCGCTATAGAAACCATTATTCGTGTCGCTGAAAGTGAACCGCTCTGTTCTTTTACAACGGTCTTATTGTAACTTTCTTTTTTACCCCCAAGGTGTATAACAATCCCCATATTTATCCAGAAAACCATGGCAGGAGAGGCAAAATGAAGCGATACATTGAATAGATTATCAACAAGCATACCCGTTATTCCGCTTAAAAGACCTATCATGATATAGCTATCTTTTTCTTCGCCCGGAATTCTTTTAAGAGATTTTATTGAAAAAGCAAAAAACACTATAATAACCCAAATGGACACGGCAAAGCCCGCCACCCCGGTCTCCGATAAGAACTGTAAGATCTCATTATGAGCACGGTTTGCATGCGTCTTAAGAGAACCATATTTTTCACTTTCCAGGTACTTTCCCTGGTATCCCGGATAGAAAAGCTCAAATGTCCCCCACCCTATCCCCAAGACCGGATTATCAACGAACATATCCCTTGCAACCTCCCATATTAAAAAGCGCTGGGAAGAAGCTACGCCGCTCTTCTGGACACTAAAAGCGGACAATGCCCTTGATCCTACTATCTCCCTTTTTGGAGAGCTCATGACGACAACTAACCCTACTGTAAAAACAATTACAAGCGACACCACATGGGTTAAAAACATCTTTTTGTTTCTCACTCGTATCAGAAGAAACAGCCACATGACAGCAAGCGATACGATAAAGCCTATCCAGGCACTACGTGTGGATGCACAGACAAGTGCCGAGAACATTATGGTACTTATTGCCAGATAAGATATCCTTGAAATATTGTTTTTTGACAGGAGCGTTTTAATAAGAGAAACCGGAATAAGAAGGACTAGAAAGCTGGCAAGGAAATTCGGGTTCCCGAATGTGGATACACTCCTGCCACCGAAAGGATCTATTGTTTTCGACCACACAGGTTCAAATCCCATGTACTGAAGTATCCCGTAAAAAGACGCCAATGCTCCTACCATAAGCGTTAAATTGATAACTTTATCCACATACCCGGCTCTCTTGAGCACATAAACTGTTGTATAGAAAACAGATATCCAGTTCAGCACCAGAAATATTATATTGTCGAAACCCATTATAAATACAGCTGTTCTCTGGTGAGGATTTTTGACAAGTGCCCCAATAACGGAAAACATGCATATCCCAACAAGAAAAATAAGAGGCAGATCCATCTGCGTACGCAAAAACCCGAATTCCTTGTTAATGTGTGCATTGAGAAGATATAAAATTATGATAATCGGAACTATGATGTTTAAGAGTGTGATCTGAATGAAGAAAGGATTCTGTGTGAGGTTAGTAAAGAAAGCCAAAGGGACAAGAAGAATTAAAGCATAAAAGAGTATCCTTATTGCTTTATCTATCAAAGAATTTCGGTTATGAGGTTCGGCATCCGGGTTTATCAAGATGTATTACTCACTCCTTGACTTTTCTATCGAGTTTATCTAAAAGGTATTTGATTTCCTTGTTTTCGGGGTCTATCGCCAAAGCCCTTTTCCATTGCCTTCTTGCCTCGTCAAACCTGTTGAGATTGGCATACAAGAGACCCATGTTCCTGTATGTAGTTATACTTTGGGGATTTATATCCCTGGCAACAAGGAAGGCCTTCTCACTGCCTTCAACATCCCCGAGCATGAACTTAAGATTTGCTATGTTTATCTGTGCATCAAAGAAAGAAGGATAAATATCTATAGACTGTTGGAAAGACTCAAGCGCCTTATCCCATTTTTCCATCTGGGTATACACCATGCCTATCCTAAAATACGTGGGAGCAAAAACAGGATCGAGATCTATGGCTTTTTGGAAATTTCTCAGGGCCTCATCGAATTTACCCATTGAACTGTATAGTATACCCTCCTGGTAGTGAACCATAACGTAGTCCGGAGCCAGTTTCTTTACATCAGCATACTTCCTGAGACCCAGTTTGGCATCCTCCTCATCCTTTCGCTCCTTGTAGCGGTCGTTGTAGACATTACCCATGAAATAATGGGCCATGGTAAAATAAGGGTTATACTCTATAACCTTTCCATACTCGTTCAAAGCCTTATTCCACCTCCCGGATTTGGAAAAACCTATACCGCGGTTATGATGTATATCCGCACGGTAGTAGCGCATAAAAACAATAATAAAAAACACCATAACCCCTATAACAGCTCCCCTGAGCAGATACATGAGGACTTCGGGATAAGATCTGCCTGAGGTATTCCTTTGGACCACCTGCGGATGACCAAAAACCAAAAGTGTTATGAGTCCCAAAAAAAGCCAGAAGAAAAACCCCGAAGACACGAAGCGCATGTTGACCCCGAAAAGATTGTGAACCAGGAGCCCCGCGGTGCCTGTCATAAGCCCCACGAGAAAAGACGCTTTCTCTTCAACTGCCACAACTTTTTCCTTTCGGGCCTTTTTTTGATTATCCTTTTCATAAACACCTGCTTTTTCCCTGAGCCTTATGAGTTCCCTGCCCCCGCAAACCGCGAAAGCTGCAATTATCCACAAAAATATACCAAGGCCAATCACTCCACCGTCAGAAGCTAGTTCTATAAACTCATTTTCAGGGTGTTGTGTCTCCGTCTGATGCTTGCCTTCTATGCGGAATATTTCCCTGTGTCGGTACTTGGGATAAATTATCCTGAAGCTGTTGAGGCCATTGCCCGTAATCGGGTTCAGCTCTATCATCTCGAATGTACTGCGCCAGGTAAGAAGCCTGAAGAGTATTGAATCCGGCCTCTTAATAGTTAGGAAGGCTACCCCTATGCTGCTTCCAACTATTATAAAAATAGAAACACCCACCAGAAAGGTCTTTATATGCTTCATTCCCCTTCTAATGAGGAAAAAAATGGCCAGCAGTGAGAATATAAGTGTCTCCGCAGCAAATGCAAGCCAAGCCCCCTTGCTTCCGGTAAAATAGATTCCTGTTGCGAGGAATATAAAAAAGGCAAGGTAAAAGTATTTTCTTGTTCGCAAAAACAGGGCTAAAATAAGTGGCGCGCTTACAACAAGATATGCACCTAAAAAATTGGGGTTACCGAAGGTTGAGAAGACACGCTCGTTAAAGGCGCCCTTCCATACATAAGGATCGAATCCGAAACGCTGTACATAGGCGTAGAAGACGGCTATGAAAGCGGTTATAAGTACGCTGTATATTATTCTCCTCAGGAGGGCTTGCTTCACATTATTTATAACAACAAAATAAACAGAAGCATAGCAGAGGAGCTTTATAAGCTCTTCTGTACCTGCCCCCTTAAACGGGGAAATAAAAAAAGTCACCAATCCCCACAAGAAGAAAGCAAAAACAGGAATGTTAAAGAGCAGTAAGTTTCTTGTCTGTTTGGTGAAATGCGAAGAGGAAAGAAGCCCTAGTAACCAGGCACCAAATATGAGTGTTGCACCTAACTGCAGTATGGTTATTTTTACATAGCAGGAGTCATAGGTAGCCAGATTAAAAGCAAGTGCTATGCCGAACACCATTACCAGCAGAACACTCCCTATAATCTTCTCATAGATGTTATCACTTAGAGTAATCATTCTCTATCCTGTAAAAAATACCACCCTTGAAGGCTTTTTGCTTATAAATGAGGTGGCATCAGCTTTGACAATATCTCCGCAAATATATTAAAAATTAGAAGGATATCTGAGCCGACGGTCAGGATCGAACTGACGACCTGCTCATTACGAATGAGCCGCTCTACCAACTGAGCTACGTCGGCATATATTATGACCTTAAACAGTCATGCAAAGGTTATCTTGATAGTATAATATAGCAGTCTAAAAGTCAATAAAAAAATCCCGCCTTTTTAGACGGGATTCAGTTATATAGTATTGCTTGAAATTTGATGGTGCCGGGACCCAGAATTGAACTGGGGACGCGCAGATTTTCAGTCTGCCGCTCTACCGACTGAGCTATCCCGGCATGAATTACGTTTATATATCCAGCTCTTGCTCGGCGGCAGTCACTTTTTTTCTGCCCCTGCTCTTCCTGTAAACTCTTTTTGCTTCGTCAACCACGTCCTCGATCTTTTCCTTGCCGTCCTCAACCTTATCTTTTAAGTCCTCGTATTTATCCTTAATATCTTCCACTGTGTCTTTTAGTTTCTGCCTGGTCTGTTCACCAGGTTGCGGGGCATACAGGAGTCCAACAACCACTCCAACAAGCCCACCTAATAAAAAACTGAAAAAATGATTCCCGCTGTTATCAGACACTTTATTCACCTGCCCTTTCTCTTCGTTTTTTCCCTTTTATGATACTGAACCCCTTTAAAAGACCAGCAAGCAAGCCGAATACCCCGACAGCCGGAGTACCGATCTTGCTTATTGAACGTGTTATATTCGAAACAGTCTGAATCGTCTCGTCAAGGCTTTCTACTTCCTCTGTAACTTTCTTAATTAAAGCATTGCTGGATTGAAGCGTTCTTTTGAGTTCCACTAGAACCTGGATAAGGTAGACAACGAGCACTGTAATCGCTGATGTAATAATAACGACCATGACACTTAAAAAAATGTTCATGTGCTGTGCTCCTTTCAGAAAATTTTATCCTCCTGACATTTACCTATGAAGCTCTTACACGCTTAGTCTTCTTGCTGCGTTTGGATTTCTTTGGTTTGGTGACAGACGAGGTTTTGTCTTCAAAAACCCGTCCCCTGGATAGCAAAAGCGCATCTATTGAACCTGTCATCTCGAAAATATCCCAGTACATGTCTGTCGCATCCTTTAATACTGCCTGCTGATCCTCTATAAGATGCTGTGGTTCGGCAATGTCTATTACTCTGAGCATTTCGTTTATAGTTGTCTGACCGCCGAGTACCTTGTGTACCCCGGCTTTCTGCAGACTAATAATACCAAAATCCCTGCTCGCTTGTCTAATAGATTCTGGAGAAAATCCTTCTATTATTAAATCTTGCATGGTTTCATTCATCGTAAATACTTCGAAACACCCTGTCAATTCCCCGAATCCACTGTAATTGCAGCTTTTACATCCTCTTCCTTTATATAAGTTCAACTCACTGTGAACACTAAGACCCATCGTTTCCATCATATCAGCAGGAGGAGTGTAAACCTGTCTGCAATCCGGACATATAGAGCGAAGCAGTCTCTGCGTCACTATCATCCTGAGAGTCGATGATACCAGATAAGATTCTATCCCGATATTTATTAAAAACTCTATAATGCGCTGCGAGTCTAAGCTGTTGGAGGCATTGAGTCTGTCCATTGTCGAAAGTTCATCCGTATTAACCACGCAGAACACAAGATGTCCCATCTCCGCTGCAGTAACAGCGAGACGGGCGGTCTGTACATCCTTTATTTCACCCACTACTATAATATCGGCGTCCAGGGACTCCAGGCACTTGCGCAGACCAGAGGAAAAATTCAAACCCAGTTCAGGTTTCATCTCTACCTGATTTATGCCGTCAAGAATACACTCTATGGAATCCTCGAGGCTTATAATGTTCCTGTCAGGCATATTAAGCGCGTTCAAAGTAGAATAAAGTGTTGTTGACTTACCACTACCTTTGGGTCCGGCAATCAGCACCAGCCCGGATTTGGACTCGATTGCCTTGGTATATATTGCAAGGCCCTGATCATCAAACCCCAGCTCTGAAAGGGGAAGGCAACGGGCTCCGGAACTCTTTATATTTTTATAATTCTCGTCTATAGCAGTTTTTATCTCTCTCTCTGAAGAGATAAAAGCCTTTATATCAAAACCTGTTATTAAGTGAAGTATATCCTTTACAAAATCATTCTGCGGCTCAGCCATGGCCACCTTCAAGGTACGGCTGTCCTTTTCAATCGGGATGAGAATATTCTGACGCGCTATACCCTCGGGGATGCTTCTTATAACCTCATCTTCTATTTCACCGTGTTCGGAGAGCTTCACATAGGCGCTGTTTAGCTGCTTGCCGAGAAGGCTCATTACAATTTCCTCATCGGTATAGCCCATCGAAACCAGTATCTGTCCCAGTTTCTTGCTTCTTGACTTCTGAGCTTCAAGTGCCTTGTTAAGCTGGGGTCTGCTTATTATCTCCGCTTCTGTCAGTATCTCTCCTAATTTTTTCTGCTCGAAAACTTTTGACACTTTAGTTCACCATTATCCTTATAAATAGAAAAACCGGCTTACCTTATATTACGGCAACCCGGCTGACATCGCAGTGAAAAGCTCCTGTTTCTCACTGGGATCGGAGGACTTTTTGTGATCCTCCTCCACTGCCTATATCCCGTGGCTTTGCCTGCTAAGATTTCTTAGCAGGTCTTCTGTCATCTTATGACAGAAGACGTCCCACCCTTTTCGGATGGTTTGCTATTTTCGTAATCAGATATTAAAAAGTATTAGTTATACATCAGTTGTCATACTAAGTATAGCACAGAATTTATGTTTGTCAAGATCCATTAGTCAAAAATCTTACAATATATTTTATTTTGTATTTTTAATAATATAAAATACGGGAGTGGAAGGATTCGAACCTCCAGTCCTGGTTTTGGAGACCAGTGGTTTAGCCATTAACCGACACTCCCTTGATAACAGAAAGCAGATGTAGATTGCCCGAAAAAAGAATTGATTTTCTCTTTTATCCAGTACCTACCATCTGCTCTTTTACTTTTTAGAAATAAGCTCTACTTTGTCTGCTTGTGCTTGGTATGAGCCCGGCAGAAACGACAGTACTTATTGAGCTCCAGCTTCTTGGGTGGAACCCCTTTTTGCTTGTTTCTCCTGAATGTATAATTTCGCCTCTTGCACTTACCGCAGGCTAAAATAATTACAACTTTATCCTGTTTTGCCATTCTAGTCCACTGCTCCCTTTAGTGTTTTATTATTCAATAATCGTACCGATGACTCCGGCACCTATCGTATGCCCGCCTTCCCTGATAGCAAACCTTAACTCCTTCTCCATCGCTATGGGCGTAATCAGCGTTATCTCCATCTCTATGTTATCTCCGGGCATTATC
>JBDRDD010000028.1:0-3016 GCA_043821115.1 bacterium | reverse complement strand
TACTTTTTAAGTGTCTTTGCATCTGGATTAACAATTACAACTCCATCTTTACCATCTACTATTAACATGTCCCCTGATTTTATCTTTGAGGTAGCCCTCTCAAGCCCTACAACAGCAGGTATCTCAAGGGATTTTGCCATAATAGCAGTATGGGATGTACGGCCTCCTATGTCAGTAATAAAGCCCATGACATGCCTCTTATGCATGGTTGCCGTATCTGAAGGCGAAATATCATAAGCCACCACAATCACTTTTTCCTTTAATTCGCTCAGGGAACTTTCCCTTGCGCCCATCAGGTTTTTTAAAATCCTTTTCCCCACATCGTCTATGTCGCTGATTCTCTCCTTTAGATACTGGTCATTGGTCCTGGAGAAAACCTTTATATATTTATCCAAAACCTTCATGAATATATACTCCACGCAAAGGCGCTCTTTTTTCAGCTTGTCAATAACTTCCTCTATAAGCATCCTGTCTTCCAGCACCAGTAAATGAGCATTGAATATCTCGGCATGATGAGAACCCATCTCTTCTGTTATTTTTTTCTGTATCTTTAATATCTCGGAGCGCGTCTTGATAAGGGCTTCCTCAAAACGAAGGATCTCTTCAGGAATCTCCTTTTCTTCGATCTTCCTCTCAGACACGATAAACCTTCGGGTATCAAACAAAAACGCCCTTCCGATAGCTACGCCCGGAGAAGCTGGTATGCCATTTAAAATCATTCTGTTTCCTCTCCTGATATTATACGTTCCAGTTCTTTCATGGCTTCCTTGGCATCATAGCCTTTTATCCTGAGCCGTATCAAACTCCCTTTTTCTGCAGCCAGCGTCATAAGGCCCATAATAGACTTGCCGTTAACCTCCTGATTGTCTTTCTCAACAATAATTTCGCTTTCGTATTTATTCGCTATCTGCACGAAAAGCGCTGCCGGCCGGGCATGAAGCCCTTGTTCATTTTTTACAATCAATTTCTTCTCTATTAACATCGCCTTATTAATGCTGGTTATTCTTGCCTTTTGCTTTTAAAGCAAGCTCAATAATAATCTTGGAAATTTTTTTTGAATCATGCCTTACATAATCACTCGTATCTACAATATCTTCTTCTATTACCGCATAGGCCTTACCTATAATCTTATCAGAATCTGCAAGCACTGGATATGAATTTTCCTCTTCATATTTCTTAAGCAGGCCTGCTGCAATAATTCCTGTATTTACAATGCAGCAATCAACCACATCTGGCATGGTATGAGCAATAAGGGCATTCATATGATCAAAGGCTGTAAAATTATCCGTCTCTCCGGGTTGAGTCATTACATTGCAAACATAAACCTTAGGCACCTTGGACATAGCGATACGCTCGCTTATGCCGTTAACCAAAAGATTCGGTATAACGCTCGTATACAAGCTGCCCGGCCCTAAAACTATTATGTCAGCCTCATCTATGGCCTCAAAAGATTCTTTGCTGGGCCTACAATTCGCCGGGTCTAAAAATACCCTTTTTATAGGGGACGAGCCTTCTGCTATCTTTGTCTCCCCCTTGGTCTTTTCTCCATTCTGATGCTCTGCCACTAACTGGACCCTGTCAAATGTAGAGGGGATAACCTTTCCCCTTATAGCCAGGACCTTACTGGATTCTTTTATTGCCTTCTCAAAATCTCCCGTAATTTTAGAAAGCGCTGTTATGAACAGATTTCCGAAACTATGACCTCTTAATTCTGATTCGTTTCCGAACCGAAACTGGAACAGCTCTCTCATCAAAGGTTCTGCATCCGCAAGGGCAACAAGGCAATTTCTTATATCTCCAGGAGGAAGGATATCAAACTGTTCTCTAAGTCTCCCGGAAGAACCCCCGTCATCAGCAACAGTCACTATGGCAGTGATGTTGCTGGATTGTTCCTTTAATCCGTGAAGGAGGACCGACAACCCTGTGCCCCCTCCCACTACTACTATCCTGGGGCCTTTTTCAAGCTGCCTGTGATGATACATTATATCCACAAGGTCTTTTTCTCTCTGGGGGAGAAAAACTGCAATAAAGGATTTTACCATTCTCTTTATGCCGTAGATCACTACCAAAGCCCCTAATACAAATATGGAAATCCCAAGCGCCCTTGCGCCGGAAAACCTGCCAAAGATCCATACAATTGACCCACCAGCAAATAACACCACGCCTGTTGAGCAGGTAATAATCCAGCGCTTTATCTTCATCCCGGGGTATAGCCACTTTAACCTATGCATAAGCAGGCCCTATAAAACTATTAAGATCTTCTCTGATCCTCTTCCTTAATGATTCTGACAAGGGTTCTTTCGTTCTCTGAGTTCTTCAGGGAATCCCTGAAATATTTATCCTTGAGTAGTTTTGAGATGCGCGCAAGCGCTTTTAAGTGCGGGCCGGATGACTCTATGGGCGCCAGTAAAAGAAAAAATATGTATGCCGGTTCACCGTCAAGGGAATCAAAACTTATCCCTTTCTTTGACACGCCGAACGCTCCTACCAGTTCCTTAACATATTCACACTTACCATGAGGAATAGCAACCCCCTGGCCAATGCCTGTCGAACCAAGCGCTTCCCTATTAAGAAGTATTTTTACTACAGCATCCTTCATCTTTGGTTTTAGTTCCCCTGCCTGTATAAGCAGATCAACCAACTCCTGGATGGCGCCTTTTTTGTCCTGAGACTTGATATCTGCAGACATTGCCTTTTCATTCAAAAAATCCAGTATCTTCACTTTCTGTCCTCCTTCTTAAGATTTAAGAATATTAAGACTGTGTTTATCCTAGGACCTTCGCTTCACAAAAATTGGAGCGGGTGATGGGGCTCGAACCCACGACAACCACGTTGGCAACGTGGTGCTCTACCAACTGAGCTACACCCGCTTGTCTCTTCGTTCGTGATTCGTGGCTCGCGCTTCGTACAAATAACTAAAGGATATATTCTCAGTCCATTTCGAATCACGAACGACGAAGCACGAACGACGAACCTGGTGGGCGGAAGAGGAGTCGAACCTCCACGGTTATCCCAC
>JBDRDD010000027.1:0-34313 GCA_043821115.1 bacterium | reverse complement strand
TGATAGCTTACCTAAAGCTCTCATACTTCATTGCCCCTGTTCCAGGTATCTATTAGCAGCCCCAGCCTGTCCCCCCACCTTAACTAGTATGGATGATTGAACAAACCGGTTAGCTACCCTACGAGCAAGTAATATATCTAAATATGAAAAAATTGTCAAGATTTTTTTTGCTTTTATTTATTTTTTATCCTGTTTACAGTCGAGAAAAATGAAAAAATATGAAATCTTGTTGAATATTACCCAGCGAGCTTAAAAATAAAATTCAAAACGCTTCCAACAAAAAGTGAAACAAAAATCATGATCAAAATAGATTTAACTGCATCCTTTACTCCGAGTTCCTTTATGACTATCATAAACGTTGCTATGCATGGAAAGAACATGGCAAGAACCGTACTGCTCACTACCAGTTGCTGCGCTGTGAGATTAAAAGGCGCAAGCATTCCTACAGCAACATCCTTGCGCAGGAAACCTATAACTATAGCTACTACCACCTCTTTAGGTAAGCCCAAAAGCCCCGTAATTACAGGTGCTGCGATATCTGCCAAAAAGTCAAATATCCTTAAGGTGTAGAGTATATTAACAACAAAAACACCCGCAAGAACTATCGGGATGGCTTCCTTCAGAAAATAAAAAAGTCTCATCCTGAACTTTTTAAGACAGACATTCCACAGAGGCAATCGATACGGGGGAACCTCTATCAAAAGAGGAGGACTAAAACCCTTAACTAGTTTGTTCATTATATATCCAAGTAGCAACCAAACGATAAAAAGAGTACCGAAAACCATGGCAACATATTGCCCTCCCTGCTTTCCAACAAGGCCGAAAACCATAGCCTGAAGTGCGGCACAGGGGACACCTATTGACAAAAGTGTTATCGCTATAAACTTTTCCCTTTTGCTTTCCAGTATCCTCGTAGCCATTATGCCAGGCACATTGCACCCGAGCCCAAGTATCATTGGAATAATAGCATAGCCGTGCAATCCTATACGATGCATCAGGTTATCCACCAGTATCGCAAGACGCGGCAAATACCCGATATCTTCCAGAAAACTCAATACAAGAAAAAACGAAAACACATACGGCAGAACCATGGCAATAGGCACGAACAACCCCGTAGTCAGTACCCCGAACGACTGCACAAAATCTATTGACCCGTCGATAAATTTTCCTATCAAGATATCGTGAAGGATACCTTTTGAACCCAGTAGTTCACTGAATTTCATAATAACAGGTGCATAGAGATGATCAAAAAAAGGCGCAAATAAATATGATATCAAACCTTCACCGATAAAACGGATCAGCTTAAAAGCAATAAGCACTACAGCCGCAGCTATTGGGAACCCCGTAAGCGGATGAATGCTGAGTTCTTCCATTCTCTCCAAAAAAGTATGATGCCTGTGCTCCAGGATTTGAACCTGCTCGATAATCGCACCAATATCCTTCCAATGGTCAGGCTTTTTACTCCTTTTCACCTTGGGAGATACAGCCTCAGGAATTTTTTCGACAAGATTATTCATACCCTGCCCTGTTATTGCCACTACGGGAATAACCGGAACATGGAGTAGTTCTTCGAGTTTTTCAAAATCTATGGTTATACCTTTGTGTTTTGTTTCATCCCACATATTAAGTGCAACTACAACAGGCATGTCAGTCTGCAGAATCTGCAGCGTAAGATAGAGATTTCTCTCAAGATTAGTGGAATCGATAACATTAATTACAAGGTCGGCATCTTTTAATATCTCTATTACCACCTCCTCCGCCCTGCAAGTAGGATTCATGCTGTATGCACCCGGAGAATCAATAATGATAGCCTGCTCATCTGCTATTTTTGCAAATCCCTCTGTGAACTCCACCGTTGTGCCAGGATAATTTGAGGATATAACATGAGTTCCGGTCAGCCTGGAAAAAACCACACTTTTACCTACATTAGGATTTCCTATTAAAACTATCCTCTTCACTGGTTTACCTCGATTATTACCTTGCTGGCAATACCATGCCCAATTGACAGCTGTGTAGTTCCAATTTGTACTGTTACAGGACCTTTTAAGAACACTCCACTGAACTTAAATATATTCTTCCCTATGCTTATTCCCATTGATTCTAGCTTTTGTCTCGCACCTGTGCCGCCTTTAATTTCTGAAATTTTACCTCTCTGCCCTGATTTCATCTCTGTAAGTGACAGCAATGTCATAGGATTACCCCTTTATTATTGTTATTGAGATACATTCTCAATTAAAAATTAAAAAAAATTATGCCTTCTGTTTAATTTTCCCTTTCTTTGTACAAGCAGTGCAATATCCCCTGATGCCGAGCCTGTGATTAAGCGCCTGAAAATTATACCTGCTGCAGATCTTCTCCTGCAGGGCCTCTATGGTATCATCCCTGAACTCAATGATCCTTCCGCAATTCATGCAGACCATATGATCGTGATGTTCATGCCCGTAGATGAGCTCGTAGTTACTCTTCCCTTTCTGACGCAGCGCCTCGCTTATTAACCCGTTCTCTACCAAAAGAGGAAGTGTCCTGTAAATGGTGGCCCTTGAAATTTTCTCCCCCTGGTATCTCAGCCTGTCGTACAAATCATCGGCATCAAAATGATCATTAAGTGAAAACACTTCCTTGAGGATGACTTTCCTCTCAGGGGTGAATTTTAATCCTTTTTGTTTGAGAAAAGAGGAAAATTTTTCTTCATTGAATATAGGCATATAAGCTCCAACTGAGATTAAGTCTCAATTACAATTATATCATTGCTTAAAGCACATGTCAATGCTTTTCTCAATTATGGGAGCGCTTTCTCCCATTCATCAAGCAAACCATCAATACGCGTTTTATCCTCTTCGTCAATCACCAATTCACCCGCACCCACATTCTCAATGACCTGCTGCGGGTGCCTTGCCCCTACTATAGCGGAGGTGACCTCGCAGCGCCTGAGTGTCCATGCGATAGCAATCTGAGCTACTGTTTTACCCTTCTCTTTTGCGATTTCCCTCAGCCCCTCTACAAGCTTAAGATTAGGTGTAAGCAGCGGTTCCTGGAAATGAGTGTTTTTTGTAAGCCTCCAGTCATCCTCCGGCAGTTCTTTTATTTTCTCAGGCGTGAACTTCCCCGTCAGGATTCCAGACTGAAGCGGGCTATATACTATAACTCCTATATCATTCTCCGCGCAGTAACCCAGCAATTCCTTTTCTACCTCGCGCCTTACCATGCTGTAGGGAGGCTGCAGTGACCCGAGAGGATTTATGGACTGCACACGTTTTATTTGTTCTATTGTAAAATTTGAAACCCCTATATTTCTAATTTTTCCTTCTTTAACCAATTCGGTAACCGTTCCCCACGCCTCTTCTATATCCTTCTCGGGATCAGGCCAGTGTATCTGGTAAAGGTCGATAACATCTATACCCAGCCTACTCAGGCTGTCCTCCACCTCACGGCGCACGCTGTCCTTTTTTAATCTACCGTAAATCTCCCTTTTCTCATTCCAGACCAGACCGCATTTAGTGGCTATAAAAACTTTGTCCCTGATACCCTTTATGGCCTTGCCAACCACGGTCTCAGAGCGTCCGCACCCGTAAACAGGAGCTGTATCTATCCAGTTTATGCCGTTATCTATAGCTCCGCGTATGGTCTTTATGGACTCTTCATCATCTTGAGGTCCCCAGCCATAGCTGTAATTTCCACCGCCTATAGCCCAGGCACCAAGCCCTACAACAGAAAGATTAAGATCCGTATATCCAAGCTTCCTGGTTTGCATAAGACCTCCTTAGAGACCCAAAAATTGTATTGCCATACCACTCAAACTTATAGCTGCTCCGGCAAGTGCATGAGTATACCTCTCTAAACGCTTAAAAGGAATAAAGTTTACACCTAAGGTACCGGCAAGAACAACTCCCAGCATGGTAATTATTGTTATGGAACTAAAAACAGCCGATACCCATATAACACCGAAAAGACTACTTTTTGCTGCAGGATACATAAGGATAGGTATTAGCGGCTCACAGGGACCGAATACAAAAATAACAAATAACACCCACGGGGTGATGCTTTGAGATTTTTGGGAATCATGCACGTGTATGTGTGCGTTGGTATGGTTATGCTCGTGATTGTGGGCGTCTTCTTCGCCGTGGTTATGAATATGCATATGAGATTTTCCTCTCCATGCCTGACGAAGTCCCCATATAAAATATATTAGTCCAAAGGCTATAAGCGCCCATGCCGCAATATTACCTCGGAAAGATTCTATTATTTCAAGCCGTGTTACAGCAACACCCAGCATGACACCGATTAAACCCAACACAATTGAACTAAGCACATGCCCCAAACCACACAAAACCGTTATTAATGTTGTTTTCATCATGGACCATTGCCTGGCCTTTGCCATCACTATAAAAGGAAGATAATGGTCCGGACCCATAAGCGTGTGGAAAAAACCTATAGATGCCGCTGTAAGCGTCAATAATTTTAATTCGCCTGTCATAAATCGTCCTTTCCTAACATATACGTGGCAGCTGGTCTACCTCAAGCATAGGCAGGATTCTCTGGGCCCCTATCCTTGTTTTGAGGTAAACCTGCTTTCTATGTGTTTTTGTAACCTTTCCTATAATCTTAGCACCCGCACCAAGTGCCTTTTTTACTTTATTTTCATCTTTTTTACTGACAAAACACACAAATTTGCCTTCATTTGCAACATAGAGAGGGTCAAACCCCAAAACATCGCATAATTTCAACACGTTTTGTCGTACCGGTATATTCTTCTCATAAACTTCTATTCCAAGATTCGAATCTTTGGCGATTTCATTTAGCGTGGTGGCCAGTCCTCCCCTTGTTGGGTCTCTCATAACACTGATATTTTTTGAAGCCTTAAGACATCGCTGGACATCGTTGTTAAGATTAATGCAATCGCTTTTTACCCTGGAAATAAATCCGAAATGCTCACGCGCATTTAGTATTGCCATGCCATGTTCGGCAACAGGCCCATTTATAATTATGCTGTCACCGGCTCTGGCCTTTGTCCCTACAATATAATGTTCTATTACTCCTATACCGGCGGTGTTTATAAAAATCTTGTCCGCCGCACCTTTCTCCACGACCTTTATATCACCTGTAGCAACCTTAACACCCGCTTTTAAGGATGCTTCCCTTATCGAGGAAACTATCCTCTCAAGCACTTCCTTCTCCAACCCCTCTTCTATGATAAAAGCAAGTGATATAAAAAGTGGTTTAGCTCCCCTCATGGCTATATCGTTGACTGTACCATAAACTGCAAGTTTGCCTATATCTCCCCCCGGGAAGAAAAGAGGCCTGACCACGAAGGAATCCGTACTGAATGCAAGTGATTTGCTTCCAATATTCAAATTTGCCGCATCCCCTAAATCATCCAGCACCCTGTCAGATAACCTCTTACGCATAGAATGGATCAACTCGTGCATAAGACGTCCGCCGTTGCCATGGGCAAGAGTTATAGCATTACTTTTTTTCACCTTTTATTCTCCATATTTATAATAAGCAGCACAAGTTCCCTCGGATGAGACCATGCACGGCCCTATTGGCTTCTGCGGGGTACACACTTTAGAAAAAAGCTTGCAGTCTGAGGGCCTTTTTACACCTTGGAGCACTTTACCGCACAGACACCCTTTGGGCTCCTTTGCGCGAGGAATCTTCACCAAAAACTCTTTCTCAGCGTCAAAACATTTATATTTATCATTTAACTTAAGACCGCTTTTACCTATAACCCCTATACCGCGCCAGTTGGAATCAACTACCTTAAACACTTCACCCAGTATGCTCTGTGCTTTGGTGTTGCCATTTTTTGAGACAGCCCTGGTATATTCAATATATGTAGTATAATCACGACTACTTATCTGCTCAACGAGGCGCTTTATCCCTTTTATTATATCAACAGGTTCAAATCCCATTATAACACAGGGTTTTCGGTAACGCCTTGCAATATCCTCGTAGGGAATGCTTCCTGTTATGACACTCACATGCCCGGGACATATAAAACCGTCAACATTTAGTTCGCTACTCTTGGATATAGCTTCCAGCGCCGGGAAAACGACTTTGAAATTAGAAAGTACGAAAAAATTCTTTGTACCCCTTTTTTTAGCTTCAAGTACCGTAGCAGCGACGGTCGGAGAGGTGGTTTCAAAACCAACACCCATGAATACAACTTTTTTTTCAGGATTATCCTCTGCTATATTAAGTGCATCAAGTGGAGAATAAAGAACCCTTACATCAGCTCCTTTTGTGCGCACTTCGTTAAAACTTGATCGTGTCCCTGGAACCCTCATCATATCCCCGAAAGTGGTCATTATAACATCTTTCCTGCCTGCCACCTCAATTGCCACGTCTATATCATGCTGGGGCGTCACGCATACAGGACACCCGGGACCTGATATAAGCCTAACCTCGGACGGAAGGACTTTCTTAATCCCGGCCCTTGCGATGGCCATCGTGTGCGTACCGCACACTTCCATTAGTGTAAATTTACTTTTTTTCATCTCTCACCGCATCTTTTAATTCCTGTATGGCCGCAAACGTATCCTCAGCTTCTTCTTTTTTTACCTTGCCTATGGCAAAACCGGCATGAACCAGAACATAGTCTCCCTGCTTCACACCGCTAAGCACGCCAAGTGATATTTTCTTGCTTACCCCGCCAAAATCCACCACGGCCATATTATCTTCTATACTTTTAACTTTTGCTGGCACCGCGAGACACATAGTATTGTCCTAGTGATATATTAAGATCATTTACAGGTGTTTTTTCATTTGTAAAAACCCTAAAACCAAGTCCGGAAAGCTTCTCCAAAACCCTTGTTTTGAGGAAATTATTTTGGAATACCCCTCCGCTTAGTACAACATCCCTTATACCATGACTTTTAGATATTTTTCTCGTTATATCGACGATAACTCTGATCACTGAATTATGAAATTTAGAGGCTATGCGCTCTTTATTATATGATTTTTTCATATCTCTTACCATTGACATAAAAACTGGTTTCATGTCAATTATATGAGAACCTTCTATTACCTTAGATGAAAATTCATAGCAACCGACTTCATCAGTATCGCAAATTTGCTCAAGTTTTATCGGACCCTGGGCTTCATAGGAAGCATAACTGCATATACCAAGAAGCGCTGCAGCAGCGTCAAAAAGCCTTCCAGCGCTTGAACTTAAGGGAGTGTTTATGCCCTTTTTTATCATCTTGAGTACTATTTCTTTATCCTGCTTCTTTACGCCTTTTAGCAAAGGAAAGGCTTTTTCTCCTATAATACTCACTGCCATACGCCATGGCTCCGACACTACCTTGTCCCCTCCGGGAAGCATCATGTAGGAAAAATGGGCACCACGCATAAACTTATGCTTTTTTACTACGAAAAATTCTCCGCCCCAGAGATTGCCATCAGTACCAAACCCTGTACCGTCGAAAGCCACGCCTATTACAGGCTTATTTATTCCCTTTTCCTGTAAAACACTGGCTATATGGGCATGGTGGTGTTGTACCTTTACAATGCGATGGTCTAAACTGAAGAACTGAGGGGAATCTTCTACAAATCTCGTGGAAAAATATCCAGGATGAAGGTCACACGCAGCGATATACGGCTTTAGCTTAAGTGTCCCTAAAAAATGTCCTACTTCTTTAGTAAACTTCTCATAGTATGAGGCATCCGCCAGATCCCCCATATCAGGCCCATGGTACAGCCTCCCTGCGTTGGCCACAAGAAACCTGCTCTTTATATCAGCACCTGCTGCGAATACAACCTTATTCGACATCGAACGATATAACCTCTACCCTTGAACCCGGGAAAAATGTCAATTCAAGCCCGGCATTCTCCAGAATTGTGCCTTTTGCAAGAACATTGAACGTCTCTGTAAAAGAATCTTCCTTCACACCTGTAAAAGAGCCTACTTTAAGCCTTACTTTCGATACTCTCTTTGCCCCTTCTTTTCCCGCATGCTCTGATATGCCTTTGATTATGGGCTCTATTAAATGGGTTTCATGCATTTATTTCCTCCTTGATCAATTCCGCTAAATCCACTATTGCTTTTTTGACCTCAGAAGACATCTCACTTCCAAGAGATATTTGAGAGGGCTCGACTCCAAGCATATAGATTTCAGCCTTGGTTTCTTGCTTAATATAGTCGATAATCAGGTGAGGTGACAAATCATGAGTGGTAAATCCGCTCTTGACTATCTCACCTGCATCCAATATTCTCCAATCTCCCGGCTCGAGATCCAAATGGACTATATCGGCAAGAAGCACGACATCCGGATTTTCCTTGGCGATCTTTCCCACATAATTTTCAGGGGCAGCCCCTGCATCTATGCATATAGCTTTAACATTGCCCTGCAATGTATTCACTAATGCGGGGCCAAAACCGTCATCACCCCGCAATATGTTGCCGATACCTACAATTATGACTTTGCCTTTTAGAACTTCTTTAAGTGAATTTTTCATTGCTTTTTAGATAAAAAGATTTTATTTTGTAGTAAGGGTAGTTTCTCTTCTGCAGCGGGCACAGAGTATCTTCACTCGATCGGAGCGCCCCTGGTCTTTCAGAGCAGCTATGATATTCTTATCAACTATTCCGAGGTGTGTAAGGCGAGAAAGATATAAGGTGGGATTGGAATAAGTAAGTTCCCCTATTTTCTCAGATATCCATTTCAGGTGATCCTTGCAGGCAATAACGCCTCCGCATATCTCACAGAGTTGTAACTCCTTTTCAATAGTTTCATATGCACTTTTCCTGTCGAAAAATGCGAGATCCCAGTCATTGGAAAGCTTTATGCCCTCGTGATTTGAAATGCAGGCAGCTTCGCATTCCCCGCAGAAAATGCAGGTATCCGTATAATGTATCATCTGACGTTTCGGGTTATCTGTCCCCTCGGCAACATCCTTATGGTCAATGGCATTGGCAGGACATACTTCCTCACACCCGAGACATCCGACACACTTCGCCTCATCAAATTTAGGCTGGCCCCTGAAATTCGGATGAGCCTCGTGGGGTTCCACTGGGAATTTTGATGTATACGGCCCTTTGATAGCCGCTTTTATTGCCTCTATAAGCTCTCGAATTTTTGGATATTTCATCCTATCAGGCTTCTCCCTCTTTATCTTCTGCATACCTGTCTATAACACTACCACTCCAGAGCTTCACGCCTGCTCTATGTGCTCCCCTAGCAATCGCATGTGCCGCGACCGGTGAGGTCAATATAAGAAATACTATACATAATAATGCTTTTATTCCAGCAGCTGTAAATCCAACTATAAGGAATGTACCGAAAAGTATACTGCATGTTCCCAAAGTGACACATTTAGTCGCTGCCTGCAAACGGTTATATACATCAGGAAGGCGAACTAACCCGACACAACCAAAGACATCAAACGCTAAACCTACGGTGATGAAAATAAATCCTATGCTATTCATCAAAATTTCTTCCTTCCAAGTACTTTGAAAGCGCAAGAGTACTTATGAAACTCTGAAGTGCCCAGGCTATACCTATATCAATATACCAGGAACGCCCCGTTGATATGCTTAAAAGCGCACACAAACCGACTATCATAATGCCAAGTATATCTATCGCAACAATCCTGTCAGCTCCGGTAGGCCCTTTCCAGATACGGTAAAGACACATTACACAGGCAAGAATGATAACATAAAGAGCTCTCCCGATCAGTCCGACATAAGGTAAACCCTGGTAGAAAAGAAAAGGGAACGGCCGAATTATAATCAAGACCAAGAGCCCCACTATCAGAATAAACCCAATAAACCATCTACTTAACATTTTCATATCCTATTCAAAAATCTTTTCTAATATTTTTTCAAATCTCTCCACTATATCTCTCGTAGCACCCTCAACATCCTTGGATTTGACATCAATCCAGTGCACGTAAAGAAAACCCTTATCTGTATCTATATCTACTGTTAATGTACCGGGGGTAAGTGTGATTGAATTAGCCAAAAACGTAAGAGATGTGTCCCTTTTCAGTTTTGTTTTGACCTTAACTATTCCGGGGTTTATAGGAAGGTTTGGATGTATGACCCGATAAGCAACATCGATATTCGCCTTGAAGCACTCCCACAGGAACACCGGAACATAAGTTGTGATAAAAAACCAGTAACGCTTAGGCTGCATGAGAACATGTGGCCTTGTAACAAAAAGGTCTCCCGTAATAAAAGCAACAAACAGCGCTATAAATACACCTACCACGATATGTTGCGCGAAGTTCTCCGCACCACTAACCAGGTTCAAAAGACACCATACCGCTAAAGCTAGGACAAACAAGACTACTCGACTTTTATTTATCACTCTATCGTATCCCTTCCAGCACTATGTTTGCATAGTTTGTTCCCTGCAGAAGTACTGCTTTAGCATTACCAAGGAAATATTCACTCATACCACCGATAAACACATAAATGCTCAACAAACCAACAACAAGGCATACAAAAGCCAGCATACCCATTGATAACTTCATCAAAAGCGGGATTTCTTTTATCTTACCTAGCGAGTCATTTAATTTACCCATAAATACGGACTTTATGACTTTCATATACATCGCCAGGGTCAGGATGCTTACCAGAACCGCCAAGAAAGCATATCCATATCTACCCGCTTCAACCGCTGCTATTATTATAATAAGTTTGCTCCAGAAACCGTTGAAAGGCGGTATTCCTGCTATTGACATGGACCCTATAAAATTCGTTGTACTCGTTATGGGCATCTTCTGGGATAAACCTCCCATCTTCTCCATGTCCCTTGTGCCTGTAGCATATTCTACAGCCCCTGAATTCAAGAAAAGCAATGACTTAAATATAGAGTGATTGAACAAATGAAATAGTCCCCCAAGTATTCCAAGAGGAGTACCAAGACCGATACCCAGAATGATGTAGCCCACCTGGCTGATTGACGAGTAAGCAAGCAGCCTCTTGAAATCTGTCTGTTTGAGGGCAAGTAATCCCCCTACAACCATGGATACCGCGCCCAAGAATAGCAGTACAGAAGATAACCCCGGACTCATGCCGAAAACGTTAAAGAATATACGGCAAATGGCATAAATCCCGAGGGATTTAATAAGAACTCCGGAAAGCATAGCCGATATAGGAGCCGGTGCTGAAGGATGGGCATCGGGCAACCACGCGTGGAAAGGAACAAGCGCTGCCTTAAGTCCAAAACCCATCAGGAACAATACACTCACCATGAGAACTATATTGTTTGCACCGTTCTGGGCAAGAACATTCCCCATATCAGCCATATTAAGAGTGGATGTATACCCATACAGGAACGCTATGCCAAGAAGGACAAAAAGCGACCCTACTGTTCCCATAATTGCATACTTAAAGGCTGCCTCAAGCTCATGTCTCTCTGTCCCGAATGCAACCAGGGCATAGCTGGCTACAGATGCAATCTCTAAGAATACGAACAGGTTGAACATGTCACCGGTAACTATAACACCATTCATGCCTGCAAGCATAAGGAAGAACAATGTATAGAATTTCCACTTGGATGTAAATTTTTCCATGTAACTTACAGAATAGATGACTATACAAAAGGCCACGAAGTTAACGGTAACCAGCATAAATGCAGTGAGCCCGTCCAAAACCATCCCTATCCCTACAGGAGGAGGCCACCCGCCCATATTGTAGGTAAGAACCCCATAACGCTCATAAAGCCCCACGCTTAGAAACGCAAGAATACAGAGAACAAAAGATGTAACTACACCAAACATATCAGGCAGGTTTTTTACCTTTTTACCGATAAATGAGGTTAAAAAAGCCCCTGCTAGCGGCAGTATGACAAAAAGCGGTATTATGATTAAAATATTGTTCATCCCTTTAACTCTCTTATCTTTGTTATATCAAACGTCCCGTATTTCTCATATATTCTCATTGCGATCGCAACCAGAAGTGCCGTCGTTGCAAGACCGATCACAATAGAAGTCAGCACCAGTGCATGTGGCAACGGATCAACCATCTCTGAAGCCTTAATTGTTTGTGATGGTGAAAAGATAGGAGCACGTCCACCCATGCGATAGGCGATCAATATAAAAAAGAGGTTAACCGCGTATTCCGATATGATAACACCTACGATAATTTTAATGATATTGCGCTTTCTCAGGATACAGTAAATCCCGCAGCAGAACAATACGAGACAGAGTAGATAAATAATCATTTTTTACTCCCTGTTTCAAGCTTTACCAGTACCAGAGCGACGAATATAGCAAAAAGCCCAGCTCCAACTTTAAGACTTATGGCAATGTTACAAAGAGGTATGATACCGCCACTGAATAGATTAAATCTCGTGCCTTTATCCGCGAAGAAATTCAGGAAAAAATACCCCCCTGCAAAACCTAAAAGAGCTATCCCTAAAAATAGAATCGCACCCAGGCTCTCCAAGAAGGAAGCCGCAGCTCTTGATAATTTCTTGAACACTACCTCTTTGCCGTAGGCGAGCATAAGATGTATGAAAGAAAGCGCTATAATAACTCCGCCGGCAAAGCCGCCTCCAGGAGAAACATGGCCATGCAAGACTATGTAAACACCATAAAGAATGATAAGCCCCACGGTAAGCCTGGTGATTGTTTTTACTATAATGGACATCCCTTTTTCGTGCTCTTTACTCATTTTCCTCGTCCTTTATCACCTGTCCGGGATCCTTGCGGCCAATTTTGCGCACTATAGCCAAGACTCCTATAACAGCAGTAAATAAAATCGTAGCTTCACCCAGAGTATCATACGCCCTGAAATCGAGTATCACAGAAGCGACCATGTTTGTGGCACCTGTTTTACTCAGTCCTTCCTTAAGATAGGTTGCAGCGACTCTCATAATTGGATTCCCAAACTCCGGCAAATCATAAAGTGACTTTATAGCAACAGCCAAAAATACAATGATAAACCCAATTGTTATAAGCGTATTTAGGAACCATCTGCCTGAAGTTGAAAACGGCAGGTCTTTTTTAAGAGTAGCACGTATCAAGATTATAAGGCACAATATCTCTACGACAAGCTGCGTTATGGCAACATCCGGAGCCTTCAGTATCAAAAACACTATAGACAGACCAAGACCAACAGCGCCCACTGCTATTACCGAAGAAAGCAGATCCTCGACTTCTATGGCGATTATTGCACCGACTATCATAAATGCGAGTAAAATATAGAGTTCTACCATATCCTCACCTTAATAATAGGAAAAACAGGATTATCATTCCCAACAGACACCATGAAAGATATGTGGGCAGTACACCATTATGCAAACCTCCCAGCAACCTGTTACATCCTGATATTATCCTGCCCCCTATCGAATAAATATCAAAAGCCTTCTTTGCTGCCAGTCTATACATAGTGCCAAGGAAACCCATTTCCTTGACTGTGTTATAAAACTCTGTCCCGGACAGCCTCATGTCGGGATTCGCTTTGACGGACTCACCACCCACAAAAATCTCTGTCCGGCGTGTTTTTGCTATTGTCCCCAAAAGGAAAATAACAATTCCCACAGCAATCCCCACAAGTATCAAAATAGTGGCAAGGCCTGAATTCCATAAACCGTACCATACAATATCCCCCGGGATAGCATCAGCGAGAAATAACTTGATAGGAACATGGTAGGCAAAAACACCAAATATTATGCATAATAACGCAAGAATAGCACTTGGAACCCACATGCTTAGAGGTGCTTCCTTGCGCTGATCACCGGTTCCCTTAAGGGATGGTGAACGCTGGCCCAAAAATACAGCGTGAAGGAGTTTCATGAAGCTGGCCAATGTAAGGGCACTTCCAAACAAAGCAGCAACAAGCCATAAAATCCAGAGAAACCCACCGTCTTTATTTGTTTCTATAATACCCTGGTATACCATCCACTTGGAAGCAAAACCGTTAAGGGGTGGAACTCCTGATATAGCTAATGATGCTATTAAAAAAGTTACAAATGTTATTGGCATCACCTTTGCAAAGCCACCTAGTTTTCCAAGATCAGTTGTTCCTGTTTCCTTTTCTACGGCTCCCCCTCCCAGAAATAAGCATGATTTATAAAGGGCATTATTGAGCATATGGAATAATCCGCCGGCTATTCCTATAGGATTACCAGTACCAATTCCAAGCACCATATAACCAACCTGGCTTACCGCATGATATCCCAGAAGCTTCTTAAGGTCATGCTGCACGAGTGCCATCATAACCGCTGCAACAATGGTAAAACTGCCAATTGCCATTAAGAACGTATTCATAGCCGAACTCATCTTAAACATATACAGCGTAATCCTTGCAAGGAAATATATCCCTAAAAGCTTGTCAAGAGACGCGGGTAAGAATGCAGCTACCGGGGTAGGAGCATCTTCGGCCGTATCCGGAACCCATGTATGGAATGGCATAGCTCCCGCTTTAGCGAATGCACCGGCGGCAAGAAACAAATATGCCCATATTGCTAGTTTGCTATCAAGTGCTATGCTTATTTTATCCATCTGCAAGGATCCTGCAATACGCCAGATGAGCGCTAAGCCCAAAAGCATCAATGCATCACTACCACCTATTATGATAAAGGCTTTCTTTGCCGTGGCAGGAGTATTTTCCTTCTGTCCAAAACCTATCAGAAGGTAAAGCAGTATTCCCAGGAATCCCCAGAATACGATAAAAAGTATGAGGTTGTTTGAAAACACAGCGCCCAGGGAGGCGATAAATGTGAGCACTATGTAGAGGTAATACAACATCATCCCTTTTCTCTGCCGCATGTATCCAAAAGAATAAATCAGGATAAGCAAGGAAAAAAGAGTAATGAATATAGCTACAAAATCAGACAGGGCATCGAATTTGAATAACTCTGTACTTAAGATCATCATACTCCCATCTTTCTTCTTATTTTCTCGGTCTTCTCTTGAGAAAGCCTGATTAAATCTTCACCTGTATAGAGTTTCTTGCCTTTTATGTTACGCACCGCCATTCTCTCCGTACAGCAATAGCACGGATCGATGGCAGCAAGTATGATCGTCGTATCGGATATTGTCTCCCCTATCACAGTCGCTTTGTAGGTAGGCAGGTTCATAAAAGTAGGAGCTCTGACTTTGTGACGTGCTGGCCTGTTGGTACCGTCACTTCTCACGTAATGGAAAGTTTCACCACGTGGAGCTTCAATATGCCCGATACCTTCCCCTGGAGGAATGTCTTTTATATTCAGGTCTATTTCCCCCTTAGGAAGATTGAGCAGGCAATGTTTCATAATTTTTATAGATTCAAATGTTTCTAGAATTCTAACCACTGCTTTATCAAAGACATCTCCATTCTGGGTTACAATCATGTCCCACTCTAATTGATCATATGCTCCATAGGGACAATCCTTCCTTAAATCTCGCGCGATCCCTGAAGCACGGGCAGTCGGTCCAAGGGCAGAATAATTGATCGCATCCTCTTTGGAAAGGATTCCCACCCCTTTTGTCCTGGCATGAAGCACGGGATCATCCAGCACTGCTTTCTTGAGCATTACAAGTGTGGGAATAATGGAATCTATCTTCTTAACAACAAGAGGAATATCCTCAGCCTTAATGTCCCTTCTCACACCACCGGGCTTGAACATAGCATAATTATTTCTGTTTCCGGAAAGAATTTCCATCACATCAAGGATTTCTTCCCTTAACTTCCATGCCCACATATATACCGTATTATAACCTAGAAAATGTCCGGCAAGTCCCAACCACAGCAGATGAGAATGTATCCGTTCTCCCTCTGCTATAATTGTTCTTATATATTTTGCCCTCTCAGGGACTTCAATCGGTATAATATCCTCCACCGCCCTGGTATAGGCAAATGGATGGCTTGTGGAACATATACCGCAAATACGCTCTATAACGAAGGTTGACTGGTCAAATGTCTTCATCTCAGAGAGTTTTTCGATCCCCCTGTGATTATAACCTACCCTAACGTCAACATCCACAACCGTTTCCCCTTCAACCGTAAGGGTGAAAAATTCCGGTTCTTCCTGTAAAGGATGATACGGTCCGATTGGAACTATTGTTTTTGCCATTATACTATACGCCCCTATCCCTGATAGCTTTCTCATCCCACTCTTTATAATCACATCTTAATGGGTAGACACCATCCGGCCATTCATCCGACAAAAGCAGCCTTCTCAAATCAGGATGGCCCTTGAAATTGATCCCCAGAAGTTCATGTATCTCTCTCTCCACCCAATTTGCAGCCTCAAAAGAAGGAGCAAGAGAGTCTATCTCCGGATGTGTTTTGTCAAGCTTTACCCTGAGTGAAATTACAAGATTTATCTCCTCTATAGTAAAGTGATAAAGAATTTC
Source organism: bacterium (assembly GCA_043821115.1). GTDB lineage: Bacteria > CAYTYR01 > UBA6262 > DAOVJB01 > DAOVJB01 > JBDRDD01. Next base: position 18,023 of record JBDRDD010000027.1, on the reverse strand, counting down.
CATATGTGTTCTCGCATCAAGGCCTGAAGCAATATTGAATCTTGCACCCAAATCCTTGAAGATGTATGATGCCATCTTTACAATCGCTTCAGGTTTAATCCCGATGTAGACCCTCATGGGGGATTTCTCAAATACATCGATTATATCTTCTTTGAATTTTGCCTTCAGATCTTTAAGAACGTCTTCTCTTTTCATTTTTTACCTTCACTTACTTGCTTTTTTATTTTCTCCACAAGCTTCACGACCCCGGATATAATTGCCTCCGGCTTAGGAGGGCATCCCGGGATATACGCATCAACAGGAATAATTTTATCCAGAGGCAGAGGACAGTTGTAACTGTGAATAAACATGCCTCGTGAAAGGGAACACTCCCCTATCGCCACCACGAGGCAGGGCTTTGGTACCTGCTCATAGAGTCTCTTTAATCTCTCGACTGATTGACGGTTGCATGAGCCGGTAACCAATAGAACATCAGCATGCTTAATACTGCCGACAAGAAGCATGCCGAACCTCTCCACATCAAAGCGAGGGGTAAGACAGTCAAGTATCTCTATATCGCAGTTATTACAGCTGCCTGTTGAGAGATGAAATACCCATGGAGATTTTAGGAGTGCTTTTAACTTCATGCTCATTTTAAGAACCTTATATTTGAATTAGTGATCTAATAATGCCAGTATCACGCTTATTATCGCAAGAATTGTCATCGGCCCCCAGAAGAACCTCATCGCCTGATCAATACGTATCCTGGGATTGGTATTTCTAATAACAGTTATAATTGCCACAATACCCACAAATTTCAGTATGCCTGCTATAATATGCCCTACCCCGTCAAGTCTCAAGCCTCCCATAAAAAGTATCATCACAAAAAACGGGAGCGTGAAAAGGAGCATATTCTTCATGAGCCTGTAGACCGCAAGCGCGGAACCGGAATACTCGATTAGCGGACCACCTACGATTTCAGTTTCGGCTTCAGGAATATCGAAAGGAACAAGTGCCAGTTTTGCCTGCACGCAGAGGATCACAACCACAAAAGCCAGAAATCCTGACCAGCTGCCTATAACAACACCATGTTCGATCTGCTGTGTGATTATCTCACCAAGTTTTATTGAAAAACCGGATTTAATGACCGGAACAAGCAGGGCAAGAACGAAAGGAAGCTCGTAGCTTAAGACAAGCTTCATCTCCCTGGAAGCCCCGAGACTAGCGAGAGGATTTCCAGATGCAAAACCACCCATGATAATACTTATTGAAGGAATGGTTAAAAGATATATTACCACGATAAGATCGCCTATAAAAGTCTGGTTTGTATTGAATGCATTGAGACACAGTATAGTGGAAACCACTATGACACTTGCCAGCCCAACCAAGGGCGCACTTAGAAAGACCTGCTTCGAGACACCGTTAGGGATAAGTGTTTCCTTCCCCAATAGCTTTACTATATCAGTAAGCGGTTGCAATAGCGGTGGACCCACGCGATACTGGACTCTTGCCGTGACCTTCCTGTCAATCCAGCTGGCAAGAAGCCCAACTGCAGCCGTCAGTACAAAGCCGTATAAAATAAGATAAATCAAATACGTCATGCTTTTTCTCTATCCCAATGTGTAGAATGAACAATCAGGTTATCACCTACAAGAAACATGTCGTCGTTAAGTTCCATATTGCTGTCCTTGAGACTCAACGCCCCGTGAGGACAACTTGTTATACATAATGGTTCGCTTTTACTATCCCTTCTATCAAGGCAAAAATCACAATTGTGAATTAAAAAAGGAACATTCTCAGGATAAATGGTCCCGTAAGGACAGGCATGTGAGCAGGATTTGCAACTTATGCAGCGCATATTATGTCTTATTAACAAATTATTTTTATCTTTTTGCTGATCAAGCGCTTCTTTGGGACATGAGTTAACACAATGAGCCTCCTCACAGCGCCTGCATACAAGAGCATATGTGGCAAGTTCAACCACGGAAACAATACCATTATTTTGGGGATGATAAAAATAACTGCACTGTATGACGCAATCTTTACACTGACCCGTTGCGCAGATATCAAGATCTATAAAAAGCCTCTTGTCCTTATTGCCTTTAGGCTCTATATTCAGTTGCCCCTGGTGAATTTGTTCCGCACTTGTCTTCATAGGTTCTGCTCTCTTTATTCCCAGATTTCTGAAAAATCTTTTATTGAATCATATTTGAATACGGGACCGTCTTTGCATGCATAATAGGTCCCAATCCTGCAATGCCCGCACTTCCCTATACCGCAGGACATGTTCTTTTCCATCGAGAGATAAATGTTATTTCCCTTGAATCCCAGCTCAAGAAGCTTCTTGGTGACAAATTTCATCATAATCGGAGGACCGCAGACAATAGCAATACCACTTTTGGGATCTATTTCAATATTCTCAAGTATAGTAGTAACAAGTCCTACATTATCTTTCCACTCATCACCCTCATCTACTTTATCTACGGTAAGTTGTATGCCCAAATCCTTTCGTTTCTTCCAAGTCTCTATTTCTTTTCGATAAAGAAATTCCTTGGAAGTCTTACACCCGCCCCTGAAGTATAGCTTTTTGAAATCAGCGCTTCGATCAAAAAGAGAATACATGAGACTTCGAAGAGGAGCAAAACCACAACCACCACCAACTACCAGCACTTCTCTATTCTTGAATTCATCCAGGGGATAGCCTTTACCCAAAGGACCTCTTACACCTATTACATCACCTTTTTTCAACTCATGTATCTTCTCGGTAACCTTCCCTACTTTCATTACACTTACTTCCATCGTATCTGTTTTAGAAGGATGAGAAGAAGGTGTAAAAGGCGCTTCCCCAAAACCAGGTATTGTAATCTCTACAAACTGCCCGGTTTTGAATGTAATCGCCTCATCCGGCTTGAATTTTATGGTTTTTATAGTCGGAGTTTCCGTGATAACTTCCAGAACCTCCGCTCTTATAGAGCGATACGGGTTATGCATTATTTACCAGCCTCTTTAGGACTTTTCGTATATCAATTTTTGCAGGGCATGCCGATATGCAGCGTCCACATCCTGTGCATGCATATACATCAGCCACTTTTTTGAAAAAATCAAACTTTTTTTCAAACCTGTTGCGCAGTCTCATCCATAAATGAGGCCGTGGATTCGCCCCTCCGGCCACCCGTGCGAAATCCTTGACCATACAGGAATCCCAAAGGCGCAGGCGCTTCATATTATTCTCATTTTTCTGATCATACAAAAGGAAACAGTGACAAGTAGGACATATTATGTTGCAGGCACCACATTCAACGCAGGTTTTGGCCTCATCCCTCCAGATATCCGATTCCAGGTTCTTCTCTATAATCCCTTTATAGGCATCCTGATTTGGGACCTCATTATCAGCTATATTGTCCCCAACAGCCCTTTTAACGCTCTCCCTCTGTGCATCTCTCTCCTGGACAAAGGTATCGTTTGCTTCCTTAAACAAAGAGGTATATTTCTCCATTAGCCGGGAACCCTTCTCTGACCCGGATTCAACTACAAATCCCTCTTGTATCTGAGAAAGGTTGATATCAAAATTTTTCTCCGGATAGGGCTTTATCCCTAATGCAAGGCAGAAACATGTTTCAATAGTGCAGGTGCAATCCGCACTTATTACAAGATTATTCTGGCGATTTTTAATATAGAAAGGATCCTGGTAGTCATGATTCGTGAAGACAAAATCCTGCACCGTAAAACCCTTGAGATCACACGCTTTCACCCCTACTATGGCAAAAGGCTTCTCATCAGCATGGGGGACATCAGCATTAAAGTCTTCCGCTACAACTTCACGTGCCCGCGTGTAGAATGCTTTCAGAGGCTCAAATGGTCTTACTTCACCTATAAGGATATCGCTGGAGGGATACTGGAATCTTTCATAGCAGCGTTGCTGACCCCTTTTAACCGGCACATAAACCTCATACTCTTCTTTGAGTACTTCCAACAGTTTACCGAGATTTTTATGGGTGATATATTTCATTACTTTTCCGGGTACATCAGATTTGGGTTATTAAGTTTATAGATTATCTTTTAAAAAAAACATTGTCAAGTTCTTTTTGATAATATTTTACTTAGAGCACCAATTACACTTATACTGCCTCCACCTTCTTCACAGATGGGACTTTAGCCCTAATGGACTCCTCAACGACTGAGACCAATGTCATCTGTGACATAGGACATCCTGCACAACCGCCGGTAAGTCTTACCTTTACAACCCCATCATCAGAAACATCTATAAGTTCCACGCCACCGCCGTGCATGGCCAGCATAGGACCAACTTCATCAACAAGTACTTTTTCTATCGTATCGCGCATATAACCCCCAGCTGAGTCTATTTTTTTATGGTCTCATTCATCCAGTCAAGATATTCCTTGTTTCCGTCTATAACAGGCAATGCTATTATCTCCGGAACTTCATAGGTATGTGAGCTTCTGACAAGTGACACCACTTTCTTAAATACATCACTGCGTGTTTTTATGATAAGAAGTGCCTCGCGGCAAGCATCCACTTTCCCCTTCCACCAGAAAAATGAATGCACAGCTGGAATAATATTTATGCAGGCTGCTTTTCTTTCATTAAGGAGCATTTCTTTTAGTGCAAGAGCTTCACTTCTTGAAGGACATGTAACAAAAACTACTATTGGTTGTGCTTTCTTGAGGAACGACTTTTTTTTCATTAATTCCTATACCCCTGCTGAGTATAAAAAAATGGCGGGGCCGACGAGGCTCGAACTCGCGACCTCCTGATCGACAGTCAGGCATTCTAACCAACTGAACTACGGCCCCGCTTTATAACAATTTGGTGGGCGGTACAGGATTTGAACCTGTGACCTCTTCCTTGTAAGGGAAGCACTCTCCCGCTGAGTTAACCGCCCTAAAAACAAATTCAAAACGGCCCCAAGGGGAATCGAACCCCTATCGCATCCTTGAAAGAGATGTGTCCTAACCGTTAGACGATGGGGCCTATGAGCCAGGAAGGGTTCGAACCTTCGACACCCGCCTTAAAAGGGCGGTGCTCTACCAGCTGAGCTACTGGCCCTGCAAATCCCATACATTTGACATTTATTAAATTAAAAATATAATAGATATATATATTACACTATTTATTTATTTTGGTCAAGCTTTTCAAGATGTTTTTTTGCTTTTTCTATATAACGATCCTGCTCAGCTGAAGCAAGGATATATTCCCATAATAGTTTAGCCTTGGCATACTGACCCTGGTTTTCATATATCTGGGCCAGGATACTCCTTAGCATAGTAGGTGCATCAGGAGCGAATACAACCTGCTCAAGAAGAGGGATAACCCTGTAGTATTCACCTTTTTGCCTTGCTGCTATAGCACCAAGGTAGAGACGAAAGCGCCAGTAATCAGGATTGTTCTGAACACCTTCCTCAAGCAACTCTATGGCTTCATCAAAACGTTCATGGTTAAAAGCAAGAGCTCCTGCCCCGTATAAGTAGGCATAATGAAAATATGGATCCAGCCTTATAACAGCCTGGCAGCGGCTGAACAACCCTTCATAAACTCCCCACTGTATACATTTGTGGCAAACCTCCCCATGCTCATGGACATGATCATGTTCTTCATCATGATCTTCAAAATGAGTTCCGTAGTACTGAAGCACGTTTATCCATGCCCAGTCCGCTGATAGCTTTCTCATTCCGAGCAGCAAACCCCAGAAATTCATAAAGGAAGCGTCTTTTGCGCGTAATGTGCTAACGGGCTTGAATGGATAATTAAATCCTTTATCAATATTTATCTGAACACCCACGAAAAATATTAGAAGCAGCACTATGGAGCATAATTTGATGGCTTTTTTCATTTTGCCCACTTGAGAAACAAAATGCCTAAAACTCCCTGCGTGAGAGCAAGTACATGGATAAGAGTGTGACTGTCCCGGAATAAATAATGCAATAAGCTATCATCCACAGCATGTTAGCCGTATATACCGAACCCGGCACGTTTATATAATCCTTGAGATTGAAATATTCAAAATGCGGGATCATATAATACGCTACGGTAACAGCCGCTTTTGTAAAAACATTCGTCAATTTTTCGCTCAGAAATTTTATCTCCTGGCTGATATGCCCCAGGATCCATATGAAGAATGTCGCTGTGATACTCGTCATTGCTGAAGTGGACAGGAGCGAAACCAGGATACCCACTGCGGTGATAATTACTATCTTGGCGAAAACCAGCCCTATTGCCTCAATGTATATAACCTGAAAGCTGTATCCCTTTAATACCAAAAGCAGCATCAGAGAGCCGAACATGATGAGGATATTGACAAGGACTATCATCAACATACCCATGTAGCGGCCGAGCAGATAAACCTGCCTGTGTATTGGCCGCGAGACTATAAGATAAATAGTCTTGTTCTCTATCTCCTGCAGTATAAGACGCACGGCTCCAAATATCGCCATGAGAAACGCGAATAATTCTATAACCCCAAGCCCTACATCTACAATTACCCTTTCTTCCACCTCGCCACTCACCTTCGAGAAAAGAAAGGAGCTTGCTATAACCACAAGCGCAAAGAGCAGTATTACATAAAATATCTTTCCCCGTATGTTCTCCCTGAGTGTATAGTTGCATACCGCCAACAGTTTTCTCATTGGGCACGCCCTTCCTGGACTATATCCATAAAGAGCTCTTCCAAATCAGTCTCTATCGTCTTTACGTTAACTATCTCTTTTATCCTGCCATCTGAGAGGATCCCTATACGGTCGCACACCTTCTCTACTTCGCTTATCAGATGAGAACTCAAAAGGACCGTTCTTCCTTCATCCTTTAACTTAAGAATAATGGAGCGCATTCTCCTGATACCTACCGGGTCCAGCCCTTCCATAGGCTCATCAAGTATGAGCAGGCGCGGATTGTGAAGAAGTGCCTGGGCTAACCCTACACGCTTTAGCATTCCTTTTGAAAACTCGCCTAGGCGCCTGTTTTTATTTTCTCCAAGCTCTACGAGATCCAGGACCTCATCTATTCTTTTTTTCGCCAAATCCACGCTCACATCTGAGAGCTGGGCATAAAAACCTAGTATTTCCTTTGCAGTCAGATAATGAAAAAAGTATGAAACTTCGGGAAGATACCCTATCTGGGATGCGACTTTGAGATCAGGCACTTTCTGGTTAAAAACAAATATTTCCCCTTCAGTAGGAAAAAGAAGGCCTAATATAAGCTTGATCGTGGTGGTCTTGCCTGAACCGTTAAGACCCAGCAGCCCGAAAACCTCATTGTCAGCGATTTCCAAGTTAAGGTCTTCCAGAGCTTTTGTCCTCTTAACCTTCCACAGGTGAGAGCTCTTGTATACTTTCTTAAGTCCCTGGATTTTAAGTGCTGCCATTTGGTTTCCCTTTTGTAAATATCAACTAAGTATTTACCAGGCCTACAACCGCACTAGTTGTATATCAGTAATATCTTTATATTTCTTTATTTCAGAGAGTACATCCTTTGGAACATCGTTGTCTATGCTTATGACAGTAAGGGCTTCCCCTGCCACAGATTTCTTGCGGCCTACCTGCATTGCGGCAATATTTATCTTGTTCTTGCCAAGAACAGTACCCAGATACCCTATCACACCAGGCTTGTCAAGGTTGGAACATATAAGCATGTATCCCTCGGGAATAGCGTCAAGATAAAAATCATCTATAAAAACTATCCTCTTGTCGCGCTTTCCAAAGAGTGTTCCCCCTATAACCAGCTCGCCCTTATCACCTTTTAGCTTAACTGTTACCAGGTTGGCAAAATCCTCCAGCTGGCTGCTTTTGCTCTCTACTATTTTAATACCCCTTTCATTTGCAATGAAAGTCGCATTGACATAGTTAACATCCTCACCGATAACCGGCTCAAGCAGACCTTTTACCAGAGCCGTGGAAATGGGCCCCACGTCATACTGTGAGACCTCACCGCTGTACTCTAGCGTAACCTCATTGGTACGCCCCTTCCCAAGCTGTCCCGCGAGTTTTCCTATTTTCTCGGCAAGTTCCAGGTAAGGTTTAATCTCCTTTAGAACCTCAGGATCGACGGAAGGCATATTAACGGCATTACGCACAACCTTTCCGGTTATGGCATCAACCACCTGTTTTGCTATGTCAATAGCCACGTTGACCTGGGCTTCCTCTGTTGAGGCCCCAAGGTGAGGAGTTACGATGATATTTGGCAGGGAAAACACAGGATCGTCTGCAGGAGGCGGTTCCTTTTCAAACACGTCAAGCGCAGCTCCCTTTACCTTGCCTGATTTTACGGCTTCCGCAAGATCTTTCGTATTTACAATGGCCCCTCGAGCACAGTTTATAATGCGCACACCGTCTTTCATAGAGGCTATGGTTTTTTTGTTAATAAGGTACTTGGTTTCATCCGTAACGGGAATGTGGAGGGTTATATAATCTGCTACCTTAAAGACATCTTCTGTTGTAGGAACAAGTTTTGCACCGAGCCTCTGCACATATTCAACCGTGACAAAGGGATCATAGGCCACTATATTCATGCCAAAACCTACAGCTCTCTTTGCGACTTCGGCACCAATTCTTCCAAGACCTATAATACCAAGGGTCTTACCCATAACCTCTGTACCCGTAAATTCTTTGCGTTTCCATTCTCCGGCTTTAAGTGAACTGTGCGCCTGTGGAATATTCCTTGAAAGTGCGAGCATAAGGCTGAGCGTGTGTTCCGCTGCAGATATAGTGTTTCCCCCGGGCGTATTCATGACTATAATACCCTTCTTAGTTGCTGACGGGACATCTACATTATCTATACCGACACCTGCTCTGCCTATAATTTTCAGCTTTTTCCCTGCCTCTATTATGTCCTTTGTGACCTTGGTCTGACTGCGAACGATAAGGCCGTCATAATCGCCTATTATATTCTTCAGTTCCTCGGGAGTAAGTTTCGTCTTTACATCGACATCAATCTTGGCTTTCTTGAAAATCTCAACGCCCTTATCCGATATAGGATCACTAACGAGTATCTTCATTATCCCTCCGTTTTGCCTGTTTATTTTTTAGCTATTTCCTCTTGTGCCGCGGCCACTCCCTTGCCCAGCTCAACATTGTATCCAAGTTCCTTTAGCACGATCTCAAGACCCGCAATAGCACTTATGGTATCAAACATCTCCATATATCCGAGATGCCCTATGCGGAATATCTTCCCCTTAAGGTCTTTCTGCCCGCCTGCAATCGCAATACCATATTCAAGACGCATTTTTTCCTTCAAAGCTTCCCCGTCAACACCTTCGGGAACCTTCACTGAAGTAACAGCGTCACAGGGACTTTTTGCAAAGAGTTCCAAGCCTAGCGCCTTTACGGCCGCACGGGTGGCCCTTGCAAGTTTCTGATGCCGCCCATATACATTTTCCAGTCCTTCTTTCTTGATCATCTCAAGAGACTTCCTAAGAGCCACAAAAAGACTTACCGCTGGGGTATACGGAGTCTGTCCTTTCTTCAAGCTTTCCCTTCCAGCCTTTAAGGTGAAATAGAATTTGGGTAGTTTCGACTGCTCCACCATCTTCCATGCCTTGTCGTTTAAGGCGACCGCGGCAAGACCCGGGGGAATCATCAGCCCTTTCTGAGAACCGGTAACCGCAACGTCAACATCCCAGTCATCCATGCGGAATTCCTGGGCACCGAGTCCGCTTATTGCATCCACTACGAGAACAGCATCTGTCTTCTTAACAATCTTAGCAATAGCCTTTATGTCGTTGACCACACCTGTTGATGTTTCTGTAAGCTGCGTGAATACGGCTTTTATCTTGGGTTCCTTTTTAAGTGCTTCTTCCACCTTCTTTAGGTCTATGGCATTTCCCCATTCTTCCTTAATCTCAACTGGTTCCAGTCCATAGGCTTTTAATATCTTACCCCATCTTTCAGCGAACACACCTATGTTTAGCACAAGGGTTTTATCTCCGGGAGAGAGCAGATTGGAAACACATGCCTCCATAGCTCCCGTACCGGAGCTGGTAAGCATAATAACGTCGTTCTTGGTCTGAAACACATATTTAATTCCGTCAATTACTTCATTAAAAAGAGCTTTGAATTCCTTGGTCCTGTGATGGATAATGGGCTTTGCTTCTTCTCCTGCCACCTCCGGCGGTACAGGTGTGGGCCCTGGTGTCATAAGATATGTCTTCATTGAAATGATACCTCCTTTTTTAGATTAAATTTACACGAGTTTGTTTATAACCAGTCCCGTTTTAAGCTTGGGATAAAAGAACGTTGATTTCTGGGGCATCAGACCACCGGCCAGAGCTATATTTTTTAATTCCTCTATCTTGGTGGAATTTAGGAAAAAAGCAATACCGTATTTACCTTCGTTGACAAGTTCTACAGCCTCATCCTCATCATGTGTATAACCTACACTCTCCTGGTCAGAGTGAATGATTTTATCTATAATGAGTGCATGAAGAGCTGTTATGGCCAGCTTGTTGTATTCATCCGGTTTTGTCTTATCCCTTACTGTATCAAGTTTTTCACTGTCGCTTAGCTCTAATGTAAAGAACTTCCCTTTTTCTTTTTCCTTATTGAAATTATACATCCCGAATATATATTTATTCTGTACTTCTTTTTCTTCCAGTGTCCTGAGCATCTCTTCCTTGCTCTTTACGTTCGTAATTTCAAAATCCCGGGATATCTTGCCCATAACCGTCTCAATACTCTCGCCTTCGAGCATCTTTACCAGCCTGTGTGTCGGCAGGATACTTATACCTTCACCGTTTAGGTTAGCAAGGTATATCATTATATAATCATGCGCTTTCTCTTTTGAGCCGCTTTTGCGCATCTTATTCCTGAAATTAAGAGCCGACTCGTAACGGTGATGCCCGTCAGCTATGAAGATTTCCTTATCCTTTAGAACCCCGACTATCTGCTTAACCGTTTCAGAATCGCTGATTTTCCAGACCCTGTGCCTTATACTGACTTCATCGGTTAAATCTATTATCGGGGTGTTGTTCTTCTTAAACGATTCAAGGATGTTGTCAGTTATTTTTTGCTTGTCATAGTAGAGACCGAATATAGGAGAAAAATTAACCCCGCAGGTCTCCATAATCTTCAAACGGTCTTCTTTTGGCTTGTCAAACGTCTTCTCATGCGGATATATTTCCTTTGCCGCGAAATCGGATAGCTCCAGCCGCGCGATAAAGCCCGTACGCACTCGTTTCTCTGACTTTACGCTAAATTCCTGCTCATAGATATAAATGGACTCTTCTTTATCAGTTACTAAAACCTCATCCCTCTGCCACTGCTCGAAGAAATCCCGTGCCCGCGTATACCTGTTATTATTCTCGTTGTCACCCGCGCTGTTCTTGTTTAGAATAAGCCTTATTATGCTGTAGGGACTCTTTTTATAATAGTTATCTTGAGCCTGCGCAGAAATGACATCATAAGGAGGAGTTACCACCTTTGAAATATCCCCCACTTTTTCTTTGTTATATCTCATACCCCGAAAAGGAAATATTTTAGCCATCTATTTTACCAGTACCTTTCCCACGATATCAGACATGTTTTCAACCAGCACAAACTCTAGCTGCTTTTTAATATCCTTCGGGATTTCTTCCATATCCTTGTTATTCTGAGACGGGAATATGACTGTCTTTATACCTTCCCTGTAGGCAGCAAGAACCTTTTCCTTGAAACCTCCTATAGGAAGCACATGCCCGCGTAATGTAATTTCCCCCGTCATCGCAATATCCTTCTTCACGGGTTTGTTCGTGAGCGCTGAGATCATGGCTGTCGCAATGGCTATACCGGCAGAAGGACCGTCCTTTGGCACTGCCCCCTCGGGAACGTGAATATGGATTTCCTTGTCTTTATAAAAATCCTCCTTAATCCCCAGTTTTTTCGTATTCGCCCGTACATATGAAAGAGCCGCCTGGGCAGATTCCTGCATCACTTCCCCGAGCTTTCCTGTAAGAGTAAGATTGCCCTTGCCTTTCATTACCGAAGCTTCTATGGCAAGCGTCTCTCCACCTGTTTCAGTCCATGCAAGCCCAGTGACAACACCGATCTCGTTCTTCTCGCGTTTGTTCCTGTGGAATTTGGAAATACCTAGATACTTGTTCAGGTTCTGCGGGGTTATAACCAATTTACGCTGATTTTTCTCATCTACCGTCTTCTTTGCTACTTTTCGGAATATATTTGCAAGTTCCCTCTCCAGATTCCTTACACCGGCTTCCCTGGTATAATCTTTTATGACGTCTTTTATGGTTTCCGCCATAATCTCCACTTTCTCTTTTTTAAGGCCGTTAGCCTTGAGTTGCTTTGGAATAAGGAATATCTCGGCTATCTTTACTTTCTCCTCCAGCGTATAACCGGAGAACTTTATCATCTCAAGCCTGTCCTGAAGTGAAGGAAGTATAGAATATGTGGTATTTGCGGTCGTTATGAACATTACATCCGAGAGGTCAAAATCCACTTCCAGATAATGGTCTGAGAAAGTGTTGTTCTGTTCAGGATCGAGAATCTCAAGAAGCGCAGCTGAAGGGTCTCCCCTGAAGTCAGCACCTACTTTATCTATTTCATCAAGCAGAAAAACCGGGTTCTTAGATTTTGCCTTGCGCAGCGACTGTATGATCCTGCCTGGAAGAGAACCTATGTATGTCCTCCTGTGACCGCGCATCTCTGCCTCGTCCCTTATACCTCCGAGGGAAATCCTTACGAATTTCCTGCCCAGGGTATGAGCTATGGACCTGCCCAGGGAAGTCTTCCCTGTACCGGGAGGCCCTACAAAACATAATATGGGACCTTTAAGTTTCTGTGTTAGTTTGCAGACGGCAAGGTACTCAAGAATGCGTTCCTTGGCCTTTTCCAGACCATAGTGTTCTTTGTCCAGTATCTTACCAGCTCTTTTTAGGTCAAGCTTGTCTTCTGTCTTTGTCTTCCATGGAAGGTTGACCATCCAGTCAAGATATGTCCTTACTACAGTAGCTTCAGGAGAATACGGCATCATCTTCTCAAGCCGGGCCAACTCCTTCTTTGCAGCTTCTTCTGCTTCCTTGCTCATGCCTGAAGTTTTGATCTTCTTTTTGAATTCATCTATTTCCTTGCCATATTCGTCCTTTTGCTTGAGTTCCTTCTGTATGGCTTTTAACTGTTCGTTTAAGTAATATTCTTTTTGTGTCTTTTCTATCTGCTGACGCACACGCCCCTGTATCTTCTTTTCTATCTCCAGTATCTCGTTCTCCGAATTTAGTATTACAGCCAGCTTTTCAAGACGTTCGCAAGCATCAACTGTAGAGAGAATGTCCTGCTTTTCCCGAAGTTTCACACTTAAATGCGCACAGATCACATCTACCAGGCGATGCGGGTCCGTTATGTTACTGAGTGACATAACGGTATCAAAGGAAATCCTCCTGTTGAGTTTCACATACTGCTCAAAATGAGATATGGTGTTTCTCATGAGAGCTTCAAGGTCCGGAGTCATATCAATATTTTCAGCCATCTTTTTTATCTGGACCTCGAAATAATCGTCAACTTGCACGTAATGCCCTATCTTCACGCGGGCTATTCCCTCTACGAAAAGCTTTATGGTCCCGTCACCAACCTTTAGCATCTGCAGTATCTCAACCACAGTGCCTACATTATATATGTCCTCTACAGACGGATCCTCGACAGATGCCTGTTTCTGTGCCGAAAGAAGTATAAGCCTGCCACGGGTCATTGCCTCATCAAGAGCCTTTATAGATTTCTGCCTTCCGACAGACAGCGGTATCACCATGTAAGGGAAGACCACTATATCTCTCACGGCTAGAAGCGGCATCTTATCCGGGATTTCCATCCTCTTATCAAGTATGTTATTCTTCACTGCTGCTTAACCCTCCGAAAGTAAAAGTTTTAGTCCTGATTTACTATGACCTTGTCTATGATACCGTAATCCTTGGCCTCTTCACTGGACATATAGAAATTCCTCTCCGTATCCTGCCGTATCTTCTCCAGAGACTGGCCTGTATGTTTGACTAGTATCATATTGAGTTTTTCCCTCGCATGCAGTATTTCTTTTGCTTCGATGTCAATGTCTGTAGCCTGCCCCGATATTCCACCGCCGCTTATAAGAGGCTGGTGAATCATGATGCGCGAATGCGGGAGAGCATAACGCTTTCCCTTTGTGCCGGCGGCAAGAAGCAGTGCCCCAAAGCTCATCGCCATCCCCATGCAAATAGTGGTTATATCGGCCTTAATGTACTGCATCGTATCATACACCGCGAGCCCGGCTGTTACCATTCCGCCAGGGCTGTTTATGTAGAGATAGATATCTTTCTTGCTGTCTTCAGAGTCAAGGTATAAGAGCTGCGCTATAATGAGATTTGCTGACTCGGTATAAACCGCACCTCCCCAGCCGCCTACAAAAATTATCCTGTCCTTTAACAGACGCGAGTAAAGATCATAACCAACCGCCGCACCCTGATTCCACCGCTCAATAATTGTCGGAATTACCTCAGGCATAACCTACCTCCTTTACACTAAAATGAACTTCTCAAAAAACTAAATTACTTTACTTCTTTCACCTTTGCATTATCCAAGAGGAACTTAAAAGTATTTTCCTGCACCATCTGGGCAATTATATCGCTCTTGTACTTGGTGAAGTGTTCTTTGACCTTATCAGAGGCATCCTTGTTATGCTCAATTGTTTCCTGCAACCTCTTGTCAAATTCCTCATCACTCACCTGAATATTTTCCTTCTTGGATATAGACTCAAGAAGCAGGTGCGCCTTTACGTTTCTAAGTGCGTCCTCCCTGCATTTTTCTCTTAACTCCTCATCCTTTGCCCCCATCTGGGCAGGGTTTATCCCCTGCCTTGCGAAGTACTCTTTGGTTCTAGCCACAATATAATCCATTTCCTGCTCCACAAGCGAAGGCGGACATTCTATCTCGTTGTTCTTAATAATATCATCAATAAGCTGGTTTTCCATGGAACGTTTTACTTTAGCGTCTCTCTGGCTCTGAAGGTTCTCTCGGATATTATCCTTCAAGACAGAGATACTATCTAAACCGACTTCCTTGGCAAATTCATCATTGACCTCTGGCAATTGCCTCTCTTTTATCTCCTGAACGGTTATATTGAAGGTTGCTTCCTTGCCGGCAAGTTTCTTGTCATTGTGGTCATTGGGAAAGACTACCTTGGACTCTCTCTGATCTGCTGCTTTTGCACCTATAAGAGGCTTGGTGAAGCCAGGGAAAAATTTCTCTATTCCCTCATCGCCTATTTTGACCAGCTGATTTTTCCTTTTTTCTGTTTTGAAAGGATCCTTGGTAGTGTCCATTCCTGGACCTTCATAGTCAACCACCACAAAATCCCCTTCCTGTACCGTATCATGAGATGCCTGTATCAGCCTTGCGCTTCTCTCCCTGAGTGTGTCAATTTGTTTTTGGACATCCTCGTCCGTCACAACTGAAGAACCCTTGTTTATCTTGATCTTCCTGTAGGAAGAAGGATCCGTTTCCGGCTTAACCTCCACGGATATCTTGAATGTAAGGGGTTTGTCCTTGTTAGGATCCAGATCATAAACAGACGGGGTAGTTACCGGGCTTATATTGTGCTCATGCAGGGCCTGATCAACGGCCTTTGGCACCAGCTTCTCAATGGCTTCCTTCATCGCCTGCTGTGTAAACTGCTGTTTTACTATCTCCTGAGGAGCTTTACCTTTCCTGAATCCCGGCAATACAGCCGAACGCTGGAGTTTCAAAAATATATCTTCGAGTTCCTGGTTTACCATATCCTGAGGTAACTCTATGTCCAGCACTACCTTCCAGGATTCCGGTTTAGATACGTTTACTTTCACTATTTAGTCTCCTTTGTCACAGTATAGATTGCCTTGTCGATAATACTTACGGCTTTGTTGATCTGCTCCTTTGTAACATTTAATGCCGGGAGAAACCTAAGTATGTTCCCCTGAGTACAGTTTATTAAGAGCCCTCTTTTCACACATTCTTTGAAAACAGGGTCTCCAGGTATTGACAACTCTATACCAACCATGAGGCTCTTCCCTTTTATCCTAGTAACAACTGGATATTTTTCCTGAAGATTGACAAGCTTATCATAGAGATAGCGGCCCATTTTGTTGGCATTTGCAATAAGCTTTTCCTTCTTGATAGTCTCAAGAGTCGCTATGCTGGCGGCACATACTATGGGACTGCCGCCAAACGTCGAAGCATGCGTTGCAGGACCCAATACAGAGCTTATCTTGTCTGCGGCTATCATAGCCCCTATCGGCATGCCTCCTCCGAGGGCCTTTGCAAGCGTCATAATATCAGGCTCTATGCCATAATCCTGGTATGCGAACATCTTTCCTGTTCTTCCTATACCGGTCTGGACCTCATCAATAATCAAGAGGCAATTGTGCTTGTTGCAGAGTTTCCGCACCTCTTTGACAAATCCCTTATCGGCTACGTTTATGCCACCCTCTCCCTGTATGAGCTCCAGCATAACAGCACACGTCTTTTTGCCCATTTCCTTCTTTAACGCACTTATGTCATTAAAAGGCACATGCTTGAACCCCGGGACCAAAGGCTTAAAATCCTTTTGATACTTTTTTTGACCTGTTGCCGTAATCGCACCTATGGTCCGGCCGTGAAAAGACCCCAGCATACAGACTATCTCATACTTCCCCTTCTCCTGCCCCCATTTTTTGGCTAACTTTATTGCCGCCTCGTTAGCCTCGGCTCCGCTGTTGCAAAAAAACACCTTACCCTTAAACGACATCTTGACCAGGAGCTTTGCAAGGGCTCCCTGGAGAAGGTTGTGATAGTTATTAGGGATATGAAGCAGTATATCCGCCTGCTTCTTGATAGCTTTTATTACGCTATCAGGACAATGCCCTAAACCGCTGACACCCCAGCCCGGAAAGAAATCCAGGTACTGCCGTCCCCGGCTGTCCCACACTTTCATACCTTTACCCTTTACTATCACAAGAGGGTTGCGTGTATACGTCGGGACTATGTATTTAGCGTCCTGAGAAATTATTTTTTTTGAATCCATGGCCTTCCCTTTACTTTTAGACTATTTTTGTTCCTGTTTTCTTTCCCTGTATCAAGCTCTTGAGAACATCCTTCTTGGTCCCGTTGATGACATCTATTTCCCTTACCCCAGCCTTAAGCGCGTTAATGCAGGATTTCATCTTGGGAATCATGCCTTTTGTTATCACGCCGGAGGAAATTAGCCCGCTAATGTCACACACGTTAATTGTGGGAATACATGAGGAAGATTCGCATTCTTTCATCAAAACTCCGTTAACATCGGTAAGCAGTACCAGTCGGTCGGCCTTAAGCGCCGCCGCTATGGCTGCGGCAGCCTCATCAGCATTAATGTTGTATGTAATACCTTTCTCGTCCACTCCTACGGATGAGATAACAGGTATAAAGTCTTTCCGGAGAGCTTCTATTAAACCAGTGTTGATCTTCTTGACTTCCCCTACGAAACCGAGGTTATACTTTGTTTTCTTTTTCTTGGCGAGTATAAGCTTGCCGTCTTTCCCGCTCAGTCCAACGGCGATACCCCCGGAGATGTTAATAAGGTTGACTATATCCTTGTTAACCTTGCCGGAAAGAACAAGCTCCACTATTTCCATCGTGGTTTTATCCGTCACACGCAAACCATGTACGAATTTCGGCTTTTTACCGAGTTTGTGCATAAAGGTGTTGATCTCAGCGCCGCCGCCGTGCACTATAACAGGGGCAAAACCCTTCTTTTTGAGGGCTATTATATCTTTTACAAGCCCTTTCTTTAAGGACTTGTTTTTGAGGATACTTCCGCCGTATTTAATAACCAGTATTTTAGACTTTTTCACAATTATTTTTCACCTACTTAAATGAACTTTTAATATACTATAAATTATATAATTTGGCAAGGCTTTTTTTATAAACCCTTACTTTTTATTTGGGGTGTTCTTTTGCGGTGGAGATTTGACACGTTTTTCCGTCTGAAGATACCACTATCGTCCCGTCATTACATGTGGAATAAATAGCAGAATTACGGAAGTTATGCAATTCATGCTCACCATACAATTTAGATGAGATTATAGCATA
>JBDRDD010000026.1:0-55607 GCA_043821115.1 bacterium | reverse complement strand
AAGAAAGAGCGGGCTTTACCATTACAATATCAGCGCCTTCTGCTATGTCCTGAGCGATCTCCCTGAGAGCTTCGTTGGCATTTCTGTAATCCATCTGGTAGCTCTTACGGTCCCCGAACTGCGGCGTGCTCTCAAGTGCCTCCCTGAAGGGTCCGTAGAATCCCGATGCGTACTTGACGCTATAGCCCATGATGCCTGTGTCCTTGAAGCCTTCCCTATCCAGTGAGCCTCTAATTGCCCTTACCTGCCCGTCCATCATCGCAGACGGAGAAACAAAATCAGCACCAGCGTCAGCGTGGGACAGGGTAACCTTTGCCAGCACATCAAGTGTCGCGTCATTATCTATTCGGCCTTCCCTGACTATCCCGCAATGCCCGTGGGATGTATACCCGCACAGGCATATATCACTAAGCACAACTATATCGCTAAATTCTTTTTTTATTGCCTTAACAGCTCTTTGGATGACACCGTTATGGTTATATGCTTCGGAGCCTAAGCCGTCTTTCTCTGTGCCAAGGCCGAATAAAAGAACTGACTTTATACCCACAGCTCCTGATATGTCTTTTAACAGGTTGTCAATTGAGAGATGATAAATTCCCGGCATGGATGAAATCGGTTCTTTAACACCTTCTCCCTCCACTACAAAGTAAGGAAGGATAATGTTCTTGGCAAGAAGCTGGGTCTCGCTCGCCCATTGCCTTATGTTATCTTTTTCTCTTAGTCTTCTTAGTCTAACAGTTTGCATCTTTGTGCCTCCCTGAAGGTCACATCACCTATGCATTTTATCTTTGTTTTCTTCGGTGCCTTTTTATATCTTTTTACAAAACTCCTGACGGTTGACGGACTGGTGAACATGATCTGGTCAAAATCATCTAAAACTATATCCGGCAGATCCTTTGATATGACGTTGGCGTAGGCAACACTTTCGCTGACACGGGCCCCGAGTGCTTCAAGGTCTTCCTTTAACCCCTTATCAGACAAATCCGAGCGTGGCATAAATATGCTCATGCCCTTAACACCCTCTTTCCTTAATCTCTCCACAAGGCCTTTTGAGGACTCATCTTCTGGAATAAGATCCGCTTTTATACCGACACCAAGAAGCGCCTCGGCTGTTGAGCGTCCAACAGCGGCTATGTTTATACCCTCAATTTTCCTGGAGTCATATCCGAGCGCCGCAAGCCTCTTGAAGAAATACTTAACACCGTAACGGCTCGCGAACACTATCCAGTCAAAAGACTGTATCCTCATCAGGTAGCTGTCAAAGTCCCTGTAATCATCCAGCTCTTCTATACTGATAAGAGGCAGGTGATAATATGAGCCTTCTATAAAGAACCTTTCATCAGACAATCCTGTAAAAAGGATGCTTTTGTTCTTCCTGGACCAGTTGAATTTCTTCTCATACTTTACAACATCACCCACTATAACTATCGCGGGCGGTTTTATCTTATATTTCTTAGCCTTCTGTGCTATGTCTTTTAGCGTACCGGTTAAAATCCTCTGGCTGGGCAAACTTACATCCTGCATTAGAGCTGCCGAGGTATTTACCGGCTTACCCGCTTCAATAAGACGCATGGTTATCTTCTCTAAATTAGCCACCCCCATATACAGCACAACCGTGCCGCTTTTTGCTGCGGCATCCCAGTCAATAAAACTTTCCTGCTTTGCCGGATCCTCATGAGCTGTAATAAAAACACAGCTTGAGGCAAATTTCCTGTCTGTTAAAGGAATTCCGCTAACGCACGATGCAGCGCCGGCCGCGGTTATCCCCGGAACTATCTCAAATTCTATCCCGGCCCTCTCAATAGCCTCGAGCTCTTCAATGTTTCTGCTGAAGATAGAAGGATCCCCGTTCTTTAGCCTTATAACCTTCTTGCCTTCTTTAACTTTTTTAATTACCAACTCAGATATCTTATCCTGTTCTATGTAAGAGCCGTCCGAATATTTTCCCTTTTTAGCCAGCTTTCCGCTGCACACAAGTTCTGCTTCATCTTTTGCGTATTCGAGGAGGCTCTTGTCTACAAGATAATCGTATATGACCACATCAGCTTCCTTTAGGATATTTAATCCCCTTACGGTTATAAGATCATGTGCCCCGGGTCCTGCTCCGACTAAATAGACTTTTGCGCTCATATAAGCACTTTCCCCGCTGAATTTATTCTCCCCAACAAATCCGCCAGTTGTGAATCCTCTTCTCTTATCACGATCGCCAGAGATCCCTGCAGGGGATGTGGCGAAAGAATATCAAAGGGTAACCTCTGGGTTATCCTGTGCGCCAGTCCCAGCCTCAGGAGGCCTGCTGCCGCGATTACTATGGCATCCAGGTTTAATCCTCTGTCATTATCAAGTAAATGCAGCCTCTCTCCAATATTGCCGCGTATATCTACAACTCTAAAATCCTGCCTGAATTTCTCCAGGGCCTCTTTGCGCCGCAGGCTGCTTGTCCCTATTCTTGCTTTATACGGAAGTTCTTTAATACTTAATCCCTCTCTTGAGACCAGCACGTCATAAGGATCCACCGATCTTGTTAGAGCAGCTATCGTTAAGCCCTTACTAAGTATATCGGGCAGGTCTTTTGCGCTGTGGATGGCAAAATCAATATCACCCTTAAGCAGAGCCTCATCAATATCCCTTGTGAAGAAATCACTTCCTTCTACATGGGATATCGGTGTGAGCTTGTCCTTGTCCCCAATGGTATCTATCCCGACTATTTTTGTCTTAATAAGGATATTATAAATTCCCAGAGAAACCAGGACCTCTTCAACCTGCCTTAAGGCAAGAGGGCTGGTTCTGGTTCCGATTCTGTAAGTCTTTTCCATAATTTTTTTGCCTCTGTGTTTATGATATGCCTTATCTTCTTTGCTTCTTCTTCTTTTTTCTCTATATTTTTCTTAGCCAAAGCATCGAGATCTTCCAGGGTAAAAAGGTCTATGTTCTTTAACTCTTTTGCCCCGGGTTCAACATCCCTGGGTACGGCAAGGTCCATTACAAGGAGTTTTTTGTCTTTAATACCTTCGAGCATGCTTTTCTTTATAACAAAATGGGGGCTGCCCGTAGCCGTTATAACTATATCCGCCTCTTTAAGGAAATCCCCGAGCTTGTCAAATCTGACTATGGCGGCCTCTATACGGCCCGCAAGCTCTTTAGCTTTGGCGTAAGTTCTGCTTGAGATAAAGACCACATCCGGATGCTCATCTTTTAAGTATTTAAGCACAAGTTCTGTAACTTTACCCACACCTATTATCACGACCTTTTTTTCAGAAAGACTTCCCCTGAATTTTTCTTTTATAAAATCTATTGCCAGGCTCCCCACAGATACCCTTCCTTCGGATATCCCCGTCTGCCTATGAATCCTCTTTGCGAAGAAATCTGCAGAATTAAATACACTTTGTAGGAATTCATCTACAGAACCCACACTTTGGGCCTTGCTGAATGCATTTCTTAGCTGTCCTAATATCTGTGTCTCACCGAGAATCTGCGAATCAAGGCCGCAGGCAACAGAGTAAAGATGTTTTACGGCATCCTCTTTCTTGTATGAGTATGTATAAGAAGAAAGTTCTCCTTTATCAATCCCGTAGAGACCGGAGATAAAATCCTCCAGTTCCCTTACCCCGTTTTGTGGATCCTTTATACTTACATAAACCTCAACCCTGTTACAGGTGGAAAGGATAACGGCTCCGGAGAACTGTTCCTTCTGGCTTAACAAAGAAAGAGTTTCTCTTAGCTTTTTACTTGAGAAGGATAATCTCTCCCTAAATGATACCGGGCTGTATTTATGATTTGTACCCACAACCACGAAGTTCACTTTATCTTTACTTCCTCTTCGGTTATTTTGTCGTCTATTATCCTGAAAGCCCGGATACTCGGTTTATCCTTTAGGGAAACTATTAAATGCGTCACCTCTGGATAGAAAGCGAGTTTCACGTCATGTATTGAAGGATAAGCTTCTGACTGAGGATGAGAGTGATATATACCCACCATTTCCAAGTCATCATTTCTTATCTCTTTCATCACCTTGAACTGTTCTTTTGGGTTCATGAAAAATGTTTTCACGCTCTTATCCGTATTAACCATCCTGTATATTTTCGAAACTCTACCATCCTTGCCGGAGAGTATGCCGCATGCTTCATTGGGCGATTCGCTAAGCGCATGCCTTATGAGCTCCTCTGCCTGTTGTTTAGTTAAATAGAACATATCCTTATCCTGTTTTTAACCAAAGATTTGGGTAAGTAAAAATGACACTGTAAGCGCTATAACCGGGGTCACTACCCATGTCAGGTACGTTTTTTTCGTTAAAGGGTCCGCAAACGTCAGTTTATGCCCGTTCTTAAGCCCCCCGATAGCAAATACTGATGCTACCTTTATCATTACAAATGACTGCGGGACCCCGAATAAAGAGGCCACTATCATAAGAGTTCCTGTAACAAGAAGTATTATGGTAGCCGTCAAGAGCCCAAGAGGCACTACCTTCTTGCTTGTTGTCTCAAGAGAACCGTGTAATACAACGCCACCCGCGCCGAAAACAGGTGCGACAAGCGCGAGGCCAAGCGTCTTGTTAATAATCCCGGCTCCGGCAACAGGACCTACTGCATTAGCCACATTATTGGCCCCTACTGAAAAAGCGTTGTAGCAGCTTGCTATAACAACAAAAGCCTTAAGCTTACGGCTGTGATTGACCAGTTTCTCATAGATCCAGAAATTGCTCTTCCTGGGCGGGTATACAACCCTGCCTAAGAAATATGTTAGAACGTATCCCGTAACAGGAAGCAGTATCCAGAAAGGCACCAGGTATAGTAATGTCTTACCCTGCACATTGCCGTAATATATCCCCACCCCCAGTATTGAGCTTACAGTAACCAGGCTTGTCGACTGGGGCACGTGCAGAAGATTTGATGCAAAAAGGCTCGCTGTCGCGGATACGAGAATTATCATTACCGTGTTAAAATTCATCGCATCGGCAGGAATTATCTTGCTGCTTAGAGTCTCTGCGACCGGACCCCCTAATATAAGAGCGCCAAGAAACACGAACACCCCGAAGAGTACCTGCGCTCTTGCCTTAGAGATAACCTTTCCGCCGTACGCCGCCGCAAAGGAGGCAGCAAAATTGCTTCCTCCCATGTTCAGCGCAAACAAACCGGCTACTATTGCTAAAAAAACATATTTCATTAAATACCATCACCCTCTACATTTACTTTAAGCGGCCTTGTATGTATACCGCATTCCCCGCCGCACTTGCTCGTGTTGAGCCAGCGTCCGGCTCTCTCGTCATCGCCCGTGGAAATATTTGTGCAGGGCGCGCATCCCAGGGACCTGTATCCCAGTGAGTAGAGCGGATTGACCTTCACTTCGTTTAGTGCCAGGTACTGCCAGATTTCTCTTTCCTTCCATATGAGTATGGGATTTAGTTTTACAAGACCTTTGTCCCTCTCTTCCACTTCCTTGAAATCCGTCCTGGTCCTTCCCTCTGTGCAGCGAAGCCCTGTAACCCAGCAGAAGACTTTCATTTCCTCTATGGCTTTTCTTGTGGGTTCCACCTTAAGGATATCGCAGCATGTGTCAGGATCGGTCTCGTAGAGCTTATCTTTTATATCGGTATCATTTTTGAAGACTCTGAGTTCCGGATATCTTTTTACCTCTTCATGCATGAACTCCACCGTTGTCTTTGGTTTGAACCTCGTTGTTACTATAAAGCCCCTTATTTTTGGGTTTACTTTCTTCGCGAGATCCCACACGGCCACAGAATCCTTACCCAGGCTGTTTGCAACAACAAGGCTGTCGCCGTATTTTGCATATGCCTCCTCTATTAGCTTTAGAGACCTGTCCACCTTCTCCTTGAAATTCAAATTCTCCACCAGCTCCTTCAAATCATCCCTGTTTTCCAGCAAACTCATCATCAAAACCTCCCTTTTTTATTATTATTTTTATATATAAACAACGTTATATTTACTATAAACATTATTTACATATCACCCCAAAAATTATATCTGATAACTTATGGTCCCTTCCTTCGCTTTCGCCCTGCTCGCAATATCCCCGAAGGTAACCTTGTCTAATACATCGGCGATGGATCGCTCGGTCTCTTCCCAGATGGTTGCAAACACAGAATCCTTCTTTGCCACTGTTGGTGCCAACGGCAGGAGCGCCCCGCCGATCTCCCTTACTACCTCGCCCAGGCTTATCTCATCCGGAGACCTTGTCAGTATATATCCCCCTCGCTTACCCCTCACACTATCTACAAGCCCGACTCTTTTCAGTTGTATCATGATCTGCACCAGATATTTTATAGGTATATTATGCCTTTCTGAAATCGTGTGTATTTGCAATGGTTTTTTGCTGGGCCAGTGAAGGGATAGCCCTAGAAGAGCTCTACATCCGTAATCACACCTTGCCGAGATCCTCATCTTTCCCCCTTGTTTCTTTACATTACTATCTTAATCACTTTACTTAAGTATACATCAATACATAAAACCTGTCAAGTAAAAAATTAATTTTTTTTAATAGAGACAAAAACAACAGCCCGAAAGACTTTTCGGGCTGTTTTCATCGAAATGAAGCAGATGAATACAATACCACTACCGGCGCACGCCTATATTAATTTTTCTCTAGTCCTTATACTCACAGCTTCTTCCACAGGGGAAATGGCTATTATACCGTCCCCTTTATAACCTGTTTTCGCGGCCTTCATAATGGCATCCTTTGTCTTGGAGACATATTCATCCCTGCAAACAAACTCAATCTTCACCATTGTCGTATAAGTACTTCCTAATTCAGCTGATATCTCCAAGCCCTCGTGAGAAACCTCATCACCCAGGGCTTTGACATCTACGACCGTGATGTCTCTGGCTTTTATCTTCTTCAATTCCTCAATAACTTTTTCCGCCATGAAGGTCCTTATAAACGCCTTTATTAGCTTCACCGACTATCACCTCAATGTTTTATTTGGGAACTGGCTGACTCGTTCCCTATTTTAACTGATTTTCTTAACCCTTAAAACCCGGCTGTTCCCATACCGCTTGAGGAGGATCCCGGACCGCTACCCGATCCAAAATTCACTCCACTCTGAATTAAAGTTTTTGATATAGTTTTTGCTTCTTGCAACGCCACTAATGCTTCCTGAAGATCCGCAACTTGTATTTCAAGTTCATCTATACGTTTCTCTAGATCTGCATTACTAGCTGCTGAAGCAATTCCAACATTTACTAACATTGCTATCTCAATTGCTAATATAATTAATTTTTTCATTTTTATGCACCTCTTTCTTTAAAGAAAAGTCAGCCAGTTTACCAATTACCCTTATCCTTTATTTCTTGGCTGGTTCCTGTACTATCAGTTTGCTCTTCATCTTTCCATGTCCCTCCCCACAAAACACTGTACAGTTTATCACAAAGGTCCCAGCCTTATTTGCCGTAAATTCAATAACTTGTTCTTTTGTCCCTCTTTTAACGGCTTTGTTAATCCCATACTCTTTAATACCAATTCCGTGGTCGACATCCGGAGAACGTATTTTCAATCTTACCTTTTCCCCCAATTTGACTCCGATCGGCTCAGGCAAGAACTCGAATTTGCTTGCGGTAACTTCAATCTCCCTTACCCCTTCCTTTAATATGCCGGATAACGGCGGGGAAATAGAAATGTACTTCGCAGGGGCTTTATTAAATTCATCTATGCAAGCTGGACAGCATAACACATATGTGTTACCTTTATATTTATGCTCTACCGCTGTCTTAGAATCTATCTTTGTTCCCAAAACCGGACATATCTTCGCATCCGCGTTCACAGGTTCAGGAGCCTCTTTAACTATCTGCGGCTGATGCTTATGTTGATTACTTTGTTTATCCTCGCTCATATCCATTGCCAAACATGGAATGGCCCAGTTAAAGATAAATAATCCAGTTACAACCCAAAAAATAATCTTTTTCATTTATGCCTCCTTTTCGTGCTTTAAGCACAAGACGTCAGTTTTTTATTCTACTATCCTCTGCTTCCAGTTTCCTTATCTCCTTTTCCTTGGTCCATGCGAATAAAACAGGTACAATTATTAAATTTAGTAAAGTCGCGCTCACCAAGCCCCCTATTGTTGGGGCAACAATAGGTTTCATTATCTCTGAACCCGAACCTGTGGAAAACATAACGGCAAACAGGGCAAATACTGTTGTTGAAGTAGTCATGACTATAGGACGAATCCTGAGAAGACTCGCTTCAACCACCGTTGGCCATACACCTTTTATGTGTCCCTCTTTCCTGTAAAACTCTACCAGAAAATCCATCATCACAATTCCGGATTCTACCGCGATTCCAAAAAGAGCAATATAGCCTACCCACACGGCGGTCGAGAATTTGTACCCCAGCAGGAACTGAAACCATATTCCGCCTGTAAAGGCAAAAGGAATAGCAGCAATCAAAATAGTGGGAACCATAATGGTTCTGAATTTAATATACAGAAGCATGAATATTAAAAATATGGATATGGGCACAACCACCATGAGCCTGCGCCGGGACTGCATTTCATATTCATATTGTCCGCTCCAGGAAATATAATAACCAGGGGCAAGTTTTATTTTTTCCTCAACGATTTTCTGTGCTTTGTTCACAAAATCAACCACACCCACCTTATCCGTATCGACATCCACAAAAACCCTGACATAAGGGAAAGTATTTTCACTTGATATCTTGGCCGGACCCGGTATTTTCTCTATCTTTGCCAGCTGGCCAAGCGGGATTTTGGCTCCTTTAGACGAAGTAACATACACTTTATTCAGGCCCTCAATGCTATCTCGCAGTTCCCTCATATATCTTATCCTTATAGGATAGCGCTCCCGGCCTTCAAAAACGGTGGTAATATTCATGCCTCCTATTGCTGTCATAATAACATGTTGAATTTCCCCCACGTTTATTCCATAGCGGGCGGCAGCCCTTCGGTCTATTTCTATCTCTACATAGGGTTTATTGCTTGTTCTTTCGGCATAGGGGCTTCTGGCTCCCGGTATGCTCTTTAAGACATTCTCAATATCAATTGCTATTTTTTCTATCTCTTTAAGATCACTACCGAAAACCTTCACGCCTATCGGGGTTTGAATTCCTGTGGCCAGCATATCAATTCTATTCCTTATAGGCTGCGTCCAGATGTTGCTGACTCCCGGAATCTTCAGTGCGGCATCCATTTCCTTGATCAGCCCCTGCCTGGTCACGCCAGGGCGCCATTTATCCTTTTCCTTAAGACTGATAATAGTTTCTATCATGTTGATCGGAGCGGGATCAGTGGCTGTCTCCGCTCTTCCCAGCTTACCCACTACCTGTCTCACTTCCGGAAAAGATTTCAAGATAAGGTCCTGCTGCTTCATTACTTCCATTGTCTGAGTCAAAGAAACTCCGGGGAGTAAAACAGGCATGAATAAAAGGTCCCCTTCATTTAAGGGAGGCATAAATTCGCTCTTCATAGATAATAAAGGAATGACGCTTATTGCCAAAAGGCAAGCGCTGCTATTATCACCGCTTTTTTGTGCTTGAGAGAAAACCTAATAACCGGCTCGTAGCTTTTGGTTAGCAGCCCCGTGAGTATATTTTTTCTGCCCGGGTTCTTTCCCCTGCGCAAAAAGAGCGCACACAAGACAGGTATCACAGTGACTGATAGAAAAGCCGAGGCTCCCATAGCGGCAGTGGTGGTAATAGCCAGCGGGCGGAACAGCTTTCCTGACTGACCCTGCAGGGTGAATATCACGACAAAAGCGGCGATAATGACCAGCATGGAAAAGAATATTGCTGGCCCGACTTCCGTGGCGGCCTGGATAATGACCGGTAGCTTTTCCTGTTTTTTATCCGATTGTCGCAGGTGACGATAAATATTCTCGGTCATTACTATACCCGCATCAACCATCACCCCTATCGCGATTGCAATTCCTCCCAGAGACATTATGTTGGAGGGCGTTTTAAGGATATACATAATCAAGAAACAGATAAGTATCCCTATAGGCAGGATTAACGATATAATGATGCTACTTAAAAAATGTCCCATGAACGCCAATATTACAACAGCGGCGATTATTACCGCCCATATCACCGATGTCCTTAACGTGCGGGTAGCGCGCGTGATAAGCTCCGTCCTGTCATAAAAAGGAACTATTTTCACACCCTCGGGCAACCCGCGTTCAATATCCTTGATTTTTTCCTTGACCCTTCCTATGACCTCCAGCGGATTCTCGCCGTAGCGCATAACCACTACTCCGCCGGTTACCTCCCTGCCTTCTTTATCCAGGGCACCCCTTCTGAAATCAGGCCCCAGGACCACATTTGCCACATTCTTTATATAGATCGGGGTCCCTCCGTGCTCCCCAATGACAATATTCTCTACGTCTTCCACAGACTTGATAAACCCGAGCCCTCTTACAATAAATTCCATTCCGTTTTCTTCAAAAACTTTCGCGCCTACATCTATATTGGAATTTCGTGTTGCATTAAATATCTTGTGTAGACTAATATCGTAGGAAAGAAGCTTGTTGGGATCAATGTCTATCTGGTATTGTTTGACAAATCCACCAACACTGGCCACTTCGGAAACACCGGGCACGGAGTTTAACTGGTATCTTACATACCAGTCCTGAATTGAACGAAGCTCACCAAGATCATGACCATTTCCTTCCACCGTGTACCAGAATATCTGTCCCAGTGCGGTGGCATCCGGCCCCAAGACAGGTATTACTTCTTTGGGCAGGTCTTTCTGTGCCAGGTTTAAGCGTTCCAATATCCTGGTCCTGGCCCAGTAAAAATCAATACCTTCCTCGAAAATAACATTGATTATCCCCACGCCAAACATCGAGGTGGAACGTATAACCTTAAGCCCGGGAATTCCGGTAAGGTTGATAGTGAGCGGATAAATCACCTGGTCTTCAATATCCTTGGGACTCCTCCCCGGCCAATCTGTAAATACGATTATCTGGTTTTCTCCGATGTCAGGAATTGCGTCCACCGGTGTATTCTTTAATGCCCAGATACCCCCCAGGCCTATCACAAGAACCGTAGCTGCTATTACCAAGAACTTATTCTTAAGGCAAAATTCTATACTTTTATTAATCATTGACTTTTAGAACTCCTTGTATTGTTTTTCATTGTTCGTTTGTTACCCGAAGTTTCAATGGGCATGTTTCATTGTGGGAACTATTTCCCCTTCAGCCTCAAGTGCGCCGCCGTAGACACTGGATGCCTCGCCGGTCAGCTGGCTCTGCGAATCTACCAGAAAATTACCCTTTGTAACTACCAGGACTCCTTCTTCCAGACCATCCAATACAGGCAGGTACCTCTGCATCTTTCCTTCTATCTCAGTGATTACCTCAGGGCCCACCTTTACGTTTCTTCCCTGGAACTTCCCGTCTCCTAAATCAACCCACACAACCCTCCTTATTCCGGTATCAATCACTGCCTCACGCGGAATAGCCAGTACCATGTGACTTCCCTCGGCAGATACATACATACTCTTAATAACAACTTCCACATACAACCCGGGCATAAGCTTTATGTCCGGGTTGTCTATCTCCATTCTTACCGTAGCCGAATGGGTTTTAGGATCCAACGTGGGACTGATAGATCTCACCGTTCCCTTGAATTGCTCCCCGGGGAAAGCCGTGGTAGTAATAAAAGATTCCTGTCCCTCCTTAACCCAGCTAAGCTCAAACTCATATACATCCGCGTACACCCATACCGTGCGTTCCGGCAAAACCAGATTGTCCTGTACATCTCTTGTGCCCTCAAGCTCTTCAATCTGCCCCTGACTCATCCCAAGAAGCCTGAGTTTCCTACGGGATGACTCCACAAGATCTTCGGACCTTCCGATGGCTTCCTTAATATTACCCTCTGAAATCTTTCCATGAGACTGAAGCGCCGATATGAACTCTGTCTGCGCCACGACCAGTTTGGGGTCATAGGCTATCTTTCCAACGGTCCGGATCTCCTTGAGAAGATGACGCAACCTGACCGGCACGGTTTCTATGCCCACCCCTTTCACCTGAGTGGCCCCAAGGCTGACATTGCCTGTCACACCCTTCTCCTGGGGTATGGAAAGCTCATCCTCATATACCGCAACATAATCCATGCCCATATCGTCCTTCATTGGAACCTCAGAGATAATTTCCGGATTCATCGGATTACGGTAATGTACAATTTTTCGCTCACCGTCACGCTGCGCCGAATATTTCTTACTGTTTACCTGTTGCTGGCTCCTCGTGACCCCCTGGGAAATTTTTATGCCGTAAATCACCAAAAACAATCCCAAACCTAACATTGCCACTAAAAACAACCTTGCTTTTTTCCTTACTCTCATCATTATAAAATTCTCCTTTTTTTACAGGTCTCTTCCTACCATCCGCTCCATAGCAGCAATAGATTTATGATAATCGGCAATAGTCCTGTAGTAGAGCAGCCGTGTATTGAGCAAAGCTCTCTCCGAGTCAAGCAAGTTTAGAAAATCGACTTTGCCGTTTTCATAGGCGCTTTTTGCCGCTTGAAATGCATGTTCTGTTTGTGGTATAAGCAGTGTTTCATATAAAGATATCTGTTCTTTATCAGTATTTAGTTTGAAATATACATCATTGACTTCAGAGAGAACGCTGTTTTGCGTGTCCCTGTAACTTTTCCTGCCGGCTTCTAAATCCAGCTGATTCTGCCTGAGCTGTGCCCTGAGCTTTTTGAACCATATGGGAATATTTACCGAGACCATACCCATCCAGGCATCCTTGCCGTCCTCAGACATGGCTGTATAGCCATCCCCAACTTGTATATAGCTAAAACCCAGCATGAAATTCGGCAAATATGCCTTTTTTGCCAGTGCTACCTGGAGCTCTTTTTTCTGTATGCCTAAGACCCCTATTTTCAACTCCTGCCTGTTTTCCTGGGAAAATCCCTGCAGATTCGAAAGTGCATGGTTAAAATCCATAATTTCTATTTCCCTCAATTTTCCGAGTGATGTATCCGTCGGCCTATTTAATAAAGTATTCATTTTAAGTATCATGCTATTTCTCTGCTGCCTTAACTGGATTAATTTATTAAGCAAGTTGGATATTAACACCTGCGCTTTTATCGCATCCTGTTGCGGAGCCTGGTCGGTTTCGAATTTTTGATTCGCGACACGCTCCAGGCTGCTAACGATGTCTTTTTCCGATTCGGTCACTTCGATAGCCTTATCAACCCACCAGATGTCATAATACATCTCTTTTACTTTCTTTATAACTTCCCTTTTAGTGGTTTCATATTTTTCTTCCAGTATCCGGGTGCCTTTTTCTGCTATTTTTCCTTTCAAGCCCAGTTTCCCGGGGAAAGGTATCATCTGGGATAGACTATATTTTCTTTCCTGGGGTCCCACTTTTGTTTCTACATTCTCACCGAAATAGGAAAATTCCAACTCGGGATCAGATAAACTGCTGGCCTGCATTATCTCATACTCCATCGCCCTCCAGCTGTCATGTGCTGCCTGCATACGAAGATTATTGCTCAATGCCTCATCAATCAGGGCTTCAAGCATCACACCCTCTTCCTCCCCGGCCATTAGATGCTCAGATGTAGCAATAAAAACACAAGCCGCCAAAATGATTATTATAATAACACTCCTTTTCATATTAATTATCTCCCCCTAAACCTGCTCAACAGATCTAAAACTTCATCAATTTTCTGCTGTTTCTCTGCTTTTGATTTCCCTGTCAAAGCTGTTGTAACACATCCCTCGATGTGTTTCCTGAAGATATCATTCCTGACCCTTATTGTGGCATTCACGATGGACACCATCTGTATCAATATGTCCACACAATACCTTTTCTCCTCTATCATTTTTTGTACACCCCTTACCTGTCCTTCGATCCTCCTAAGATCAGGTAACTTCGCAGTATGCACTGATGGTCCCATTTTTCATGTTCTCCTTTCCAATCAGAATTGATAAATATAGCACTGATTTAACATATACCATACCCCCCTATGGTATGTCAAGTAAAAAATAAAGCGGGGTAAAAAACTTATTACCCCGCTAATTTCTACTGCTATTTGTAATATTAACTTCTATTTGAATGTTACAGGTTGATTATCTATGAAAAGCCTTTTAATGACAGCACTGCCTGAATCGCTTATATAAACCTCCACGGTTACCGGACTCTTCTCAACCCCTCTCATACTCTTCTCTATAGCCTTACCCTCGCCTTCCGGTACAAAGTAGCTCTCTATACCATAGTGAAGTGTAAGTTCATGCCCGTAACTACGCTTAATTTTTCCTTTTATATAAAGCTTCCCTTTGTCTCGGTCTTTCTTTTCTTTTATATCAACTGCACTCCAGTATTTCCCCTTTTTCTCAAGTTGTATATATAGGGTTTCACCAGGTTTATAATGTCTTTCTTTCCTAATTCCTAATTTCCCGAAATTAAGGTTCGTTATTTCATAATTCAACACAACATAATCTCCCCGCAAAAGGTCCCTGGGATCAACAGGCCTTGTCTGCAAAACAACTCTTGTTCCTGTCGATAGAGTCATTTGCTTAGAAGCAATAAGAAATACTGCTATACCTATCCAAATCAGGATTATAACAGCAAGAAATATTCTTTTTTTCTTCATTATATTTTCATCCTTTCTACAATTTTTCTTCTCTGCTTCTCAAGAACAACCCCTCCACCGAGCATCAGTAAACCTCCGACAACAAAGAAGAGAGATTTCTCTTTTAATTTCCAGGCCACATCTATGTAGCGGGTTATGATAAACAAGGCAAGAATTGCTATGCCTGAGTTAAAAATAGATGGTTTCTTCCAGTCAACCCCCATTAAAAGGCATACTATGCCAAGGCCTATAAGCAGTATATTCATAACAAGGGCGTTTAAATAGGCGGCCTTTGGGCTTATTAAAAGAAAAACACCTGCAAGCAATATTGCGACAAGAGTCCCAATTTCCTTGTAATCTGTGCGGCTGTTAAAATACCGGGCGACAAAACCAAAACCAATGCCTATCAGCGTTATTATCATAAGCCCAACAGAAGCGGAAACATAGAGCATATTTACATTCTGATGCGGATATATGTTCTTAAAGGAGAGAAAATATACTGTCATAGCAGCAATTAAGAAGCCCATTTTCTTATAACTCTCATGGAAAATGTATTCTTTCTTAAGCGATATGACACCCACCAAATACAGAAATGCCCCTATGAACAAAGTAAACATAAAAAGATTAAACATGCCATCTATCCTGTACTCGAGCATAGCATTAAAGGCTTTTAGGACCAAATGAATCCAAACCACAAAACTCAGTATACAAAAAAGTATATTCTCTTTCACTTTATTGCGGTATGTCATATAGAGTAGCACCGAAAGCGGTATGAGAAAATAGAAATTGGGATGTTTCAAATGAATTACGGAGAATGTGAAAAGCCAGGCTATGAAGGAAAGACTGGCACCATAAAAATAGAACTTTTCATCTTTCTTAAGTATATAATAAATCAGGAATCCTACTCCAATTATCAGACTGACCCACTCATATTTCCAAATGGCGGCATAAATACCTGCAGTTATAAGGGCCAGGACATTAATTCTCTGGCCTATTATAGACATTTTACCCATAGGAATAAGAAGCAAAAATACCATGACAGGATAGAAATAGTTTGGGACACTGTTTGCTGTACTGTAAAGATAGTTCCACGCAACAAAAAGAACAGAAGAGAGAATATATACATACTCATTCTCAAATACTATCGCAAGAGGCAATATGGGAAAAGCCCATATAAGCATTATCAACCAGTTCCCCGAACTGGGGACCTGGTAGATCTGGCAAATCAGAGCTATGCTAGCCCCCCAGAAAATACTGGACAGGAGAACAAGTGCTTTGCCTGTCTTCCTGTAAGCCTCTTTCTCATAGCTCAGGTAATATCCTAATATCAAGGTAAAACTCGTTGTACCCAGAAGCTTTATGGTTTTAAGATAGTTAGGCATCCTCTGCCAGTTAGATGCTACAAAAGACATTACCCCAACACCCACAAATATTGCACCTATAATGGAAAAAATCTTGACCATATCCATTTTCTTTGCCGGATCTATCTTTTTAAGCTTGTAAAGACCTCGTATCCTGTCGGATTGCTCCGGGTTAATAATATTTCCCTGTTCCCACAAGGGCAACTGTTTCTGCAGCCATTTATAATATTTGCTTTTGCGGCCAAATATTGCCCTGAAAATTACGTATATTATCAGTCCAAAAAATAACCAGCTAATCAAATAAGAGTAACGCCACATTTTCCCTCCTTTTATAACTGTTTATATATAAAGGCTTTATCTGTGAGTCGTATATATCTCCTTCTCAGGATCCCATACGGCCCTTTTACCTTTGGTCCAGTATTCTATCTGTTCCTCAGTTAGAACAATACTGCTGTCCATTAGCATTACATCGGCATCAGAACGGCTATCTTCTACCCAGTCTCTCCATTCACTTTCTATCTCTAAAATATTCTTGCCGAATATTCCCTCAAGGATCTTCTCGTTATCCTCTCCCTCGGTTATTTTCTCTATCGCCTTACCTAATAGTCCTTTCCTGTGCATGAACAGGAGAAAGCTTCTGGCCATTGACTGCACAGGCTTTTCATGACCTATAAAATCCCTAAACGAACCGTTTGAGTTCACAAGTATATTGTATGTCTCCTCAAACCTCCACGGGTTGAAATATCCAAATGAAAACACGTAAGTTCCAGGAGAGGTTTCCATTGCCAGAAACTTTTCAAAAAAAGCCGCCAGCCCCTCATCGAACCACTTGGGATATTCCCATCCTGAGTTGTGATTGAAATGGTGAGTCGTCTCATGAAGAAGTGTGCCTATACCTGATACTTCATTAAAAACAAGCAACCTCTCCTTAAACAGGTAGAATCCGTAAGGCGTATTGTATCTCACTCTTTTGCTAAATTGCATGTACTTGTTGGGATCGGAGAATATATATACCTTGAGTCGCCTGTATTCTCCCGGGATGAAAAACTTATCCTCGAAGTGCTGCTTGAAGGAAACCAGGAAATCATAGTACATCTGGGTCTTTTCTTCAGTTGTATCAGAGTATATAATAAAATCCTCGGATTCCTTTACATTGGTATAATCCTTCCACTTGAACCTTCCAAGTATCTGCATAAAAACAATAACAGCTGCAAGAAGCACTGTATATAAAAGGACCCTGCTTACAGTTTTTTTACTCATTATTACCTTCCCAAAAATTTATCAGCAGAGAACCTGTTTATGGCACGCCACAGGAGGGAATACGAGCGTACACCTATCCTGTTTCCTATAGCATCAAGGCCAAGGTGGAAAGAATACCCCAGCGTAGCCGCCAGAAGATAAATATTCCTGGTGTATACAACGAAAAACCACAGAAGAAGAAATAGTTCACTGCTGTGGAGTACAAGATGCATCTTCTTGAATTTTCTACTCTCTGATGTTTTGTAGCATTTCCAAAATGTAAAATCCCTCCAGCCGTATTCCATCATGTATTCAAGAATATGGTCAACATCTACCAGCACACCTGATAGAAGACATATAACCCACAAATACATATTATTTAGCCACAGGGATAGCACTGCCCCTACACCAAGTGATACTATGACATGCCTGGATGGTTTCATATTACTCTTTCCTAAAGACTTATATAGCCTCCATCGTTGACGGCGGCTTTGTCGTTATATTATACGTTACACTCACAACACCCGGAACCTCTGTCACCATCCTGTTTGATAGCTTCGTAAGCGTATCATAAGGCAACTTCGTGGGAGTTGCCTTCCTCGCGTCAATACTGTCCCAGCACCTCAACTCTATCTGCAGGCCGAAATCCCTCTTGTTATCACGCATGCCCGTGACCCTGTCATTATGAAGGATAGCCATGTACTGGAAAGCTCCGGAAGAACCAAGCTCTTCCTCAACAATGCTTGTTGCTATTCTGACCGTCTTTATCTTATCCTCGGTTACCTCTCCTATAACCCTTGCGCAGAGAGCAGGTCCCGGGAAAGGCATCCTGTTAAATACAGACTCCGGAAGTCCAGTTGCCTCAGCAACCTTCCTGACCCCGTCTTTTCTAAGCTGTATCAACGGCTCAAGTATTTTATACCCGAATTCCTTCTGGGGATCTATGCCCAGCTGCTCAAACACGTTGTGCTGCCTTTTTATACCGGCCACAGTCTCATCCACATCGGTTAATATGGTCCCCTGCAAAAGATATTTAGCGCCGCTGTCCTTAACAAGCTTGCCGAACACATCTTTATAAAATGTCTGTGTAATGGCTTCCCTTTTCTCCTCCGGGTCTGTCAGGCCGCGAAGAGCAGCAAAGAATTTCTTGTGAGCATCCAGTATCTCCACCTTCACTCCCATAGCCTTGAATATCTTAACTATCCTCTGGGGCTCGCCTTCCCTCATAATGCCGTTATCTATAAAATATGTCTTAAGCCTGTCACCCAAGGCTTTATGCCCGAGCATTGTAACAGCGGAAGAATCAACACCGCCGGACAGGGCGTTTATAGCTTCCCCGTCACCCACAGCATCAGATATCTCCTTCACCTTCTCATCAATAAACTTCCGCGTATCCAGATCTTGAACCTTTACCTCTGCAATTTGAGCCATATACTGCCTCCTTTTCCTAAATTATATTACTCTGATTTCTCAAGCTTCGCTAATTCTTCCCCGACTTTCTGGCTTATAACTTTCCCGTCTACTTTTCCCTTTAACTTTTCCATTACAGGTTTCATAATTTTTCCAAAATCCTTTTTACCTGTAGCCCCAACCTCTTTTATTACTTCACTGACAACTTTAGCTACTTCTTCAGCACTTGCCTGAGTGGGCATGTATGTTTCTAAAATAGCGAGCTCTTTTTTTTCTTGTTCTATAAGATCTTGCCTGTTGCCTTTTTCAAATCCTTCAATAGACTCCTTATGCTGCTTTACCTGACGGGATAATATAGTCAAGACATCCTCATCCTTAAATTCTTCCAACTTTTTCTCTATTTTATAATAGTTCAAAGCTGATTTTAACATACGAAGAGTTTCAACCTTCAGAGAATCCTTTGATTTCATTGCTTCTTTTAGATCGCTTTCTATTTTGTCTAGTAGCATTGTATCTCCTTTTCTAAATGAAATATATATTTACACCATCCCTTGCATTAATCTGTCAGCCGAAAGTTTTAATAAAGACTTTAAGGTGATTTTGGGCGAAATTGTGATGATTTTTGAAGCATTTTTCATTATACTCCTGTTGAGAATAAAAGAAATTGAAGGGGGCAAAGTCTGTTTTAAGCCTATCTTTGAGCTCTTCAAGCTCATATTTTGGGATCTTTGATAAATACAGGGATTTGCTCCAGTCACAGGTTTCCATCGGCTCTTTTTTGGACCTTCTGAACGCAACCGGTTTTATTAGCCATCATATAATCATCAACCTAATCATCAACCTAATCATCAGCCCTCTGGAACTGTTATTTCTACTCCAGAACATAAAAAGTAGATCTGCCGGCTCCCATGGGTTTAATGACTTTCAGTTCTACCAGTTTGGCTAATTCCTTATGCACCGCCTGGGCTGAAACCTTAAAAATCGCTTGAAAATCCTTGTTAGTGGCTTTGCCGCGGGTATTTATAAACTCAACGATTTTTATCTGCTTATCAGTAAGAGAAACCTGTTTCTTTGAGATACGTTTTTTCTTTGAGCCTAACTTCAAAACCGCTTCTTTGACCTCATCAACCGAATAGGCAACCCCTGTCGTAAAATACTCTAGCCATTTGGTAATATCGTTATTATTCTCCTGTGCTGTCTTTAATGCCGCATAATATGCCTTCCTGTCCCGATCATAGAAATCATCAAGGGCAAAAAGCCTGCGGTGATCAAACCCGCTTAAATAGAGGATAAGCGTAGCAAAAAGACGGGCCGTACGGCCATTGCTATCAATAAAGGGATGAATTCTGGCTATTTCATAATGAGCGATCCCAGCAACTAAAACCGGGTTTATTTCCCACGTCTTATCAAAATTCAACCAGTCAATAAACTCTTTCACCAAGTGAGGCACATTTTTTGCCTCAGGAGGTATATATTCCACTTCTTCCTTAAAGCCCGTACCATCAAAAACACGTCTGCCCACAAAGACCTGCTGGTTGCGAAAAACACCACTTTTGTTATTATCCGGCAAAACATCCTTTGATACCAAATTATGTAGATTAAGCAAATCCTGAACCTTTATTTTACTTTTCCCCGAGAACGAATCCAGTCTATCTAGCGCTTCCAGATAATTGAGGATCTCTTTTTTATCTTTATCGGTAGCTATGACATCTCTGCCTTGTGCAAGAGCTTCAACCTGTTCAAGAGTAAGTTTATTGCCTTCAATAGCTGTGGAGGAATGTGTGTTGTGAAGTTTAGCCTGCCTGCGAAGCGAGGCTTCCCATTTCGGCACAAGATATGACTGCTCAATAACCTCACGGGCCGAGGCAATAGCTGTAAGGTTATTGAGTATCTTTTCTGTTATGGTATATTTCGGGTAAAATGTCATTGGTACACCTCTGGATTTCAATAATCTGCCGAGGAATATATATGTACCTTCCTATTCTATAGTTAAAATAGAGTCGGCATACTGCCTGTATTATACCTAATACTGTCATTATTTCTCAAGTGAAAAGATGGCTGGGCGTATAATTCTTTATGACTATTTTTAGGCATAGCTTGACCTATACCAGAGTCTCTAATATAACAAAGATCATCTTAATCCCCTCTTCACCCAGAAAATGCATGTACTCAGTCAACATTCCTCTGCAACACCTCTCTTAGGCCTCTAAATCTTTCGAAAATGTCCTGTCGCAGGTCATGGATATATTCATCAGGCCCGTTCTCCTGCTCAATCAAAAGACAACCCTGACTTGATACCCTCCCAAAGAACTTATTGACATTATTCCCGATACTCTTTAAGTATCCCTTTTCCCTATATTGGGATACTTCTTCCAGAATAACATCAATATCAGGCGCGTAGCGTAAAATGAAGTACATATAGTACAAATCCTTGGCCTGCTTTTCCTCATCCTCCCTATCAATAAAAGTTGCTCCCTTATGATACAAAAAAGCAGACGGTTTTGGACAATTCAACGTATAGCTCTTTTTCTTGGACCTAATGCTTACCGGAATCCGATGCCGCAATAGAAAATCAAATTTGTCTATCTTGTTTATTTGAATTTGTTGGCCGACCATCTTTTCTATAGCTTTAATATTCGCTCTCGGATATGTAATAAACTCTACCGGGATTTTTTCTTTATATAGCACAACGGGAAATATTTTACCCAACTTGATATGGTGCTCTTTATAGCCTAAAGAAGAGAGTGTTTCAAATATTGTCTTTGAATAAACTTTAGCAACAGTTTGCCCCACGCCAAAATCTATATCAGCTGTGGTTACGGGATTCTTAACAGATGTCTTCCAAAGAAAATTTGAGTAAATATAGGGCATCCATCCGCCTACAAGGGTGAGATCCGGAAGATAATCCCTGATATCTTCAAGTACATTAAAAAATATAGCTTCTATTTTCTCAAGATTCATAGAAACCTTTGCCCTTCTCTTTCAAATGCTGCCTTAAATATTCGGCATGCTCTTTTCCGCGGGGCTTAAAGTTATAGAGATCCAGGTAAAGCTGTAAGCTCGAAACAACCTTATAGCCTTTAATTATTTGGGTATTGTAAAACGCGCTGTTTCGGTAAAAAGGGCGGATAATGTGAATATTTCCACCACTAACAAGCTCTTTTAATTCAAGTCTTTGCCTCAAATCAAGAAGCTCTTTTTCCCAGTTCTCAGATGAAAAATAGACATAAACTTGATCGGTCAGCACAAAAGATGTTATTAGGTTAGCTCCGGAATGAAGAGTAAGTGCGTACTGTTTATCTTTTAAACAATCTTTAAGCTTTTGCAAAATAGTCTTATCATGCGAATAATAGGTATGGATGTCGTTTAGTTCAAAATGATATGCCGCTACCCAATCATCGATTAATTTCAGAGTATTTGTAAGAAGCGTGAAACTATCAGGACCG
The DNA here is from genome assembly GCA_043821115.1 of bacterium. Taxonomy (GTDB): domain Bacteria; phylum CAYTYR01; class UBA6262; order DAOVJB01; family DAOVJB01; genus JBDRDD01. The sequence continues at coordinate 33,595 of JBDRDD010000026.1, read as the reverse complement.
CGTTTAACCCTTTCTATATAGCCCTTTCTAGTCATGGTCTCAAGAACCCCTTGAGCCATGCCGAGGCTCACTTCGTCCTTACCAGTAAAATCGCGTGTTACCCATTTCCTGTCCGGATTAGAAAGCATCTTTCTTAAGAGAAGAGTCGCTTTATCAGCAAAAATATTCTTCACATCTTTAGGTTTGTTCATAATGTTCACTCCTTGTGAATGTTCACTATTTAGTGAACATTATATACTTAATGAACATAAAAGTCAAGATTTTTCTTTCCTGTCATATTTATTACAAGAAATGACTATTGATGCGGGAAATATTCAAAAAAGTGGATAACTGTTGTGTTTTTGTTATCGAAACGGACTCAACTTAGAAATACTAATATCTTTCAGCTTAAAAAATAGGCGTATCTACTCTGTTTTTTATAAAACCCGGGCTCTGTAATTCAATACGCTTGCCAGTGTAAGCGGATTAGGGTCATCGATATCAACCGAGCTCCAGGCATCCATCATATAGCGCTCAACATAGCCGTAGGGTAAGAATCCGTACCCCTTCTTCCCCCATTTATCAGTCCAGGAGTTCTTAAATTTAATAACCTTCTTTTTATCATCGTAGCCTACCACGCAAAATGCATGTCCCCCCAAACTAGTCTCGTGTTTCTTTGGCATTGGCACAAGACCTGTTTTGGTCTTCATCATAGCTTCAAAAACCTCTACACCAATAACACAGGGACCTTTAGTGGCAAGACTCAAGCGCAACTCATTTAGGTTAAGTATGCGTGCATAAGTAATAATGCGAAATTTTTCGGCATTACTAGAAGCACCTTCTTTTGGTTTATCCTTCTGGTGTGGCTGATATGGCCAGAATTTTTCCTGGCAGACTCCTTTATCACTGAGCACCTGCATAGCTGCGCGGATGGTAGTGCCTTCTAATCTAGGCATACCATCAATCTTTTTGCATTCACTATAAACAAACCGAGGTGAAAGTATTACTAACTTCTCGTAGTCAAGGAATTCCTGATACTCTTTCATGCCGGCAGCTGTGGCAAAACCCACGCAGGTGCCTTCTTCTCCCTGATCTCTCACTGGTGACATCTTAAGACTATAATCAATCTTCTTTGGAAGTTTTATCACTGGCAGATATGCACGCATTAAATAATCTCTATCATCAAATTTATCTTTGATACATCCGAGTTTTTTCATTTACTTTCCGCCTTTTTCGCTAAATGGTTGGTTCATTAACAAGGGAGTTCCAGATAAAGCCAAAAGCAACCCAGACAGGTTGTTTTTTACCAACAAAATGAAATAATTCAACTGATTTCTCTCTACCCCTATTCCTTTTTATCTATCTCTCTAAGCCCCTTTAAGAACACCTTTTTGGTCGTATGAAAACGCTGGTATAGGTCTTTTCTCATAAAAGAGTCTATGGATGTACCCTGTTCCTCAAGCAGTGTTTTTATAAGAAACACAAACTTGGCAGGACCGCTTTTAGGTCCTGAACCAACAAGGTAATGGGATCTTTCTCCAGGCGCCTTATAATATACATAGACATAACTATTGACTCTTTGGCATTATCCAAGAGGTCTGTAACAGCCTTTTCATAGGTTCTATCAGAGATATCTTTTACCTTTGCAGGATAGAAGTCGGATTGGGCGTATAAAGAAGAGCTAAAGAAGAATAAACTCAGGAGAAGGTTGATTATAATAAAGAATGAAAGGATTTTTTTAGTTTTGGGTATTTTGGTCAACTTCAGGTTTATTATAAACCCTAATTATCAGAGAAGCATTACATAAAATTTTTAGAAGTCTATTTTTGTGGGAATAAATCTAAAAGTGGGGTGGCTAACGGGATTTGAACCCGTACTAAGAGATCCACAATCTCTCGTGCTGCCCTTACACTATAGCCACCAGAATATTACTCATAATAATGAACTAGATAATGACAATTTCTACAAAGCCACATTAAATTATTCGCTTTATTGTTTCTTCTATTGCTATCGCTATGATGAACAACTAATACTCTTTTATCAGTAATTCCACACTTAGCACATTTTTCTTCTTTACCATAGCGCTTTAACAATCTTCTATAAACTGTTTTTCCACATACCCAGTTGGGAGCGTTCTCACCGCAGCGTCTATTCTCATTTTCCCAAGAACAATGGCAATTTACAGAGCAGAAAAATTTTTTACTCTTTGATCTCTTGAAGTCTTTAGGTGTTCTGTAAATATCTTTACCGCAATAGTCACACCTTACCCATTGTTAACACTTTGTCAAAGCAATAAACAACTTCACAGTCATTTGCTCTACCGTTTATATTGTCTTAATAAGGAAGGTTTGTTCTATAAATTCATTACTTTGTCATATAGTTCCTTAGCCTTGTCTTTTCCTATAATCAGTGCCGCTGAGATCATTATCCACTGGGCTAAGTCTTCTTTATCTGAAGGCGCCAGTGTATTCGGGTTCTTAGACAGATGCCATTCTATCTGTCTTTTTAGAAAACTCTCGGTATGCTCTCCCAAAAAGGGCTTGCATGCTATAAACACTTTATTATAAAAGTTAGAACTCACTTTTAGCTCCTTCTAGTTATCTTTTGATATTCTCTAATGCCCATTCCTCGTATTTGTCAAGCTTGCTTTTTACTCCCATGACGAACCTGCATGCCTTATCTCCCTTTGCCTGGCACATGATTTCCCTTGCATCAACATCTATGCCGAAGCTCTCTGAGCACCAGCCTGCCGAATAGCCCGCATTCATGACACATACGGCTTTCTTGGAGTTTGCGCCGTTAACGTCTATATATGACTCGCACTCAAAGGAATAAGGGTGATCATAGACTAAAAAATAGTTCTCGTCCGCAGAGGGCTTGCTTTCCGGGAATATATCCACGAACGCCCAGCCTGAATAGTTAAAGCTGATTGGCCCTGCAGCCAGCTTGGCTATAGGGTCTTTCACGTTCTGTGCTTTGGCAAAATGCTTGGCATCTGCTTGTCCTATGGATTTAGCCATGATATAGAGGAAATTATCGGCTGCTATTTCTGCCATGTTATCAGATAAACCCATAGCTTCACCGAAACTCTTCGCAAAATCAAGTCTCAGGGATTTGGCCCTTACCAGGATATAGCGCTCTTTGCCTATAGTGATCGTTCCCTCGGTCTTGTTGGAAGTGAACGTGTCAAAATATCCCTTAACATATTCTTCGGCTTTCTCAAACAAAGGTACCATTGGTTCTGGAACTTTAACGCTTTTTAATTCCATCTTTTTGTCCCCCTCTTACATGATTGTCAATAAACTTGGCGCGCCCGGAGGGATTCGAACCCCCGACCCTCTGCTTAGCTTACCGCACCGAGTTTCCTCGGCCAGACAATCTGTTGCGGTCTGGACTATGTCTTCACCATTTCAGGTGTGTGGCGTATAGTCTCTGAGGACTCTCGCTTTAGTTCAAGGTAATCGTTCGCCCATCTCACACTTTTCTGCTGGTTATTTGCAGGCTTGTCGAAGCGTATTGCCTTGGGACAGTTTTTATTATTCGGAACATAAAGAATTGCTTCCTTTTCAGGACAATAAATTGCGTAATAATCAAATTCTTTTGTTCCGTATGGCTCAGAATGAACACCGTGCTTATCAATCCAATTCCTTCTAAACCTTACTTCTACAGTCCCGTTATCCTGTAAAGCCGCGTACTTGACCTGCAACTTAACAACATCACCGTTATCAAGAACAACCACAACATCATAAGCCTAGTGTTCTGATAGCGGAATACACGGGGTATGACCCTTCTCTGTAAGATCACTGATAACTTTTGTTAAGCCAATATCCCCTTTGTACTTAGTGTGATGCACTTCCACCTCCTTGTGCGAACGTTTACCCTGCATTCAGCGGTTGCCTGCAAATTGCCCTGATTTTACTCGAGGGGATCCTTGCATATAGCCACATCCACTTTGCATGTTTCTATTCCACGCAAAGGCTCCTAATTGAAGGCAGATGCTCTATCCGACTGAGCTACAGGCGCTTCATACCATTATAACTATTTGCACAATCATAATAAGAGATATTATTAATGTTAGCCAAAAAAGCTTAGTTGTATATTTCAATAGAGAATTATTTAATATATTTGTAATTTCATTGTTTTTTTCTATTGTCTTTATTAAATCTCGTACGAATTCACCAATCTGTGAACTATCACTTACATCTGGCATTGAAGTATAACCATCCTATTATTTCATCGAATATATTTCTTTCATTCTTTCTCTAAAACATTTGTCTATTTCCTTATCGCTCATCTTTGGATTCTTATATTTCAACCCTTCTCTCATGGCTTCTATTTGGGCATTAATCAAATCAGCCATCATAAGGAATCTCTGGGCAGGGGTTTTCTTCTTCAGTAACTCTAATTGTTTAATCTCCGAATCTGTTAAATACATTTACCAGTTTCCTTTTATTAATAAGTAGATTAATGGTCGGGGCGCCCGGATTCGAACCGGGGACTTCCTGCTCCCAAAGCAGGCGCGCTAACCAGGCTGCGCCACGCCCCGTATAGGTTTAAATAGAAAATATGCCCTTTTATATTACCACTATTTCGGGCATATGTCAATCATCTCATCTTTTCTATTATTTGCCTTATTTTCTCAAGCGCAAGTGCCCTGTGGCTTATCTTATTCTTTGTTTTAAGAGGTATTTGGGCAAAAGTCTTGTTGTATGGTGGATATATGAATACGGGATCGTAGCCGAAACCGTTCTTTCCCTGCATTTTAGTGGAGATTGTGCCCTTTACTATTCCAAGTACCGTGGTTGTCTTTCCTTTTGGTGTTGCAAGCGCCATGACGCACTTAAATGTAGCGTTTCTATTTGTTTTATTCTTCATAAGCCTTAAGAGTTTCTTGTTGTTATCCATATAGTTACATTTCGGGCCTGCAAAGCGTGCTGATTTAATACCGGGCTTGTTGTTTAATGCCTTTACCTCGAGGCCTGAATCATCGGCCAGGGCTGTCTTGTTTGTATATTTAGCTATTTCTTTTGCTTTTTTTACGGCATTTCCCTTTAGGGTTTTTCTGTCTTCTATTACATCAGGGAGATCTTTTATAAAAAGTATCCTGATGGGCAGGCCCCTCAGGATCTTTCTTATCTCCTTTACCTTGTTCTTGTTCTTGGTGGCCAGTACTATCTCTTTCATAACTTCCCGATGAGTTTCTTCTGTATGGATATTATGTGCTTTATGCCTTTTTCAGCAAGTGATAGGAGTTTCTTCATTTCTTCTTTTGAGAACGGCTCCTTCTCGCTTGTACCCTGTATCTCTATGAATTCCCCTTTGTCATTCATGACTATGTTCATGTCAACATCTGCGCTGCTGTCCTGTTCGTAGTTAAGGTCCATTATTAGGGAATTATTGCTTTTGCCAACACTTATTGCCGCTATATAGTTCTTTAGAGGAGTTTGAATTACCTTACCCTCTTTTTTCATTTTTTTAATGGCATCCGCAAGGGCTATGAAAGCGCCGTTAATGGCTGTTGTTCTTGTTCCCCCGTCTGCCTGAATAACATCGCAGTCAATGACGATAGTTCTTTCTCCCAGCTTTTTCAGGTCAATGCAGGACCGTAGTGCCCTGCCAATGAGCCTTTGGATCTCATAGGTTCTGCCTGACATCTTCACCCTGTCTCTTATCATTCTCTTGTTAGTTGATCTTGGCAGCATTGAATACTCAGCAGTCACCCATCCATTGCCTGAATCCCTCAAGAACGGCGGTACCTTCTCATCAACCGATACCGCGCACAGAACCTTGGTGTTGCCGGATTCTATAAGCACGGAGCCTTCGGCGTGTTTAAGATAGTCCCTGGTTATTTTAAGGGGCCTTATCTGGTTGTTTTTCTTCCTACCTGTAGTCGCCACGTGCCCCCCTGCGTATCCACTTGCCCTTGTAGCGGTCCTTGAGGCTTCTCTGGACCGAATCTATCTTGCTCTCAACCGTGACCTTCTTGTCCTTGCGGTCATCTATCTTGAGCGCGGTAAGTACACGTACATTGTTCTTTAGAACAGCATTGTGCATCTTGACGGCCACCTCGAAGAGCTTCTCAGCCGAATCAGACTGGATTATGGTGCCCATGGCTGTCAGGTGGTACTTGATATCTTTTTCGTCTTTGAGGACAGAAACTGAATCCGCCACGAACTGGCTAAGCGAAGATGTCTGGGTTCCAAGCGGTAATACGGTGATTTCCATTATAGGCATAGTGGTCACGCTCCTTTTGTTTTAATTTCCACATCCGGGATGAGGAATATCTTGGATTTTATGGAGTTTGAGATGAGGCAGAACTGGTCCGCGCGCTGCAATACTTTTTCTGCCTTATCTTTATCAACCAGGGAGTAGATGACAAGATGGGGGATGAGCTCTATCTTTGATATCATGAAGGTATCCTCAACCTTCTCGAGCAGGCCCTGCGCCGCTATGTCAAGAGAAGAGAATTCCAGTCCGTGTTTTTTGGCCTGGAATACAAATGTTGTCATGAAACAGCTTACCACAGATGCGACCAGCAGGTTCTGGGCTGTCCACAGACCCTGCTGCCCGTCAAACTCAACAGGGGCGCTCACCTGTATATCCGGCCTGTCACCGGATGAGACCACCCCTGTTTTAGCCTCTTTCCATTTAAGCTTTACTTTATAGAAATATTTTTGTGTTTTTTCTTCTGTCATAACGCAAACCCCTCTTTATGTCATATGGGGCTTCATTTTTTCTTCTATCATCGCCTTGGGTGCTGCGCCTATAATCTTATCGACCACTTCGCCATCCTTGAAGACCGCGATAGTAGGTATGCTCATCACGCCGTAATGCGCGGCTGTTTCCTGCGCGTTATCAACGTTCACCTTGCAGACCTTGAACTTACCGTCGTAATCTTTTGAAAGTTCCTCTATTATGGGAGCCACCATCTGGCACGGTCCGCACCAGGATGCCCAGAAATCCACCAGTACCGGCATCTTCTCTTCCAGGACTTCCTGTTTGAACGTATCATCAGTTACATTGATAGCCATTTTTCCTCCTTTCATGTGATATTTTTTTTCTTCCTGACAAACAAAAGCGGAAACACTATATCGCTTACACAGCACGGTATCCACACCGCGAAGAACAGAAACGCGAATACAGCCGCGTAAGAGAGCCATCCCATGGCCCCTTTTCCGGCAAGAATTATATGAAAGAGCGACGCCCAGGTGCTGAGCAGTACATGAGCGCCGTGCGGGAATTTCGTGCTTGGTCTAAAATATGCGAGCGCTATGCCTATTATGGCAAGCGGGTTTACCAGCCACCACTCTTCTATAAACCCTATGTGCACATGCCTGTGAGGCATGTCAAGAAGGGTCTCTCCCAGGTAAGGTATCAGCGAATCGCTTATGGTGGCTATGCTTACTGAACCCACGTAGCCTATCAAAAGAAGCACCCATAGGTCGCACAGTTTCCTGTCAGTGCTGCATTTGTGGCGCTCATACATCGATGCCGTGACCAGCGCGCTAAGTACAACATGCATCGGGTGCAGTGTGTAGAAAATGTTGTAGGAGAGTGTCCTGGGGATATTCTTGAAGAGCATCATCAGTATGATACCCGTAACAGCCCCGAACACCGTGAAGGGCGCGTGGTGCTTGAGCTCATCTATTATGAGACTTGACACCGACCCCTTGTGATCGTGGTTGTGAGTGTGGCATGTTGACATGACCCGTCATCCCCTTTTTTTGCATACCTTTATGAAGGTTTCCAGGGAACGGTCATATGTTCTCTCAACGTCATCCGGGAAAAAGCATGCAGGCAGCTCACCCATGCCCCAGTGGTACTGCAGGCACTCGCAGCACACTCCCTTCCTGCTGCAGGGCTCATACGAGCAGTTGCAGCGGGACTTGTTCTTTTGCACCTTGCATTGCGTCATTTATCCTGCCTCAGGGTATGGATATTGCGCCTTCCGGGCATGCAGTAACGCATACGCCGCAGTCGATGCATGTCCCGGCATCTATCTCAGCTTTGCCGTCCACCATTGTTATGGACTCAACGGGACATACGCCCACGCATACCTCGCAGCCCGTGCATTTCTCTTTGTCAACAACAGCCGTCATTTCAGATCCCTCCTTGTTTAGTAGTGTTTTTAATCAGAAATTATATTATATATATATTTATATATACTGTCAAGCAAGTTTTTTGGTTATCTCTCGTAGTCCCTGGTGCCGAATATGGCCGTACCTATCCTTACCATATTGGACCCTTCCTCCACCGCTACTCGCCACGAATCACTCATACCCATAGACAGATACCTCATTTGCACATTTTGTATCTTTGATGCCTTTATTTCCTCAGAGATTCTTCTGGTGCTTGAAAAATATCGCCTTGACTTCTCGGGGTCATCGAAATAAGGGGCTATGGTCATTAGACCCATGACCTTTATATTTGAGAGCCCGGCCACTTCCTTTACAAGCTCTATCGCCCTCTCCGGACCTACGCCGCTTTTTGACTCCTCGTTACCGCTGTTAACCTCGATAAGAACAGGCATTATCTTGCCTATCCTGGCACAATGGGTATCTATCTCCGAGGCGATCTTAAGCGTATCCACAGTCTCTATCATGTCGAATATCTGAACGGCCTTCTTCACCTTGTTGGTCTGAAGATGGCCTATAAAATGCCATTTGGCCCTGTGGCCCACTATGGCATGGGCCCTCTGGGCCTCCTGCACGTAGTTCTCGCCTATAATCTCTACCCCGCCCTCTATCGCCTGAAGCACCTCCGATGGTGTACGCGCCTTTGCAGCGGCTACGAGGGACACCCCTTCGGGTATCTCACATAATAACTTCTTGACATTTTCTTTTATCATGACTATCCTTTTGAGTGCAGAATGTTTCTTTTTTATATTCCATTATATCATAACACGGACCCACATATATTAAAAGAAAAATTTTCCCAGTGTAAACCTTTTCGTACCCAATGCGTCATTGCTATTAGAAACAACACCTTAAAGGAGGGCTAAATTAATGAGGAAAATATTCTTAGTAATTCTTTCAGTAACACTGGCAGCGTTTGTTTCGGGCTGCTCGAAAAGCGCCAAGACCTCGGTAACATCGAGCGTACCCGAGCAGCAGCTGGTACAGGAGGTAATAAATGACAATCCCGACCTGTTTTTAATTGACCCTACAGAGGATGAGGATGTGGACTACAGCCCGATACTGCAAAGTTCCGCGTCACTGGCGCCGTTCTACACTGACGCCCAGGAAGCAACCCTTCCCGTAGGATGGGGAAGGCGAAGGGAAGGTTTTCCCGAAAGAGAGATAAGTATAAGCATATCCGGGGATACGGCTTATGTCACGGTTCAAAAACAGGTTGAGGGTAAACTCTACATTGACAGGACCGATGACGGGATAAAGAATCCCGGCTCTAAACCAATTGACGACACTGTGACAAAAAAGGCATACCTTGAGAAGGTGTTCGGACACTGGCAGCTCCAGGAGCTATCCTGCGCAGATGTGGCGCTCACGGAATCAGTGAACCAGACAGTATCCATAACACAGGTGGAATTAAGGGGAACTAACCCGGATGGAAGCGCCGAGTATTACATAGATGACCCACTTAATCTCATGGACTTAAACACGGAATTCCCTTATTTCTCAAAAGGTACCGAGGTAACGGTCATAGCAACAGTGGATAATACTTTAGACGACTGGAACCCTCCGGTGTTTGTATTCCTTCATTACGGCAAGTTCCGCCACAACCACAGGAGGGTGCAGATGTTCGATGACGCCACGCACGGTGACGAGGTGGCTGATGACGGAAAATATACCAATTCCTGGACCATACAGTCAAACGCGAGAATCTACAGGCATTTAACGGTTGACGTACTTGATTCGGGCACTATGCAGAACGAAAGTAATGATGATTACAATTCGGGCGCGTGGAGAATACCTTACAGGACAAAATAAAGGAGTATAAAAAAAGGTAGTGCGCAACTTAAGTAGCGCACTACCTGCTTCCCCCTGATATATTCTTCTTTTAATTAAGCCTCTTTCTCTTCCTGAGGCAGCTCTTCTATTTTTTCTTCTGCTTGTTCGCCGGCTTGTTTTTCCTCTTCTTTTTTCTTATCCTCTTCTTCTTTTAGTTTCTTCTTTTCTTCCTCGGCTTTATCCCTTTCCCTCTTCGCCTTGTCAGCTATGTCCGCCAGCTCCTTCATGCGCTCCCTGTATTCTGTATTCTCCCACTTGAGGCTCTTTATGCGCCTTATGGCGCTTATCAGCGGAACAAGAATAACAAAGATAAACAGTGCTAGAAAAAGGTACTGCATAGCCCTTCCCCCTATTTGGTTTTTTTCCTCTCAAGGCGTGCCACGCACTCTATGTGCGCTGTCTGCGGGAACATGTCAACGGGCTGAATCTCAAGCGTCTTGTACTTGAGCCTGTCGAGGTAATGTAGGTCTCTTGAGAGCGTCGTGGGCTCGCATGAGACGTATATAATCTGCTTCGGGTTAAGGGCCTTTATGTCATCTAAGAGTTTCCTGGTACAGCCCTTCCTAGGAGGGTCTATTATGACAATATCGGGTTTTAAGCCCTGCTTTTTCATGCGTCTTAGAACAAGGTTCGCGTCACCGAGCCTGAACTCGCAGTTATTTATGTCATTTAACTCCGCGCTGCTTATAGCGTCACGCACGGCTTCCTCGTTCACCTCTATGCCGTAGACCTTCTCGGCAAAGCGAGACATCCAGAGGCTTATGGAACCGGTACCCGAGAAAACATCTATTATGAGCTTGGCCTGATTGGTGAAACCCGCTATCACGAACTCCTCTATCACCTGGTAGAGTATCTCGGCCTGCTGGGTGTTCACCTGGAAGAACGAGCTCGGCGACACCCTGAAGGCAAGATGCCCTATCTTCTCGGCTATTGCTTCCTTGCCGAAGAGCACCCTTGAGTGATCGCCTAGTATCTTGTTGGTCTTCTTCTTGTTTATATTCTGCACCACGCTCTTTACATGAGGAAAATCCGTTACAAGGCGCTCGATGAGCTCCTTGCCGCTCGGAAGGTCCTTGTCCCGTGTGACCAGTATCACCATTACATCGCGCGTGGTAAGGCTCTGCCTGACTATGACATGGCGCAACAGCCCCCTGTGGAACTCCTCGTCATAGGACGGGATCTCGTACTCGTTGAACATATTCTCAAGGGATGCTATTATCTCGTTTGCAACAGTCGGCTGCAGGTAGCAGTTGTTTATCTCCACAAGCCTGTGCGACTCAGGCGCGTAAAAGCCGCATATTATCTTCTTCTCCCCCCCGCAAAACTGCACACCGACGCGTTCTTGTATCTTGTTGCGGTAGCTGAACTCGTTCTTTGATCCTATTATGTCATGGACCGTAACGTTCTTGAGTTTCCCTATGTATGTCACGGCTTCCTTAACGAGAGCCGTCTTCGCCTGGAGCTGCTGGTTGTAGCTCATGTGCTGCAGCACGCAGCCCCCGCAGAAGATGTATTCGCTCTTCTCCTGGGAAGTGCTTGCGGCTCTGCTCTTCTGGAGGTTGAAGAAATGCGGGCATATAGGCTTTACCCTGGAGAGAGAAGGCTCCACCACTTCTATTAAGTGAGCGCGGGCGAAATTCTTTTTAACCTCGTCTATTTCTATTGACACCTCATCACCGGCAACACAGAACGGCACGAATATGACAAAGCCCTTGTAACGCGCGAGCCCTTCCCCGCCGAATATTATTGATTCTATGTCGACTCTTAACCTGTCACCTTTTTTAAGTGTCAATTGCCCCTGCTCGGCCTTCACAGTCCCTGTCCTCCTACGGCGTGTACTCCACCGCGATGTAGCTCTGTATGAACTCCCCCACGTCAACATCATATAGCTGGTTCATGACATAGAGCTTGTTATAGCCTTCTTTAAGTTTCCATGTATAGTTGTGATCAACTTTCTTGTATTTCATGCGTCCGGTCCCGATATAAACGTAAAAATCCTTATCGGATATCATGTTCTGAAATTCAAGCTCTATCTCTCCCCTGCCGTAGTTTATATCCGCCACCCTTATTACAACTAAATCCGGCTCCCAGTAGAAATCTTCCAGGTAAACGCTTGAGGGGTGCCTGAACACCAGCATGCTCTTTGAGACAGAATCGCTGTACTGGAGCATCGGCTCGGTGTATATGACCCTTCTTCTCATATTCTTCTGGTCTTCAAGAGACGATATGATAGCTGGGTTGGACATGTGGTCGTTTCTAAACAATATCCCGAAGGTGAAATAGAAGTCTATATATTTTTTTGTGTCATACTCATTGTAGAGTATGCCGTTATCCCTCACGACCGCTATGCCCTCGTATGTAGCGCTGATGAGCGCGTTGTGCATCTCGAGCGCGCTAAGAGGCAGATGGTCCTTTTCAAAATGAAGCCCGAAGTAAGGGTCCATGACTATCCACTTTTTGAACTCCCTTGACCATATCTCGGTCAGAAAGTGCCCCTCCCTGTCCTTCCTGGCGATGTCGAGGTATCTCACGGGAATATTTAAGGCTATAAGGGCCTGAGCGAACACTATCGCGTGCTGGCCGCAGAAAGCGGTTGTCTTACCGCTTCGGCACCAGTCAAGTATGACGGAAGCGTCCCACGGCGGGTAAGGGTAGGGGAAATCCCCTGTTTCTAGCTGATGCTTGACCCAGCGCCTGATAATTAGTATCTTTTCGAATTCGTTCGGCGCCTTGTCAACGAGCTCGGGCAGGCGCTCGTTTTCGGCCATCTCCACTATCTTATCCTGGTAGGGACTCTCGAAAGTGAATGTGAAAAGGGATCTCGTGAACTTGTGGTTTTTCACCTCCAGCACTTTGATGGCTCCCGCCTGGATGCCTTTTAGCATGAAAAACCTGCTTACACCGAACATCATCATGATGATGCAGAAAATGATAAACCCGACGAGTTTCTTGTTGGGCATATTGGCTCCTTGCGCGCTAAAACAAAGCTTTTTATTTATTATAGACTATAAGGGGTGATAAGTCCATATATTTTTTTGCCTGTTGACTTTGGCACTTTCTACGGCATAGCGAATTTTAATATATTCTTCTTTATATACGTCCAATCAGATTTATTAAAGAAAAAAGCCCCATTAAATAAAGGGGCCAGAACCTTATTTTACTTTCTTCTTCGCCGCCATTCTACCTGAGGGTGCTCAGGTAAAGGAAAGTTTTCTTGCCGGGGGTAACCGTGACGTTCCCGAGTGCCACCTTTCCCTCTTCATAACCCTTCTTGTCAACAAATGTAACCTCAACAGGATAAGTTCCCCCGGGTAAGCTCACCCTGGACATCCTTATCTGGTCGGGCAGTGTCCTCCAGGAACGCTTGTCAGCCTTCTCTGTTAAGGCTGACGCTGTTTTTACGGCTTTTGTCAGTATCCACTGGGCAACCTCACTCTTTGTTTTCTCTTTTATTTTTCGCTCCGCCCCTTTTGCAAGCGCGAATTTTATGGCTGCGCGTGCGACACTCTTGAAAAACATCCGTCCCTTCCTGTCTTCCATGTTCTTAACCGCGATAGCGCCTATATCCTGGACAAGTTCCGTCCTGTGGATCTCATCTCCCACCTGGACTTCGCTTATGAATATACTGTAGGGGCTCGGCACGAATTTCGGAAACGCGATTATAACCTGCTCCTCGCTTGCTATTGTCTCTATCACGGTTGCGACATTGTTAACCTCCTCCTGCGCCTCTCCCGCGATATCCACCATGCCCACGAAACCCCATGCCCTGCCGAACTCCATCTTGAATATGCTGTCTATCTTGTGGGGTACGCGACCGTTGTAGTGAAGAAGAACTATCTCTCCGTTTGTTTTCTTTCTTTTTTCTGGAACGAAATTTTCACTTAGCTTTGGGAATTCATTTTTTATCTCGAAGTATTCATCCCGAAATCCCATATCGCTTGCTGCCTGAAGAGCGCTCTGAACAAGCTCCGGCGGGACTTTGACACCGTAGGCGCCTTGTGTCTCTTTGTATCTGTTGAGGGCCTTTCTGTATGATATAAAAGCGTCGTTAATCTCACCCCTGCTCTCATATATTATTCCCATAAGATAGCGTATGAATGCATCCTCTGTGTAGAAGTTCTTGTGGCCGTAGTCAACTTTTAGCCTACTTAGAAACAGGTCAACGCGTCTTGCCTCAACAAGCGCCTCATCGAACTCTCCCATGTAAATATAGTTTAGCGCGCCGAAGACATGTATCATGGCGCGTTCGAAATCCTCACCGTAATAAGGGCGCATGTTGTCGCTTATGAGAAATGTTGATGCCTCGCTGGATATGCTCTTTGTGAAGTAGGAGTCAGCCAGGGCCTCCGCTTTCTGCAGCATCTTGTTGGATTCTGCCCACTCGCCTTCGAGGTGAAGAAGCAGCGCGCGGTCAAAATAGTAGAGAAGCATATCCTTTTTGCCGTATATCTTATCAAGGTTCTCTTCCACTTTTGCGTCAGCCTGCCTGTATTGATTCCTTGCCATAAGTGCGTGGATGGAATTGTAGTATTCGTAATTGCCACCGGCGCAGGCCGAGAAGAAAAGGTAAGCTACGCTTACAAAAAGCAGCCCCCAGAGTGCACGAGCACGCCTGGGGGTATGATTTAAGAGTTCTTTTAGTTTTATCATATCTCGTTTGTGTTATGGTTTAAATTTCGGCCTCGTGACGAATTTCTTTATCTTCTTCTGGCCGATCCAGGCTTTCTCGTGTGTTAGTATGTTCACAAGCTCAAGCTCCACCTGGAAATATTTTACGGCTTTCTTTCCCGCATGATCAATTATGGTGTTTATCTGTCCCTGGAGCATGAAGTCGGCTCCCGTTTCCTGGCCCATTTCCTTGACTGTCTCCGCCCTTGAAAACTCTTCCTGGTCCAGCTTCTCTTCCCTTATCTCTTCTCTCTCTTCTTTGTTTGCAACGAAACCGACAAGCCCGGAATTGATAAGTTCCCTTTCAAGGTCCTTGACGAATGTCTGGGTCGCGATATGCTCCTGGCTCCTGTTTCTCACCGTTCCAACTATGACTTTTGGTTGCCTTCCCGCTGCCATTGAGAACGCTGCCCTCCACGGCCTTGCCAAGCAGTCCTTTATCATCTCCTCCGAGACAAGCCTTGAATCCGTGTCATTCCAGTTCCCGGTAAGATCAATCACTTCGTCCACTTCAACACGCTTCACCTTCGTCGCGCATCCGCCGAGAACAAACACCGCGGCGAAAATACCCAGCATTATCACTCCAAAATATCTGCGTTTCATGTTTCCCCCCTTTCACTCATCTTTGTTTTTCACGTAGGTATTATTATACGCTTTTTAGGGATTATGTCAAGGGGATAAAAACGCAATACAAATTAAAAAAGAGCGTGTAACCGTACATTATACAGTCTCACGCTCTTCGGGAAATGTGCCCCTTCCCTGTCTTAAATTAAGATTCCTTGTTCTGATCGGGGTTGTTGATGTTTTTACTCTTTTTCTTGTAGTATGATTCAAGGTTCCTGTTTTTTATAAGGTCCTTGTGCTTTTTGTAATATTCGCGGTAATAGGCCTGCAGTCTTTCCTTGTTCTTGTCGTAATATTCCCTGCGGTATTCCCTGAACTGGTCCCGATGCGTATTGCGGTATACCTTGTTCCTGTTCGTCTCCTGATCCCTGTGAGTGTCGCGGTATTCCTTCTGTCTCCCAAGCAGTTCACCCCTGTGGTCTTCCCAGTACTTTTTCCTGTATTCACGCGCCTCTTCCTGGTGGTGCTGGTAGTAGTCCCTTGATTTTTCAAGCAGCTGGTCCCGCAGTTCCAGGTAGCGCTTGTGTCCGTATTCTTTCCTGTGCTTCTTCAGGCACTGGTAGCATTCCTTTTTCCTGAGCCAGCTGTCATCGCTCTGCTCCTGTTCCCTGTGAAGCTCTATTCCACAAAATATGCACTCTTTTGCTTCAGGTAAGTTCATCGCACAAACTCCTTCTTATTATAAAAATTCGACCTAAATATTAGGGTGTTAGTACAAGTATAACACGATTTTTATGCTTTGTCAAGGGGTTTTTGCAAAATAAACAAAAAAAATTAACCTTGAAAAATAAGGGGTTTTTACCATTTTACGTCATATTGAAGTTTCGCATAGTCGCTTCTGTAATCAGACGAGCATTTATCTGTGTGTTCGTATTTTACCCAGAACTCAGAACCTTTTCCAGCCTTTACATTAATAATTATATAATACCGTATGCCGGTGCCCGTAGAGTTCCAGAAATATGACGCGTATGAATTCTTCCAAAGCGGCTCTACAGCGCTAACGTATACTCCGGGAGCGTTAAAGTATATTAACCTTCCTTCCAGTGTAAGCTTTTTACTTGCCGTGTATTTAATATCTTCAAATAAAAGGTAGCCTGTCTCAACCACACCTGTGTTTGCGACAACATCGCGCCTCAAATCTGCCCTTGTCTTTAACTGCCAGCTCCTGCTGGGCTTGACTGTAAGCTGAAGACGCGTTTTGTGCCACCGCATGTCCATATCTTCATACACACCGGAATCGTTCTTTGCCTTATCCATGTACTGCTTGCTCCACTGCCTGAAGTAAACGGACATATCTTTATTCAACTTGAGGTTTGAATCAAACCACAGGACATTTACATGGCTCGGGTTAAGGTTATCATCCATGTAAGGATGGTATGCCCTGTCAAAGTGAACATTAACCTCAAGCTTCCTGTTGTTGTACTCCACCCCTGCCTTGAATCCCTCCTCGTTTATATCCTCATCCATATTATCCGTAGTAAGGGCACTTGAGTGCTGGTTGTAGTAATCAGAATCATATCTGTACAAAGCGCTCCAGAACATCCAGTCACCCCTATCAAGCATGGGCTGAAATATATATGCCCCTCCAAAATCACGTGTTCTTGCAACCTCCGCTACTATATCAACTCCTCCAAGAGATGTCTCTGCATCCGCTCCCCACACGGCATTTTTGTTTCCCCTGAAGGTGTATTCGCCTTTACTATCAGGAGGATCTATACCGGGCGTAAAAGAACTCTCATAACCGGTTATTCCCAGAAGGCTTTTCTTGGAGAAATGATACACTGCCCTTGCACCGACAAGCCTTTCGGTTAACACATCATTGTTTGTTATGGCGCTCGCGCTGTCAAGATAGCCGTAATTATCCCTTATACTTTCAAGCTCAGTCTTTATGGTGCCGTCCGTGTTTCTCGAGGCGTCAAGACGCTTCTCGGAATAAAAGAAAGCACCCTCAATATTGCCGAACCTTTTATCAAACGCTATCCCCTTAAAATACGCGTTTGGGTTAGTACCGCTGTCTTCGCTTATCCCCTTGTATTTTATCTTAACAGGCCTTGCGATCTCGCTAAAAGGCTGGTAGAAAACCAGGCCCTGGCCGTATTTCAGTTTGTAGTTACCGACCACAAAAGTGTCGAAAAACACATCCTTCATAACAAAATAGTACTTGAGAAGATAATACTTCCTTAGAGTCTCAACACTCAGATCAGGTTCGTTTCTTCCCTTCCTGAATACAATACCTAGTTTGTAGG
Organism: bacterium; assembly: GCA_043821115.1. Taxonomy (GTDB): domain Bacteria; phylum CAYTYR01; class UBA6262; order DAOVJB01; family DAOVJB01; genus JBDRDD01. Next base: position 16,110 of record JBDRDD010000026.1, on the reverse strand, counting down.
TATCATCCTTCTTAAGCTGGGTCCTGTTGTAAAGGTACATCGGGTTGAATAAATCCCCGCCCTCGCCGTAAGACTCGCCGTTTGACACCTCATATATCTTGAGGCGCCAGCGCGACTCGCCCTGCCAGCCTTCATCCGCCTCACACAAAAAAGCAAGCGTTAAGCTTAGAACAAAAGTTATTAAAATAATCCTTCTCATTAAAAAACACTCCCATATAAAAACCACGAACAACACATGCACGAGTTTCCAGGCTACAGGATGCAGCGTTTTTCGTGGCTATCTGTTTATTTTAAGTTTTGTGAAGCGGGAACCTCAGGCTTACGGCCTCAAACACACCGGCCCCAAGAGCCCCCACGTAATACATCCACCACTGGTTGGGTATCTTCCAGAACACGAACATAAAACCGCAGAATAGCATGGAGAAACCATAGCTCCACACGGCAAGCCCCTGGAAGAAAAGCTTCTTCCTCATATTGGTGTAGATAGTGGTCGGCGGGTAGGTGAAAGACCTCCAGAAAGCTATGGTACCTGCCACCATCATGATAAGAACCGGGCTTATAAGGCGTATGATAAAAAGCGCAGGCATCAAGTCAACATTAGGATTACTCGGGTGGAACCACCTGCCGTCATAGACGGCATATCCCTTTATGGCAAATATCTTCATGGAACCGCCGATCGTGCGGATGTTCATTATGATAAAAAGGACAGCCAGGATAAGACCCATTGTGAACATGCTAATGACCAAAGGCTTGTGTATCTTCTTGTGCCCAAGGGCAAAGCTCGCTAACCCTATGAAAACAGCCGGGGCGAAGAGCCCTATCATGAAGAATTCCCTTACGTTGTTTATGATAAGTGGCATCGGGTGGGGTCCCAGGAGTATCTGAAGGGGCCTTGTCATGAGGTAAATGCCGAAGAATATGAATCCCCAGTAAGCACCCCTGTATGTTATATCCCCTGTAACCAGTTTCCTCATGGGCGCTATGAACTTAACGTATTTAGCAAGCAGGAAGTAGAATATCCCGCACACAAACGGTATTATTATATCCCCTATTACATGAAGTGTAGTGTTCATCTTCGTCCCGTTACTTCATCAGACTCTTCGCTCTGCGCTTCTTTATATAACCTGATGACTTCTGCCTCTACTTTTTTCTTAAACTTCTTATCCACAAATACAACCTGGTCTATCCACGAGTCTTTTTCTTTCCTGGCGGGCCAGGCTATCCACAGGTCGCCTTTTGTTTCCATAATACCGCAGGTCACCTTTACGGTATCATTAAAACTGACATAAGCGTTCGCCCTGCGGCTTGAATCCTTAAGAAAGAAGATATTATCTATACTGAAATCAAGGCTTTCATTAGTTTCTGATGTCTTATTCAAAAGAACTGCTGCTGTTATATCCCCCAGGAACTTCTTTCCAAGGACCTCAACCTGGGCATATGCCCTGCTGTTCTTATTCACATACTCCGGGAATCTTAAGCTCTTATTCCCGTCTTTCTCAACTATCTTTATCTCTTTAATGATAATCGTGTCATTTATCGTAACAGATGCGACATCACCCTCCACAACAACATCCGTTACCGATATGCCTGCATAGGCATAAGAGAAAGTTAAAAGAATGAAAATATATATAAAGAGTAGTTTTCTAAGAAGTGCCATTTTCTTTCTTAACTATATCAAGAAGTTCTATAATATCCTTTACCTCGTAATCAGCACCCGATTCCCTGGTGTTGAAAATATCACCGTAGCGGGCGAATACCGTCTTGATCCCGACCTGCTTGGCGCCCACCATGTCCCTCTCGGCCCAGTCGCCTATCATGAGAGTCTCATCAGGCTTCATATTAAGGAGCTCCAGAGCCTTCAAAAACGGTTTTGGTGACGGTTTGTGCTCTCCCGTGTCATCAAATGTAACCACATGGTCGAAATAGTGCTGCACTCCGAGCTCGCTTATCCTTAGCCACATGGGCATGCGAGGAGCGTCTGAAACTATTGCCATCTTTATGCCCATCTTGACAAGACCCGTGAGTGTAAGGTGCACATGCGGGTAAAGGCAAAGCGTGCCTTCCCTGGCTCTTCTGTATCCCACGATACCGGCAGCGAGAATCCTGTAGTCCACCTCTCCCATGACATCTTTTAAGACCTTGTCGAATATTCTCTGGTCCTCTATGCCTTCCCTGTCATACACCTCGTAAATCTTGCCGACCATCTCTTTCTTTTCGATGTTCAGTCCCGCGTCTATCATCGCGTCAACCGCGGAATCAACAGAGACGTGTTTCATCTTGAAGAAATCAAGAAGGGTGTTATCAAGATCGAATATTATGGCTTTTATCATCTCTTCCTCTTAAGCATAAAAGCATCAGGCAGGAGCTTGGATATCGTGTTCATCTTCGTCCTGCCTTTGGTATCAGCCATTATCACTTTTATATTTTTCCCGAATTCCGCTATCACCTGCCGGCAAGCACCGCATGGTGATGAGAGCTTATCGCATACAACAGCAATAGCCGTTATGTCGCTGTCGCCCTCAGAGACGGCCCTGGCTATGGCCACCTTCTCGGCACACAGGCTCATGCCGTAGCTCGCGTTCTCAATATTAGCGCCAATATATATATTTCCCTTTTTAGTCACAACGGCAGCTCCCACCTTGAAGCGGGAGTACGGGGAATATGAATTGCTTCTTGCCTTCTTTGCCTCGGAAATAAGTCTTTTAATGTCCATATTATTTCACGTACTTTCCTATAATAGGCTCCAGGTCCTTTTTCTTCTTCTCGGGAATGAGATCCGCCTGTGTCACAATAGCGGTGGCAAGAGCCTTGGCGCATTCGCATGTCTGTTCTTCGGGTATCCGGGGAATGACTGCCTTAAGAAGTTTCTTCACATTCTCGACATTCTTCATGAGATTTGCCAGCACCATCTCAAGACTCACATCTTCCTCAACATGCCATACGTCATAATCAGTAACAAGGGCCACGGTGGCGTAGCATATCTCGGCCTCCCTGGCAAGCTTTGCTTCCGGTATATTTGTCATACCTATAATTGAAAAACCCAGCTCCCTGTACACGTGGGATTCAGCCCTTGTTGAGAACATGGGGCCTTCCATGCATACATACGTCCCACCCCTGTGCACATTAACGCCTATCTTCTCGGAGCCATCGTAGAGTATTTCCCCAAGTCCTTTACAGAAAGGATCCGCAAAGCTCACATGCGCAACTATACCGTCTCCGAAGAAACTTGCCTTTCTGTCACCTCTTGTCCTGTCAAAAAGCTGGTCCGGGATAACGAAATCACGCGGTTTGAGCTCTTCTCTCAAACTCCCGACCGCCGAAACAGATATTATATTCTCAACGCCAAGCGTCTTCATGGCGTATATATTGGCCCTGTAGTTTACCTCGGAAGGCGTTATCCTGTGCCCCCTGCCGTGCCTGGGAAGGAATCCCACTCTTTTTCCTTCAATAGTTCCTATAACGATAGCGTCCGAGGGATTTCCGAACGGTGTCTTTATATTTACTTCCTTAATATCCTTTATTCCCTCTATATCATAGACCCCGCTTCCGCCTATAACCCCTATTCTCACCTTCTCCACTTTGAGCCTCCGTGTATATAAAAATATATACTCGACATATCTAGAGGGATATTATACAAGAAAACATGCGGAAAAGCAAATAAAATTAGTACCGCACCAGATACCCCTTGACACATTTTATAAAAAAATGTATCCGGGAAGTAAGATCAACTAAATTGCGCTCAATTCACCCAAGACTTTTTATGTAATCACTGAAAAACAGGACTTTCTTAGCGTCTTTTGGATTGAACAGAAATGGCTCAACATCTTTGGATAGCTGTTTGAAGTTCAATTCTTTACACTTTTTTGAAAGCTCACTTACAAGTTCTTCCATATTAATTATTTTTAGTTTGGAACTTAAATAATCAAAATTCGGCTTGATTTTTCCGAAAAGAAAGACAGCATCGTAGAAATCCCTTCCCATAGCTCTTTTCCGCTTAAAGATAGCATGAATCTTCTGTGCTAGCAGTATATCCAGAGGCACCGCATTGATACGCAAGAAGACATCGAATTTATTAATAATTAACTTGTCCGGTTCATAGGAAAACTTTTGCGGCTCGGTATCAATTTGAATTAAAAGCTTTTCTTCTCTATGTGCGGATAAACCTAATTCAAATAAAATATTAGTAACCTTAAGATAACATCTATAAGCTCCCTTAAAGACATTTCTAGACTGGATGGTATAGCCCTCCAATCTTAATTTTCTGCTGATTAAAGATATCAACTCCTTAAACTCCTTTTGCCCTGTCCCTAGATTATCAAAATCCAGATCTTCGGAAAACCGGGTATTTTGATATAGGATACGCGCTGCAGTACCTCCCATAAAAGCTAATCTGTCACCAAATTCTGAATCAAAGATTATCTCCAGAATCTTGTACTGTAAGTATTCCCTTAAAAGATTCTTCTTAAAAGGCCTCAGATTTTCAGGATAAGAGGATTCAATCTGTCGAATATCAAGCATTTTTTATAAACTCCATTAATCTTTTGATTCTTTTTGTAAGTGCCTTCTGATGAAATCTATCTAGAAACTGATATAACTTTTTTTCATTTATTTTCTTCATAAACAACTCCGTATTTAACCGCAGACTAGCAAAATCATCCTCTTCTTTTATGTGAGGGTTGATATAAAAATAGTCAAGTATTGCCTTTTCCATACTTGATATCTTAAAAGTCTTGTCATTAAAATCTATTAATTCATAACCGAAAAACAAATCTGGTTTTACAGTCCGATAGTTAAACTGAGCTATCTCTGTATTAAAAGTATATGTCTTCCTTGTAGTAGCAGAAGTCACACTATATACGCTCTCAGGGACCAGATGATAATAAGAAAGGGCCATCTCAAAGGAGATATATGAAGGACTGTATATTCTATTGGCTATCTCATAAAGCATGCTTTCATTTAAAGCTAAATCACTAAAAATATAGTAACCCTTTATAATTTTCTTGATATATCCCTTGGCTTTCCATTCGTTTAGTCTCCTCTTATAAAAATTATTATCTGCCTTTTTAATATCGGAAAGAGAAAATACCGTAAAATCCCTCAGGAAATCTTTTAGTTCAATATAACGCATTTCATTTCTCCAAATTGCTAAAAATAACATCTATAAGAAATAGATACCACAACCCTCTTGTTTTGTCAAGAAAAATATACTACTATAACGCTTATTAAAAACGATTTTGCCTTTTCCTTTTCCTTTTTTTTACCAATCAATAAGAAAACCACGTCGCCTTTATTTTCATCCTTGACAATGCACTGTGGAAAAGTAAATAAAATTGCCTTTGAATTATTCAGATTATCTCAAGCAACACCTGCCGATCGAGAAGTTTTAACTCTGTCTTATCCTCAAGGAAACGTTCAACATCCTTGCGGACTGCCACGAAATCCACTTTTTGGAGTTTTTCTTTCATAAAATCCCTAAAATTATTCCGGCTGATTTTTTCCAGCGCATCAGTTGATTTCTGAGTACCTGGTTATCTCCCGCAAGCATCCTTAAATACTGGGCGCTCAGCAGCGGCAGACCCTTCACATTAGCCCTGAAGTCCTCATAGCGCATAAAAACCTCATTTCTGTAAATAATCATAAATGATTACTTACAGAAATAAGTACACATCTGTTTCAGACATATGTCAAGAAGAATTTATCCACAGTGCATGATATAAATAAAAAATTACCACCTGCAATATGAGGTAGTAATTTATGTTATATGTTTAATATTATTCTTTTATTTGCCCCAGTTGTATGTCATGCCGAAGCGGTGAGAATTGCCGAGATCTTCATGTCCCTTCCATGCATCATGGTAACTGAAAGCATAATCAAGTTTGAATACCACAAAATCCACTCCGAACCCGGCTGTAATTTCTGTCTCATCCATGCCGGCTCTTACGGCAAAAAGCCCGGCAGGGCTGATTTCAACTCCGTAGTGCATCTTGACCGAGCGATTATCGGTCTTGTCCGCATCAATTGCAACTATAAGGTTCTCACTGAATAACCTGTATGCCAACCCTGTCCTTATTGATCTTGGGAATGTGTTTGTTTTTTCTTTTAGCTTTATCTGGGGGGCGATCAGATTCTGAACAGATAAACCAAGTGTTAAAGGTTTTAGAAGAGCTCTCTCACTGTTGGATTTATATAACAGTCCCAGATCCAGACCGTAGCCTGTATCAGAATAGCTGTCTATATTCTGGCTCGCTATTTTTATGCTTGCTCCTGCAGAAATTGCCCCGGTAAGTTTTGTGGCATAGGAAACAATACCCGCCATCTCGCTCAAGTCGGCTGTTCCCTGCTCGTTGTTATACACATCTCTTTTCTTAAATCCCGTGGAAGCCAGGTTCACCAAGGCTATACCAATATTGCCGTAACTCATATCCCTTATAACCAGAGGCTGCGTGTAGGACAGGAAGCTGTAATTTGTCTCTTCCCACAGCATGGAATAAAGAGCTATCATTTCCCTGTTTTCGACCTGTGTCATGCCCGCGGCATTCCAGTAGACAGCACTTGCATCATCGCTGATAGCAACATAGGCTTTGCCCATGCCAAGAGACCTTGCCCCTGCTCCCCATGAAAGATAACTTCCTGCCTGTCCGCCGTCTGCTCTTGCACTGCCCAGGTCCACTGCCGCAAACCCCAGGGACATGAGACAGCACGAAGCAACCAGTGCTACAGTACCTATTAGTAATATTTTTTTCATAAGATTCTCTCCCTTACTCTATAACGAGTATTTTCCAGCGCTTGGCAACCTTGGAACCGCCTTTTTCCATAATAGCCTGAAGTATATATCCGCCGTTTGCCACAAGATCACCCACGCCGTTCTTACCATCCCACGAGACCGTGTTCATCCCTGTAGCGGCGCCTGCATCTCCCTCGGCGAATTCAAATGTCCTGACCAGGTTTCCAACGAGGTCATATATAGCTATATCAACACTGCTGTCCTCTTCAAGATAATATTGTATTGTAGAACTTTGCTTGCCTGCCTCAAACGGATTCGGGTAACTGCAAAGATCCTGCAATGAGTCATCCGGAGCCCTGAAACCGGCAAGGTTGAAGTAACCAAACCCTGACATTTCAACAGTCAGGGTCCTGTCAATGAGATTTATTGACTTATCTTGTTTAGCTTTATTATTGGCTGAAGCTCTTCCATATGATACAAGAAGGGTTCCCTGTGTGCCGTATATCTGGTAGAGCTCAATGGTCCAGAGGCTGACCTCTTCATCATCTGTCTGCAGGAGTTCATGGTCCAGGCTGAAAGTCACTTTGAAAGGTTTGCTTGTTTTCTCAGTGACTACCTCGCCGTTCGCATTATAGAAGATTATCTGATAGGCCTTGTCTGTTCCAAGAAGCCAGAACTTGGGCTTTGGCTGCTGTTCCAAACTCTCATCCAGGGTCACTATCCTTATGTCAAAATATCCGTCACACGGCAGACTGTCAGGCGGGACCTCTATGAGAATGCCTGTTACTTCATCGTAAATAGTGCCGCCCTTCGAAGCATCCATGAGAGTCCTGAAGGAGAATGAATCCTCCTCCAGGGAGTTCCCAACCTTGTCCCTTATACCGCTCTTGGCTATAACCGTGTACTGCCTGCTGTTCTTAAGATACCCGCTGATGTTAGCAGTGTATGTCACGGAATCATAGCTTATATCATACTGCGCTAGTTCCCCGCTCTCTGTTTCCTCTACCCTTATATCATTTTTCCATCCGTTTGCACTTGATACCGGTTCACTGAAGGTTACACTTAGCGCGTTTATCTCGTCATGCTTCACGAAACCGCCATCTGCAGGAGATGTATTTGAAACCTCGGGTCTTGTCCCGTCAAAGAAAGCGCTGTAGCTCTTTTCTTCTGCATTTCCTACTCTATCTGTTGATTTATACTCTATAGTATGTTGCCCGTCATTAATATCGAACGTTAGTGTATGTGCTGACGATGAAGTGCCATATGAAGGAGCATGAATATTAGCCCACTGACCATCATCAATACGGTAGGATATTGTCTGCACCCCTGATGCCACGCCGCCGCTTAAAACATCAGTTGCGGTTATAGTGAAAGTCGATTGCGTACTGATATATGTTACATCCCCCTCTATCAACTGTATACCTTCTACAGTAAGGCTGCTTAGCGGTGCTGTTTTGTCCACACATACTGTATCTGCATTGACAGTTTCAATATTGCCCATGTTATCTTCACTGAAATAGCTGATATTGTTCTCCCCTTCATCATTTATCCCAAAACCGGTACTAAAAACAGCCCAGGCTCCGTCATTTATCCTGTATGAAGTCTCTTTGACGCCGCTTGGGAGGCCATTAACGATCAGGGGGTCCTCTGCTGAAAATGTAATGGCAGACCTGTGACTTATATATTTCTTTCCTTCAAATTCGGCAATATTACTACTTTCGTCAACTAGCATGAGAGTTTCAGGAGCTGTAGTGTCAACATATACAGTGGCGGTCTTTGGTACTTCCTGGTTACCAATATTGTCTATACCGTAATAGCCTATCTCATGCTCACCTTCATTTGATATGGTGAGCGTTGAAGTATAAACAGCGTAAGCCCCGGAGTCTATACTGTAAAGTATCTGCTGTACGCTGCTTCCCTGGTCGCTTGAATCAAGGGTTATTTCGGTCTGGGGTGTAATATATGTCTTGCCGTCAATCTCGGTCTGTGTCCCTGTTAAAACGATGTTTGTTTCCGGAGCGCTGTCATCAAGGTAGAAATCAAAAGTCTGGGATTCTTCTTCGTTCCCGACGTTATCCGTGGATAGATATACTAGCTGGTGGATTCCCTCAGAAAGGCTTGCAATACTGATTTCTACTGTACTGGCCTGGGAAGTCACCCAGTCAGAATCGTCTATCTTGTATTTAATAGAATTCACTCCGGACGCGACCCCGTTATCCTCCTCATCTGTTGAGGTTAACCGGATGGAGCCCGCGTTAATATATGTGATATCATCTCTGGTAAATGCAGTGCCTCCGTCTATGACAAGGTCTGTCTGCGGGGCTTTTGAATCAACATGATATGTCACGCTCTTTATTTCCCCTTCATTACCGACCTTATCAACACTCATGTAATCAAGAACGTGTATGCCTGAGACGGGAAAGCTGATGCTTGACGTATATACCACCCAAGGTCCCTGGTCTATCCTGTACTGCGTGTAATCAACACCTGTGGGATTGTCTCCGCCATCAGTTGCATCAAGGGTTATTTCGGTCTGGGGTGTAATATATATCTTGCCGTCAATCTCGGTCTGTGTCCCGGTCAGAACAATGTTTGTTTCCGGAGCGCTGTCATCAAGGTAGAAATCAAAAGTCTGGGACCCTTCTTCATTATTTACATTATCCGTGGATAAATATTCGAGCTGGTGGATCCCCGCGGAAAGCCCTGCTGGAGTAATATCTACTGCACTGCCTGCGGAAATCACCCAGTCAGAGCTGTCTATCCTGTACTTAACAGAACTCACACCGGACGCGACCCCGTTATCCGCTGTATCTGTTGAGGTAAAAGTAATGGTGGATGCGCTTGTAATATATGTAAGGCCCCCATCATTAAACTGTGGACCTTCTATACTAAGCACTGCCTGCGGGGCTTTTGAATCAACATGATATGTCGCGCTCTTTATTTGTTCCTCATTGCCCGCCCTATCAACACTCATGTAATCAAGAACGTGTATGCCTGAGGTGACAAAAGTGACACTTGAGGTATATACCTCCCAAGCCCCCTGGTCTATCCTGTACTGCGTGTAATCAACACCTAAGCCAACATCAGTTGCATTGAGCACATATTTAGTATTTAAGTTTGTATAAATAACATCATCTGCCTCAAAGGATATTCCGTCCAAGGAAAGTGTTGTCACAGGGGGTGTCTCATCCGGAGGACCTAATGCTTCGCAAATCACATAGCCATTAAAAAATACCCCCATTAATATAGCTAATGTAATTAAAGGTTTTATATACTTCTTCATCTTCCCCTCCCAATTCATCCAATTCCTTTATGGTAATATAAGCTATTATAAAATATACTATTATCCTTAAATATAGGCTTAAATAAAAAAGCCAGGTTACCATACGCTTGGCAACCCGGCTTGCTATGTAAGCTCCGTGGCTTTGCGTCCTGCGATTTCTCGTAGTTTGCCCTTACCTTGTTATATTGTTCTATACGACATTATACGATTAGCTACTATCACATTACCATAACCCATAAACCTTGTCAAGGGAAATTTAGAAATATTTTGGGATCCCTGCTGCCGCCAATAATCCTATTGTGACCTTCTCCATTGCCTTCTCGTTGCATATAAAAATATATCTGCTATATATATTATACCAGAAAATACTTGAAAAGGTAAATAGAATTACCACCAGTAATATCTAGGTGATAATTTATATTATATATCTAATTCTACTTTTATTTACCCCAGTTGTATGTCATGCCGAAGCGGTGAGAATTGCCGAGGTCTTCATGCCCTTTCCATGCATCATGATAACTGAAGGCATAATCAAGACCAAATCCCGCAACATTCACCCCGAATCCGGCGGTAATCTCCGTCTCATCCAGACCGGCTCTTATAGCAAGAAGTTCATTTGGGCTGAATTCAACACCGTAGTGCATTTTAACAGAGCGGTTCTCGGTCTTGTCCGCATCAATTGCAGTGATGAGGCTTTGATTGAAGAATCTATATGCTAAGCCTGCCCTTACTGCTCTTGGGAATGTATCCGTTTCTGATTTCAGCTTTATCTGGGGAGCTATGAGATTCTGAACAGACAGTCCAACTGTTAATGGCTTAAGAAGTCTGCTTTGGCTCCTGGCTTTATACAACAGCCCTAGATCCAAACCGTAGCCTGTATCAGAATAGGTGTCTATGCGCTGGCTTGCTACCTTAACGCTTGCCCCTGCAGAAATTTCCTTAGTAAGCTTCTTAGCATATGAAACAATACCCGCCATCTCGCTTAACCCGGCTGTTCCCTGCTCGTTGTTATATATATCCCTCTTATCAAATCCTGTAGAACTTAAATTTACCATAGCTATTCCTATATTCCCATAATTCCTATTCTTTACAACCAGCGGTTGGGTATAGGATAAGAAACTGTAGTTGGTCTTCTCCCACAAGACAGAGTAAAGAGCTGTCATTTCCCTGCTCTCTACCTGGGTCATACCCGCGGCATTCCAGTAAACAGAGCTTGCATCATCGCTAAGCCCAACATAGGCTTTTCCCATGCCAAGCGACCTTGCCCCTGCTCCCCAGGCAAGATAACTGCCTGCCTGTCCGCCGTCTTCCCTTGCATGCCCCCAGTCTAATGCCGCGAACACGGATGACACGGCAAATAGAGAAACAATCATCGCAACAGCACTTATGATCAGAGTCTTTTTAATTAATCTTTTTTTCATCGGATACACCTCTTTATTTTATAACGAGTATTTTCCAGCGTTTAACAACCTTCGAATCGCCTTTTTTCATAATAGCCTGAACTATATATCCGCCGTTTGCGACCACATCGCCCACGCCGTTCTTTCCATCCCATGTGACCATGTTCATGCCGGTCGCGGCACCTGTATCTCCTTCAGCGAACTCGAACGTCTTGACCAGATTACCAACGAGGTCATATATAGCTATATCAACACTGCTGTCTTCTTCAAGATAATACTGTATGGTTGCGTTTTCTTTCCCTGCCTCAAACGGGTTAGGATAACTGCAGAGATCCTGCAATGATCCATCAGGCGCCTTAAACCCTACAAGATAGAATCTTCCTAACTCTACGGTTTCGGCAGCAATCGTTGTATCCTGCTCTGTGACAGGAGTTGATGTCAATGCCTTTGGAGTTACTTTATCAAGCCCTAATTCCGATGGAGCCTTCTGCGGATTCGCCAGCTCAACCGCTACTTCATGTGAGCCTTTTGTTCTGTATACCCCAAGGGTCTCAATATCAACAAGCTGCATCATATCCACATCGTCATTTGCATACAAGGAGAAGTCTATGGTCACCTTGATTTGCTTTAACATTTCCCTGGTGATTATATCGGCATTCTCACTTATGGCAAGAATCTGGAATACCTTGTTGTCCATAATAGGCTTAAGAGGTTTGGGAATACTGTATACTGTATTGTCCTCTACAACATTCATATCAAAATAAGCATCTTCAGGAAGGGCATTTGGCGGTATATCCAATGCAATGCCCAGGGCTGTATTCTTCACTTTTCCGCCTTTATCCTTATCCATAAGCGTCCTAAAGCTAAAGCTGTATTCATCCAGCTTGTTTTCTACCCTGTCCCTTATATTATTACTCAGTGTAATTGTATACTCAATTCCGCTCTTAAGTTCGCCGCCTATCGAAAGCGTATAGGTTGCGGAATCATAGGAAACAGTATAATCTTTGATACCTTCATCCTTGTCTTTTACCTTGTCCACATAAGCCTCATCAATTACTATGTCATCTATCCAGCTCTCACTAAATACAGGCTCTGTGAAGACTATTTCAACAGGAGTTGCATCTTTTGCCTTTACATACGCATCGTTTAGAGGATATGTTGAGACCACTTCCGGTTTTGTTCCATCGAATGTAGCCGTATAGCTCTTCTCGGCTTCCTCGTTATCCACATTATCAATTGATTTATATGTAAGTGTATGCTCACCGTCTTCGAGCATGCCAGATAGTGTATAAGTAGAAAGTGCTATACTTGCCCATGTTCCGCTATCCACATAATATGCTATGGAACCTAACCCCGAAGCAACTCCGCTGCTCATTACATCATTTGCTGTGAACGTAAATGTAGAATACGCACTCACGTATGTAGTATCCCCTTCCGTCACCTGTGGCCCATCTATAGTAAGACTGCTTAGCGGAGCGGTGTTATCAACATGAAGTTCCTTATTCTTAATGTCTTCTGTATTGTTAAGGTTATCTTTACTGTAATATTCGACATTATGCACTCCTTCAGCGGGTATATTGAATTCTCCTCCATAGGAGGTCCATGAGCTTATATCCACCTGATATTGTGTTTCCTTGACCCCGCTTGCCGCGCCGTTTACCTCAGGATCCACAGCAGTCAGTTTAACACTAGAGAATGAAGTAATATATGTATTATCCCCATTTATATATTGCGAACCTTCCAGAGCCAGTGTGGTCTCAGGAGGTGTATTATCTATATATACTGTGAAGGATTTAGCAGCTTCTTGATTGGACAGATTATCAAGTGAATAGTACTCCACTATATGCTGTCCCTCGTCGGCTATTGTTATGCTTGATATATATGCCTGATAGGCACCGGAATCCAACCTGTACAATGTATCCTTTACTCCTACACCCAAATCAGTTGCACTTAGGACTAGCTCGGTCAATGAGGTAATATATATATCCCCACCAACATCAAACTGCTCGCCATCAACACTAAGCTGTGTCTCAGGAGGAGTGTTATCAACATATACAACCGAACTCTTTGTGTCTTCCTGATTGTCAAGATTATCCAGCGCATAGTATTCTAAACTATGCTCCCCGTCAACCAATGACACACTGGTAAATGTGGCTGATGAATTAGCTACAGGAATCCAGCTGGTCTCGTCAAACCTGTAATTTATCTCCTTAACGCCGGAAATACTATCAGCAGATGTTATGCTGAACAGGGTATCTACATTGACATACGTCTTATCAGCAACTGTGTGAACAGGTATGCCTATCAAGAGACTGCTTGAAGGAGCTGTGTTATCAAGCGTAACAGTAATGCCCTTCAGGATCTCTTCATTGCCAACATTATCGGTTGTATAGAACTCTACTATATGCTCCCCCTCAGCTGTTACCGGTATACTTGATGCATATACCTGGTAGTCACCGCCGTCCAGCCTGTATTGTATTTCCTTTACCCCTGATGCAAAATCCTCAGAAGTAAGCATAAGTACTGTATCCGCATCTATATGAATTATATTATCCACCACATACTGCCCTCCGACTAAGCTTAAAAGGGTGGTTGGAGCAGTATTATCTACAAATACATCCAATATATGTTCTTCTTCCTGATTATCAACATTATCTTTGGAATAGTAGTATATTTTCTGATTACCTTCAGTAAGATCTGAAATATTTACAGCAGCAGAGCTTACCGATATATTCCACTCAGAATCCCCTATCTTATACTGTATCTCTTTTATTCCAGAGGATACCAGGTTAGATTCAGGATCAACACCCGCCAAGGTAACAGTTGAGTAGCTTGTAATATATGTTGTAAGATCTACATTGAACTGTGGGCCATCAATTGAAGACTCCGTCTGTGGCAGAGTATCATCAACATAATAAGTATTTAATTTGATTTCCTCAACATTCCCAGCCACATCAGCACTTCTGTACTCTATATTGTGTCTGCCTTCAAAAGCAAGAGTTATAGTTGAAGCATAAACCGTCCATGTGCTTTCGTCAACTCTGTATTCTGTGTAGTCAACACCTGATGCGGAATCTCCTTCATCAGTAACACTTAAAGCATATTCTGTTAGAATATTGGTATAAACGTTATCGGCACTGACAAATTCTGTGCCTTCTACGGTTAACTGCGTCACCGGAGCAATATCATCGTGTGCAATAACCATATTCTCTACATATATAGTCCCTGCGGCACCGTTGTTTTCCCCAGTTCCACCATCAGCAGTTATAATTCCATCAAATGTGTTGGTATTATTATAAATAGCTATTCTTCCTCCACCGCCGCCACTGCCGAAGTGATATGTGGTATCGCCATTTCCTCCATTGGCAGTAATTAAGCCACTTCCGGCAAATTCATTTGAGGTTACATAGATACTTCCACCGGAACCCGCTCCTGCATTAGGACCATTTTCTCCGTTCGTTACAATTAATCCATCTATTTTTACAAGAGAATTAGGAGCAAATATCCTTATGACTCCACCACCAGAACCTCCTTCAGCATAACCAACAAAATTATTGTAGTGCCCCTCAAGTGCTCCTCCCCCGCTTCCTAAGTCAACAGGTGCTGTCTCAGACCCATAAGTAGTGCCGCCTTGCAGAGTTATAGTATCGGATATTTGGAGATCACCACCGACTCCACCATAGCCAGCACCACTTCCGTAAGCTGAATAACCCTCTCCATGTCCTGGTCCTTGATTCATTGAATATCCCATACCGGAAACATCTATTGAACCGCCTGGCTCAACGATCATGTTGCCGGTAAGAACTATCTCAAAGCCAGTTTTCTGTTTTTGGTGTGTGATGGTACCGCCTGAATGCACAACTATGTTGCCGGCATTAAACGGCTCGTGCACATACAGAATTCCTTCGCTAATTTCTGCCTGACCTGTAGCATTAAATTTCCCATTATCATAAACCACTGCGTTACCCGATATTATTAAATTGGTAACCGTGAGATCCACGGCAGGCAATATCTCAAATCTAGCTTTGTTCCTCACCGTCAGCTTGTGG
Organism: bacterium; assembly: GCA_043821115.1. GTDB lineage: Bacteria > CAYTYR01 > UBA6262 > DAOVJB01 > DAOVJB01 > JBDRDD01. The sequence goes on along the minus strand of JBDRDD010000026.1, from coordinate 654 downwards.
AATATGTTTGAGTTTATAGTTGGAGTAGTAAGTCTTCCCACTATGTTATTGTTATCTATGAGCAGTTCTCCCTCATCGGTCAGGGATTTTATATATACTGTACCTGCTCCTCCGTTGTTATCCTCTATATCACCGCTTGCTCCAATTCCTCCATAGGCAGTTATGTCTCCTGCAAAAGTATTGGTCTCGTAAAATATTGCTATCCTCCCTCCACCGGCTCCTCCACCCCAATTTCCTCCGTTACCTCCGTCTGAATTTATCAGACCGTTTCCTGCCAGTTCTTTTGCCGTAATATGTATACTGCCGCCAGCTCCTCCACCGCTGCTTCCAAGCTCTGTACCACTAGGCGCATTGTTACCATTGGCTGTGATTATTCCGTCTAGCCTTAAAGTGCCAGCCACATTCAGCTTGATGAGTCCACCACCGGACCCAGCTGGATATTCTGCTGTACCTCCACCACCACTTCCGAAGGAATTCGGGTTCTTGATATATCCGTTGTAACCGCTACCACCACTTAGATTCCTTCCGTAGCGTGTAAAATTACCTCCGAATCCGCCAGCACCGGCTCCTCCACCACATCCGCTTTCTTCGGGCTTGACTTCTCCACGTCCCGGACCCGTATTCATTGGATAACCCATACCGGAGGCATCTATA
>JBDRDD010000025.1:0-33011 GCA_043821115.1 bacterium | reverse complement strand
TGTCCACTCTTCGACAGTATCGTGCAGATAGCCGCCGTAAGTGTCGTTTTCCCGTGATCCACATGACCGATCGTTCCAACGTTCACGTGCGGTTTTGTTCTCTCGAATTTCTCTTTAGCCATTATTGCTTCCCTCCTTAATCGTCATAGGGTTCCTGAGGATTGCCCCCTTCACGTAAAAACTTATATACGTGTTTGCTTATTTTTTCCCTGTCTTTAGGGGATATTTTGATAAATTTAACACCTATCTCGTAGGCAAGGTTCCTTCCTTCGAGAAATTCCTCTTCCCACACGGTCTCTCCAAGAGCTTTTATAGGCTCTGCAGTATCCGGAAGGATTATTTCCAGATCAATAATATTGCCAGGAAGAATCTTTGTATTCATCATAATTCTTACTCCACCTTCACTTATGTCTCTAGTTTTAGTTTCCTCATCTTTAGAAGATTCTGATGCGAATTTATACTTTACCTCAACAGGCTTTTGTAAACGGACAAACTTTCGTCTTTCTTCCATTATTTTCTCCTTCAAAGTGGAGCTGGGAATGGGAATTGAACCCATGACCCCATCCTTACCAAGGATGTGCTCTACCCCTGAGCTATCCCAGCAAAAAAAATGCCATTCTTTTAATTAGACTATCAAAAAAAACTAAACTTGTCAAGCAATAATACCAACAGTTCAAAAAGGCAAATTCACAAGCGGGTGATGGGAATCGAACCCACATGGCCAGCTTGGAAGGCTGGAGCTTTACCACTAAGCTACACCCGCAATCTCAAAATGGGCAGGGAAGGATTCGAACCTTCGTAGAGCATAAGCTCGACGGGTTTACAGCCCGTTACCATTAACCGCTCGGCCACCTGCCCGTTATTATTGTATTGTGGAGCCGACAGAGGGATTTGAACCCCCGACCCGTTGATTACAAATCAACTGCTCTACCCCTGAGCTATGTCGGCATATATATAAAACGGATATAACATTTCTATTATATATATACGTCTATTGTTTGTCAACACCTTTCATCTGCCTTGAAATCTCGTACATAATAATGCTCGCGGCACATGAAGCATTAAGAGATTCGACCTTCCCTGACATAGGAATACTTACCAGGTTGTCACAGTTCTTTCTGACAAGCGGCCGCAATCCCTTCCCCTCGCTTCCGATCACAATGGCAACAGGACCGCTCAGATCCACCTTGTAAGAGGGCTCCCCCTCAGAATCTGCCCCTATTACCCAGAATTCCTTCTTTTTTAACTCCTCCATGAACTGCACCATGTTATGGACTCTTGCAACAGGAATATGTTCCAGGGCTCCTGCGGATGCTTTCTCCACTATCCCTGTAATAGGACAGGAGTGATGCTTGGTAATCACTACCCCGCCAGCTCCCAGAACCTCGGCTGAACGTATAATTGCCCCAAGGTTGTGGGGATCGGTAATACCGTCCAGAAGGCATATAAACGATGATTTACCCTTTTTGGCTGCCAAAGTAATAATTTCCTCAACAGAGGCATATTGAACAGGAGATACAGTAGCGACAACACCCTGATGCTTCATGCCAGGAGCAAATTTTTCCAGTTTTCTCTTATCGGTGTAGATCACAGGAATCCTTGCCTCTCTTGCAAGCCTGACTATATTAAGCATACGTCTCTCATGGGTATTTTTCGCTACCAGTATCTTGTTTATTGTTCTCTTACCGGCAACAAGCGTTTCTGTAATGGGGTTTATCCCGAAAATTATCTCACTCAAATATTACCTCTATTTACTTAATTTATTTTCCAGCGCGTTCCCTGCGCGGTGTCCTCAAGAATAATACCCTTTGATTCAAGGTCTTTTCGTATCTGGTCAGCTTCCTGGTATTTTTTCTCCCTGCGATATTTAAGTCTCATCGCTATTAATTTATCTACCTCTTCTTCACTTATCGTCAATATCGATTTCCAATCGAAATCTGGAGGAATAAACGAAAATGCTTGAAGTCCTAATATTTTTGACATATCAGATAATATGGATTCGATGTGTTGAGATGAAACAATATTTAATTTCTCTTGATCCATTTTTTTATTAGCATAATTTATTAATTTGTATATATGAGAAAGAGCTATAGCTGTGTTAAAATCATCATCCATTGCTTTAATAAAATCTCTTTTAAAAGCATCAATTTCTTCAATAAGTGATGATTTTGTTTCGTCTTTTTTTATATTTTCCTCTTCTTGTATATTTTCCAAATAATTTTTTCTATTCCTATTGAAATTCTCAAATTTCCGTATATTCTGCTGTGCTTCTTCGAGCCTCTGATCGCTGAAATCTATAGGGCTCCTGTAATGCTGGCTTAGGAGGAAAAGCCGGACTGCCTGGGGTTCATACTTCTTAAATATATCTTTCAAGGTAAAGAAATTTCCCAGGGATTTACTCATTTTTTCCTTGTCTACGGTAACAAATCCGTTGTGTATCCAGTATTGCACGAACGGTTTTCCCGTATAAGCTTCTGACTGCGCGATCTCATTTTCATGATGTGGAAAAATAAGGTCCTGACCACCGCCGTGAATGTCAAGTGTCTGGGTCTTTAGTCTATCCAGACTCATGACAGAGCACTCTATATGCCATCCGGGACGCCCTTTTCCCCATGGACTCTCCCAGCTAGGCTCACCTTCCTTTGCTTTTTTCCATAGCGCGAAATCAAGTGGATCCTTCTTGTTTTCATCCACCTGTACACGGGCCCCGCTTTTCATCTGGTCAACATCGCGTCCCGAGAGTTTGCCATAGGACTTGAATTTCCTGACGCAAAAATATACATCACCGTCGACTTCGTATGCAAAGCCCTTTTCAATAAGAGCCTTTATGACCTCGTGCATCTGGGTTATTGTCTCAGTAGCCTTCACAAACATGGAAGGTTCCTTGACACCCATGCAACTCATAAGCTTTACATATTCGGAGAAATATCTCCCTGCAAGGTCCCTGCAACTCTCTTTTATAGGTTTATCCCCACCTGATTCCTGAGCACGCTTTATAATCTTATCATCCACATCCGTCACGTTCTGCACATATGTGACGTCAAATCCCTTGTACTGGAGATATCGCCTGACAATATCAAAGCTCACATAGCAGCGTGCATGCCCGAGATGCGTGTCATCGTAAGGAGTTATGCCGCATACGTACATGTTCACATGCTTTTTATCAAGAGGAATAAACTCCTGCTTTTGTCTTTTTAAGGTGTTATAAATAAAAAGAGGGCTTCCTGCCATAACAAAGCCTTTCTGTTTAATGTCTTTATTTATTTTGCCCGCCACTGCTTGAGATGCTTCTCCACTTCATCAATTTCGTGCTGGAGATTCTCAAGGCGTTCCGTCAGGGGATCCGGAAGATTGGTATGATCGAGGTTTATCCCGGGTTTAATCTGGCCCTTTGCACGTACTATCCTGCCGGGAACTCCTATAACCGTGGAATTAGAGGGAACATCCCTTATTACTACAGCATTAGCCCCCACAAGCACATTATCACCTATGGTTATGTTACCCAGTACCTTGGCTCCGGCGCCTAATACAACATTATCTCCCACCGTTGGATGACGTTTCCCTTTCTCTTTACCTGTCCCGCCAAGGGTCACACCCTGAAACAAAGTTACATTATCACCTATCTCGGCAGTTTCCCCTATGACTACCCCCATCCCGTGATCAATAAAAATACCCTTACCTATGCGGGCTCCTGGATGAATTTCCACTCCGGTAAAGAAACGCGTAAGCTGGGAAATAATCCTTGGGATGACAGGAATGCGGAGTTTTCTGTGTAGAAAATGAGCTATCCTGTGACTGATTATTGCATATAATCCCGAATAGAGCAAAACTTCGAAGATATTCGTCGCGGCTGGATCCCTTTCAAATATTGCCTTAATATCGTTAAACATATTCTACTTCCTTTTTGCTTTTTTTCTGTATGATTTAGTGGCCTCGACAAGACAAGCGGCATATGAAACAATACCCTTACCCCGACCTACGAATCCCAGGCCTTCGCTTGTTGAGGCTTTAACATTTACCCTGTCTAAACTTATATTTAAGACCTTGGCTATGCTCTGCCTCATGCGCAGGAAATACAATCCCAGCTGCGGTTTCTCTGCAATTATCACGCTGTCAATATTCTCTATAACAAAGCCTCTTTGCTCAACCATACTACGTACTTCTCCCAATAGTATGAGGCTTGAAATATTCTTGTATTTCTTATCAGAATTAGGGAAGTGCTTGCCTATATCCCCGGCGCTTATAGCACCAAGAAGCGCATCGCATATTGCATGCAGCAAAACGTCCGCATCAGAATGACCTTTGAGTCCTTTTGTAAAAGGAATATGAACGCCCCCGAGCATGAGCTTTCTCCCTTTTACAAGAGCATGAACGTCATATCCGTAGCCGACTCTCATATCCTCTTACCTCCGGGTAATATACATGAAGCAAAAATCAGATCATCAGGAGTCGTTATTTTAATGTTCTCTCGCCTGCCCGGCAGAACCTTTACCTTTACGCCTGCCTTCTCCGCTATCATCGCATCATCTGTAGCGCAGATTTTTTTCCTGGTGGCCTTTTCGTATGCCTTCATTATTACATCATAGCGAAAAGCCTGAGGCGTCTGCACAAGAACAAGTTCATCACGGTTTAATGTCTGCCTGACTATTCCTCCCCTGGTTACCTTTTTCACGGTCTCTTTAACAGGCAGGGCAAAGATACATGCCTTATGACGTTTTGCCCCTCCCACAACATTTCTTATCATAGCGTGTGTAATAAAAGGCCGTACACCATCATGTATAAGCACTATCGAACAATCCCGGGATATATTTTTCAAGCCATTATAAACTGAATCCTGACGCAGTTTTCCCCCGGCAACTATATCTTTTACCTTTTTGAAACCGTTTTTCGCCACGATACTTCTTCTTGCGTAATCCAGCATCGGGGAACCAACAACAAGAATAATCTCCGATACAACAGGAGAGGTTTCAAACACATCTATCGTATGAGCCAGGATTGGTTTATTACCAATTCTAAGAAATTGTTTTGGTTTACTGCTGTTCATCCTCCGCCCTTTACCCGCGGCGACAATTATAGCACTTACACTCATAGAAACAATCCTCAATCAAGTTTGGGCTGGGCAAAAATCATCCTGCCTGCAGTTGTCTGGAGCACGCTTGTCACAGCTACGTCCACCTTGCGTCCGATAAGCTTCCTGCCGTCCTCTACAACAACCATCGTACCATCATCGAGATATGCAACACCTTGATTATGTTCTTTCCCCTCTTTGACTATAAGAACATGCATTGCTTCACCCGGAAGAACCAGAGGTTTGACGGCATTGGAGAGTTCGTTTACATTTAAGACCTCAACACCCTGAAGGGCAGCTACCTTGTTAAGATTGAAATCCGTTGTCAGTATACGCGCTTTTAACTCCGTTGCAAGCTTCACGAGTTTAACATCTACGTCTTCGAGCTCAGGAAAATCTCTTTCGTAGATCTTTACCTGTATGTATTTGTTCTCCTGGAGCTTGGCCAGGATATCTAGGCCTCTTCTGCCACGGTTTCTCTTCATAGTATCGAAAGAATCCGCTATACCCTGGAGTTCCTTGAGAACGAATCTGGGAACTATCATTGTGCCCTCCAGGAACTTCGTCTCACAAATCTCAGCAATCCTGCCGTCTATAACAGCGCTCGTGTCAAGGATCTTGTAACCCTGCCAGGCCGCTGCCTTAGCACCTATGGGGATATTCCTGTCCAAAAGACTCAATTCGCCTTTTTTCCTTATGGCTATCATGAGCCCTATGTACGCAAACACTATCTGAACATAGAAGGAATAGGGTTTATAGAATTCATAGACAGCTTCGTTCTTCATCAAGAATATAGTGTAATCCAGCAACTTGCCCGAGATTACACCTACTATTATACCCAGGGTCCCAGCTATGATATTATCAAGGGGGACTCTCTCAACTATCATTTCAATAATAATTACCACTGCGGCTATACCCACCCCTATAAGCACGCCCGTGGAACTGGGCTTTGTGACATAATACCCTATAATAGGTCCTGCTATAACTACGATAAGACGCAAAATCCAGAAGAACATTATGTATTCAACTCCTTTCTAAAATATATAATGGAATAAATGATACCGGTTTAAGGTTTACCTCAGAATTATTTACGCTTGCGTGTGCTTGTACCAAGAAGGATTGACAACGCATCCTTGACATTGCCAACGCCTATTAAATCTATTTTATCTTTTATTTTCAACCCGGATAAATTCCCCTGAGGTATGACGCAATGTCCAAAACCAAGTTTCGCAGCTTCTTTTATTCTTTTCTCTATAAAATTCACGGCCCTTACCTCACCTGCCAGGCCTACCTCACCCATAACCACTGTCTTAGGATCAACAGGAGCATTCCTGAACGCGCTTGCCACAGCACAAAGTATCCCGAGGTCCGTGGAAGGCTCATCAACCTCTATACCACCAACAACATTCACAAACACATCCTGCATACCAAGATGCATCCCCAGTCTTTTCTCAAGAACAGCAAGAAGCAGTGAAAGCCGGTTATAATCAACCCCTATCGCCCTTCTCTGTGGCTGGGTAAAGTTAGCAGGACTTACAAGAGCCTGTAATTCTATGAGCAAAGGACGGCTTCCCTCAAGGCTGCCTATCACGACAGACCCAGAAGCACCTACAGGACGCTCGGATAAGAATATCTCGGAAGGATTTTCAACTTCGCACAAACCTTTTTCCTTCATTATAAATACGCCTATCTCGTTGGTTGAGCCAAACCTGTTCTTGTAGGCTCTGAGTATCCTGTACATATGCTGAGAATTTCCCTCAAAGTAAAGAACGGTGTCAACTATATGCTCAAGCACCCTTGGTCCGGCTATAGACCCGTCCTTTGTCACCTGACCTGAAATAAATATTGAAATATCCCTGTCCTTGGCTATGCGCAACAGCTCTACTGTACACTCCCTTACCTGGCTAACAGTCCCGGGAGCCCCGGGAAGACTGTCTTTATATACTGTCTGAATAGAATCAATGATTACAAACTGAGGTTTTAGCATTTCAATGTGTTTTGCTATTATCTCAAGGTTTGTTTCGCTTACCACATAGAGTTTCTCTGCATCGGCCTCAAGCCTCATTGCCCTTATTTTAGCCTGCTGCACAGATTCTTCCCCTGAGACGTACAAAACCCTACCAGAAGAAGCACTAGCTCCCTCCAAATCAGGCCTTGTGCTGAGCCTGTGGGCAACCTGCATAAGAAGAGTGGACTTCCCTATACCAGGAGCCCCACCTATAAGTATAAGAGACCCGGGAACTATGCCTCCGCCCAGTATCCTGTCAAATTCACCTATACCTGTAATGACACGGCGCACTGATGAAGCGTTAATCTTGCTTATGGACTGGGGACTTGTATCACCCGTAAAAGGAACAAGACGCGCGCGGTGGACTTCCTTCCTCTCTATCTCCTCGCTCATCGTGTTCCACTCAGAGCACTCAGGACAACGCCCAAGCCACTTCATGGATTCGTAGCCGCATGACTGACATCGGAAAATCACCTTTGTTTTGACCATCTGATACTAATCCTCAACTCTACTCTTTATTTTGTCAGGCTAGAGAGACCGGTCAGGCCCAGAAGATATGCCAAGTCCTCATCTTCTATTACCAGGTTTAGCGATGTGGTGATAGTTTTTGCTTCCAGTATATCTTCAACATTTGCCTTGAGGTAACACCAGTCCAGCAACCTCAGACTGCCTCCGGTGTTTATCCACGCCCTGGATTTTCCTTCTACCTTCCTGCTGAAACGGAATGCCTCTGCGTTTATAGCGAATATCCTGTTGTTGAACGGACGGAAGGCCCCTCCTACACCACCGCTCGAATTGATAAGTCCTCCGTAAACAGTAACAGGACCGAAATCCCTGCCCATCTTGGCCGTGAAGCCGTTTATCCTCTGGTCGCCCTCATCGTAGTCGGAACCTTCTTTTTCCTTTACGTTATGGACTCCCAAGTAATAGAACTTAGTGGGATTAGGCCTGAATTGCAGCCCGAAATCGCTTCTGAAGAGCTGATCCTTGTCATTGTAATTGAGCTGGTAATCCCAGTATGTCTTGACATGGCTTATGCGCTTTAATACCTTACGCGCTTCGTTTGAAGCCTCCTGTATGCTCTTTATGGTCTTCTTGACATCCTGCGAGGCCTCATCATCGGCTATAAGAGTCCCGAGCATTCCCTCGCCGGCTTCTACCTTTTTCACTATTGCATCTATTGAATCAAGCGCCGAGTTCATCTTCTCGCTTACTGCCTTGAAATTCTTAAGAGTGGCTTCCACGTCATCCCTGTTTCCCTCGACTATTTCATGGACATTGGCTGTGATCTTTTTCATATCATCAGAGAACACCTTGAAATTCTCTACTATAGCATGAATATTTGATTCTTCTTTCTCTACGATATCCTTGAGAGAGGCACTTACATCGCGTATATTGCTCAGCACATCAACAAGCGTACCTTTAAGGTCCTCATCACCGGTAAACGCTTTTATGGAATCCGCCAGGTCGTTGAACCCTTTAAGGCCTTCCGAGATTACCTTGTCGAAAGTCATGGGGTCTATACCTATGAGGATGTCTCCCTCTTTTAGCACACTTTCATCCTGAGAACCCAGCGTCAATTCCATATACTTGGTGCCTATAACACCGGTGGAGACAATAGTGACCTTGGAATCCCTGTGTATCTTTATCTCTTCCTTTATCCATACTGTGACCTGTGCCTTGTTGCCCACCAGGTCTATTTTTTGAACCTTACCGATGTCAACTCCCGCGGATTTCACCGGAGCCTTTTCCGGCAGACCGCTGACATCATTAAACATTACCTTAATCTCGTAGCCACTCTGCCATTGTATATCCCCAAGAGCAAAAATACCTATGGCAAGTATGAGCAATCCTCCTGTGACCACTAAGCCGATTTTGGTTTCTGGATTCATGACCATCTTTTCACCTCGCAAGATAAATGTATTAATGTACTCGAATCGGACCCTTACCGCTGCCGGTTATGAACTGCTGAACATAGGGATTCTTCGTGCTTTTTATCTCTTGCGGAGTCCCCACCTCCACTATCCTTCCCTCATGAAGGAGTGCTATCCTGTCTGCTATTTTATATGCGCTCACCATGTCATGTGTTACAGCTATCGATGTAGTTTTTAGTTTTGATTTCAAGTCAACGAGCAAATCGTTGATAATATCCCCCATTATAGGGTCTATGCCGGTCGTTGGCTCATCGTAGAGTATGAAATCGGGATTTGCGGCAATGGCCCTGGCAAGACCGACGCGTTTCTTCATACCACCTGAGAGGTCAGCGGGCTTGAGGTTCTCTATTCCCTCAAGACCTACTAGGAATAGTTTTTCCTTTACTATCTCGTCCTTTTCCCTCTCGCTGATTTTCTCATTATGCCGTAATCCGAAAGCCACGTTATCCCTTACAGTCAGTGAATCAAAAAGAGCAGCCCCTTGGAACAGCATACCGAAGCGTTTCTGGACATTAGCAAGCTTTTCCTCTTTCATAGAACTAATGTCCTGATCGTTTATATAAACACTTCCGCTGTCAGGCTTAAGCAGTCCTACTATATGCTTTAGCAGCACGCTCTTGCCTTCACCGCTTCTGCCGATGATGACCATGGTCTCGCCGTCTTTTATATCGAGGTTCACTCCTCTTAATACATGATGTGCCCCGAAACTTTTGTGAAGTTCTATTATTTTTATCATAAACTTCCCTGAAAAACTCTTAGATTATCCTATTCCTATTACCTGAAGCAGAGCCGTAATAAAATAATCCGACACAAGTATTAGGACCATTGAAATGACGACAGTCTGTGTGGTCGCCTTACCTACTCCCTCTGCCCCGCCCTGGGCGGAAAACCCTTTGTAACAGCTTACCATGATAATGATAAAGGCGAAAAATACTGATTTTATAAGACCGTGGAATATGTCACCCATCGTCATGTAATCGATAATATCGTGATAATATACGCTTGAGGGAACACCCAGTTTGTATATACTGACAATGTAGCCCCCGAGAACACCTATTAAGTCAGCATATAACACAAGTATCGGAACCATCAACAAGCACGCCAGAAATCTAGGGACAGCAAGATATTTAACTGGATTTGTCCCGAGTGTGTGCAGTGCATCTATCTGTTCGGTCACGTTCATTGTCCCGAGTTCTGCTGCTATGGCCGCACCGACCCTTCCTGCTATTACAATAGATGTTAGAACCGGGCCAAGCTCTTTTACCATGGAAAAACCGACAGCCGTACCGACATACAGAGGTTCGTTGAGTATGTTCTTGGACGCCATTCCTGTCTGAAGCGCCAGGACCATACCTGTAAAAAGCGAAGTAAGGGAGGTTACGGAAAGAGAATAAACCCCTATTTCCACCATCTGGTGGTATATGTTTTTAACTTCAAAGGGTTTTCTGAAAGTCCATTTACATATCTGCTGGAAGAGCATTGTCATCCTGCCCATGTGGGTACCGAATATCGTTATTTTCTTTCCCAAGAGCTGGACGAACTTTGCAAAAGGCTTCAGTTCCTTATCAAGATGCATCTTCTTGTTAAAATCATTCAAATGAGGGAAATTCATAGATCTATACCCGTTCTCACCCTTTCATATATACTCTGGGAACCCGTTTACTCACCTGGCAGACCACCTCGTAAGAGATGGTGCCCGTTTTATCGGCTATTTCCTCAATAGTTATGCTTTCATTTCCCTGGGTGCCCGCTAAAACCACCTCATCACCCACATTCGCTTTAGGAATGTCAGTGACATCAACCATGAACATATCCATACAAACGCGCCCCACAACCGGCACCCTCTTTCCCCGGATAAGAACTTCCCCTTTATTTGAGAGGAGTCGGCTGTAACCATCACCGTATCCTACAGGTATCGTAGCAATCAAGGAATCTCTTTTTGTTATGAAAGTCCTGCCGTAGCTTATACTAGTGCGTATCGGAACTTTCTTAAGATAAACTATCCTGCTTTTTAGAGAGAAAACCGGGCGCAGGTCAATGTATTTTAGCGTGCTCGGGAAAGGAAGGAGCCCATATATTGCAAGTCCCGGACGTACGATGTTAAAATATGTGCCCTTATACTTGATAAGGGCAGCGCTGTTTGCCATATGCCTGAGTGGGACTTCCACCCCAGCCTTATCAAGGTCTTCAAGTATCTTCTTAAACTCCATTATCTGCGTTTCAGTAAAATCAGGCTCTGTATCCGCTGCCGGAAAATGCGTGTAAATACCCTCTATGTTAAGAGAGTCTACCTTTGAAATTTTCTCAACAAGAGCATTTGAGGTGGAGGAAGAAACGCCTATGCGTCCCATGCCTGTATCCACTTCAACGTGAATATTGACCTTTTTACCGGCGTTGTGAGCTATCTTCCCAAGAGCCTGCGCTGATTCCAGGCTACAGATGGTCGGCGTAAGGTCAAACTTGACCACATGCTCAAAATTCTCCATTGGATAAATACTGCCTAAAATCAAAACAGGGATATTCTTAAATCCAGCCTGACGCAGCTGGATTCCTTCCTCTATAAGTGCGACGCCCAGCATTGACACACAGGGTTTGCCTTCATACTCTGCTTCAACTAGAGTCCTTGCAACTTCAATTGCGCCATGGCCGTACCCATCGGCCTTGACCATTGCAAGAATACCGGCATCACACTGGAGCTTTTTTCTTATCTGAACAATATTATGAGAGACAGCTCCAAGGTCTATCTCCGCCCATGTAGGTCTGTAGAAATCCATCCGTCCTCCGTTGTATTATTCCCGCGCCTTAGATAGATTCTCGAAACGCGTGTAATCCTTTATAAAAGACATTTTGATTGTGCCTGTAGGACCACTTCTCTGTTTGGCTATTATGACCTCTGCTATACCTTCTATTTCCGGGCGATCACGATCGTAGTATTCTTCCCTGAAGATGAAAGCCACGAGATCCGCATCCTGCTCTATCGCTCCCGATTCCCTTAAATCTGAGAGCTGGGGCCTGTAGTCTTTTCTCTTCTCAACCTGACGTGAAAGCTGGGACAATGCTATTACGGGGACTTTTAATTCTTTGGCAAGCCCTTTGAGCGACCTGGATATCTCCGCTATTTCCTGCTGTCTGTTCTCTATCCTGCCGCGTGAGTTTATAAGCTGCAGGTAATCGACTATTATGAGGCTTAATCCCCTCTCTGCCTTAAGACGTCTGGACTTTGCCTTCATCTCCAGTACAGAGAGAGGACTACTGTCATCCACGAATATAGGAGCTTCGGAAAGCTTTGACGCGGCATTGGTCAGGTATGTAAAGTCATTCTTACCGAGGAATCCCGTTCTGACCTTATGCAGGCCTATCCTTGCCTCCGAGCAAAGCATTCTCAGGAGAAGTTCTTCACGGGCCATCTCCAGGCTGAATATGGCAACAGGTTTCTTTTTTTCTATACCCACGTGGGTCGCTATATTAAGACAGAAACTTGTTTTCCCCATGGATGTGACACCGGCAACAATGATGAGGTTTGAAGGATGCAACCCGGCAGTCTTTATATCAAAATCCGTAAAACCTGTTGAGAGCCCCGTTACATGTTCCTTTTTCTGGTACAGTTTGTCAACAAGATCTATGGTATCATGAATCATATCTTTTACGGGGACAAATCCCTGTGTAATCTTATTTTCAGAAAGGTCAAATATCTTCTGCTCTGCCTTATCCAGGACCGTGTCAGCATCTTCCTCTGCGGCATAGCTCTCATGCAGAATATCGTTTGAAACATTTATCAGTGACCTTAATATACTCTTCTCTCTTATAATCTTAGCATAGTAGTCAATGTTTGCGGCCGTAGGAACACTGTCAATTAGACTCGTTAAATAAGAAGAGCCCCCTATGTTACTAAGGAGTTTTTTCTTCCTTAGCACCTCGGAGAGCGTTGTAATATCCACCGGTTCGTTTCTATCAAACAACTCAACCATGGCATCAAAAACTATCCGGTGAGCTTCCTTGTAAAAATGCTTTCCTTGTAGCATCTCGATGGCCTTTATTACAGCCTCTTTCTCTACAAGCATGGCCCCCAGGGCAGCCTTTTCCGCTTCAAGATTCTGCGGCGGTACTTTTTCAATTACTCCCACCATAACTGCACTCTCCTAGTTTTCACTACTCCTTCACTACCCACACTTTAAGTTTGGCGATGACCTTCTTCTCAGCATCCGCCTCGCTTACATAAAGCTTCACAGGGACCGTGTATACGCCAAGCTCTCTTATGGGTTCCTCCAGCAAAACCTGCTTTTTTTCTATTTGTATGCCTTTTGACGCCAATGCGTCAACTATATCAAGAGTGCCCACCTGTCCGAACATTTTATCGGTATCACCGACCTTGGCAAGAATCGTGCATGATATTTTTTCTATTGCCCCGGCCAGCTTCTGGGCTTCCTTCATTACCTTTCCCTGTTTCTTCTCCATTACCTGTTTTTCCTGGTCAAGCTTAAGCAGGTTTTTATCGTTTGCTTCTACGGCCAGATTCTTCGGAAGCAGGTAATTACGAGCATATCCCGTGGCAACCTGCACAGCGTCACCCTGTTTTCCGACTGATTTTACATCCTGTTTTAAGATAACCTTCACTTTAGTCCTCCAACTCGGTATTTATGCCATGAAAGATATTGGGCCTATCAGGCAGAAGCAACGGATAAAAGACCTATCTCCCTTGCTCTTTTTATAGCTATAGCCATGCGTCTCTGATGAAGCGCGCAGTTACCCGTAATACGCCTGGGTATAATCTTCCCTCTCTCACTTGTAAAACTCTTAAGCATCCCAACGTTCTTGTAATCGATCGAACTCTTTGCCGCACAGAAACGACAGACTTTTTTCCTGAACCTGCCTCTTGTAAATGGTTTTTTTCTGCGCGGTTTATACTTTGGTTTTGCTTCCATTCGTTAACACCTCCTGTTTTTTACGAATTTTTATTTTTGAAAAAATGCTTCAGAACGGGACATCTTCATCCTCAAGGCCCACGGCATTAGGTTCAAATGACTCTGAGTTCAGAGAATTTTCTTCTTCGTTTTTTGCCCTCGGACTCCTTGTAAGAAACTGCACCCTCTGGGCAACTACCTTCAGCTTACTTCGCTTTGTCCCGTCATTAGCCTCCCAGGAATCACTCTGAAGCCTTCCTTCTACATAAACAGAACTACCTTTGAGCAGGTACTGCTTACAGCTCTCCGCCTGTTTTCTCCACACTTCTACAGGGATAAAGTCCGCCTTGTCAACGGTTTCCCCGGTTGTGTTGTTTTTGTAGCGCCTGTTTACAGCTACGGTAAAGGCAGCGACAGCCTGCCCGCCGGGTGTATAGCGAAGTTCTGGATCTCTTGTCAGATTCCCCATCAACAATATTTTATTTTCACTTGCCAATTACATCGCCCCCTTGTTTTATCAGTCGTGCTATTGCTGTTTTCCTGTCGCGGCATCGCCGGCAGCCTTGGATTCCTTTGACGCAGGAGCCTTGGCTGGCTCGACCTTTGTCGTCAGGTGCTTAATGATCGGAACAGTTACCCTGTACTGCTGGATAAGAGTTGAAACCAATTCACCGGGACCGTCAAAAGTTATATGCACATAAAAACCCTCCTGATGTCCCTTCGTGCTATGTTCTGTCTTCTTCACTCCCCACTTGTTTACCGCAGTAACCTTGCCGCCATTAGAAGTAATTATGTTTTCTATTTTGCTGACAGTCTGGTCTACCTCTTCAACAGCTAATTTGGGATTGAAGATCACAATAGTTTCATACGACTTCACGCTTTTCCACCTCCTTATAAGATTGGTATTATTATAGCATAAAAGCGTCTTTTAACAAATTAAATTCTGTAGTTTTTTCTAGAAGCGGATCTTGTTCTCAAGACCCCAAAAACGCTCCTCGCTATCCATGCGCATCCTTAAAAATTTACTGCCCTGTATCCTGTATTCTAGCTCCACCTGATGTCTTAGTTCGAGTTTGTTGGCTATCCCTGTCTCAAAAAGCGTCGTATAGCTTACAAAGACCTTGTTGGTGAAGTACTTCCCTAACGTGACCTGTGAGCCTTTGAGCAGGGATTCATCATCCTGAGCAACTCCCCTTTCAAATATCATCGTTTTTACCTTAACCACATCTACAATATCGTGCAGACCCGCTTCCTTTAGGACAGGACGAATTATCCTGCTGCTAAGCGTACTGTCAACAACCTTGAGCATTTCCCTGAGCAGGTATTTATCAAGTCCCTCCCTGTCAATCTCATCCTGGTTTATATCACTCACGTCTTTGCCGTATATTAAGAGAGATATGACTTTCTCCTGACTGAGTTCAGGGTTCTGCTGGGAATAGAATTTGGGTTTAATATCTTTTAGAGCGGTTTTTTCGATTACAAGCGTTATGATGTCTTCATCCACTTTTGTTTCGCCCTTGCCCTCCAAATATGCAACATTCTTCTGAAATGCCAGTTCCGCCTGCAATATCTTGAACTCCACACCAAGGTATTGCACATCCCCTTTAATTGTCTCAACACTTCCCTCGACCTTAAAGTTTTTCTTGCTCCCGGTAAAACTAAGCCCACCCGTTATATTTGCCACTACAAGGCTGTTCTCATACCATGTATTGTCTCCCGCCCGCATAGTCACGTTCCAGATGGCATTCTTAAAAAAATCCATCTCGAAGATATCCTTGCCTTTTATCCCACCAGTCGCCTGGGGAGGATAGGTGAAATGCGTATTTACAAGCTCTAAATCTCCATCTATGTGATGCTCGCTCCTGTCACCATAAACATGAAGTCTCATCTTTGGCTTACCCTTGGGTATGAAACCGTCTATACTCAGGTCTATCCCTACATTCTGCGACGTAGCAAACTCAACATCAAACTCTTCGAAGGCATAATTCTCCATCCTGGCACTGCCAGCCATGCTTATATAGCCTTCCCCTATTTTCGCGTCAAAAGTGTTTATTGTTATCTTGTTCTTTACAACAGTCATATCTATTTCTATCTGCGAGACCTTTTTGATTACTTTTTTAGAAAAGATTTCCCCGCTTTTAACCCTGAAATACCCGTTCATTACAGGCTCATCAAGCGTGCCTTTTACATCAAGATGGGCTTCAACATCCCCTGAAGCTTTTTTGATATCACTTGCAATATCTGCTAAGAAGCTCAAATCGCTCTTAAAAACGCTTATGCTCATGTTGAGTGCTTTTTCACCGATGTCCTTTTTGGCCTGCTTGGTGAAGGCGAAAGGAACCACCCCTCCCCCGGAAACGTTCATCCTGCCCTTAATCAGGCTCAGACTTAACTGCTCTATGAGGATAAGATTGTCTTTGGCTACTGCTGATATATTTAGCGTATCGAACTTTACAAGCCCTAGAGACCCGTTAGTTATTTGAACGTCCCCTGCCAAATACGGATCCTCCTTCGTCCCCCCAATTCTCACATCCATGGAGGTATTCCCTTTAACAGTTAAACCCACACCCATTAATCCGGCTATAATACCGGCATCAAAGTTCTCGGTCTTAAGAGTTAAATCAGCAGTACCGTCCTTTGTAATCTCTCCCCTTAGCATTAAAGACTTCCTGTTTTTTTCAAGCATCGATATATCATCTATCTGATATATTCCGCCTTCACCGAACCTTATAACCCCGATAAGATTTGACCTGCTTTTTGGAACAGGAAGAAACTCCACCATACCCGGAGTATAGTGTAGCTTAAGCCTGGCCCTTTCAAACTTATACTGATTTACCCACATGCTGTCCGTAACTATATCAGCGAATACTCCTGTATCCTCTTTTGATAGATCAATTTTCCCTTTTACGGACATACCTCCGAAAGCGGACAAACCTGAAATCGTAATGTTCCTGAGACCTACAAGCAGATCAAAGTCAATCTGATCACCAGACAATATGGTGAGTTCGCTCCCCTTGGCTAATTTAATCACGCTTCCTGAGTTGTGGGCTTCAAGATTTTCAATCTTAATTTTTTTCTGCGCTACGGAGAATTCAGCCTGGAATTTTTCTATGTCATATTGCTCCAGTCTCAATCCTTCACCCTTCAAACTGATACTTACAAAAGGTTTTTCAATCGTGTTTGTCGCCGTTAAGGTACCGCTCAGGAGTCCTCTCAAGTCAGGTTCCGATGAAGATAACAGTGATTCCAGAGCTATGGCGTTAAAGCTGCCTTTTATGTCAAGCTTACCATCTTCACCTGAGAAATCTATATTCCCTTGAGCAGAAAAGCTACCGCTTCCGGATCTCCCCTGCATTTTTCTTAAAACAAGTTCTCGCTGCCTGAAGCTCAACTGTGTGTTCAATGTATCAAACTTAAAGCCGGTTAAATCACCACTGGTGATATTCAGGTATCCTTCTACCTCGGGAACTTTTGTTGTTCCTTCAAAGTGCAGAGCCCCACTTATCATACCTTTATACCGCTCGGCTCCGGAGAGATTCATGGCTTTTAGAGAATCCGACAGGCTTACTTTGCGAATATTTAACATAACGTCAAAGGAAGCATCTTTACCAAAGATGATATCACCTTTGAGTGTTATGTCATCCGTAGCACTGACCGGACTTATATTGAGTCCCCCCTCTTTGTAGACCAAATCGGCTCTTACAACATGAGGCTGTCCGTTCACCCTAAGGCCCGAAGTTATAAATTGGCCTTTAGCTTTTTCACCGTAATTTACATCGCCCTCAAGACTCATGTTGCCGTCAAAAACCATTTCTGAGATCTTGAACTGTTCAAGCATAAGGGAAATACTGAGTTTGTTTTTCTTTTTTTGGTCAATCCCCGCCCTGGCCGTACCTTTTATCCTACCGCCGTTCTGACGAAGCAGGAACCTGGAAACATTCACCTGGCGGTCGTACAAAGCAAATGAAGACTCCAAATGCTCTATAGGGAAATCTTTAACCTGTGCCTTTGAAAGCTCTATCTCTGCATTGCCCGTCAAATCATCAAGCGGCCCTTTCAATTTCGCACTACCGCTTACATTACCTTTTACAGGGTATTTATCTGTATCGATTTCAAGAAGCAAAGCTAACACATCAAGGTGTCCATCTTCTACTGTTAAATCAGCGTCAACATAAGGAGGTTTTTTATCATGGCTGAAAATGACCTCCCCTCTTGCCCTGTACGCACTATTGACTGCAAGGGATGAAACATTGAGCACCTTATTGCCAAAGCTGAATTCAGAACTCATGTCAATTTGGCGGCCGTCAATGTAGATCTGATTAGAGTTTACTTTGCCCTTAAGAACAAGTGCCTCGAGTTTACCCTGAACTTTGCCTAAAAAAGAAAACTCCCCTTTTATATTTTTGTAGCGCGACTTCATAAAGGCGAAGTTCTCTACTTTAAGCCTTTGTGTATCAACGGATATGTCCACCGAGCGATTGGCTGTATCAATATTCCCAGTAGCCCTTATGCTGCTCATACCCCATAACACGGAGAATTCCTTAACGCTGACCGATCTGTCGCCCAGCTTAAGGAAGGTGCCCAGATTATAGGCACCGTCATTTGTTTTCGCCGCTATGGCTACACTATCATCAGAGTACTTGAGCGTTCCTTCAAGTACCGCAATGTCCTGCCCAAAAAGTGATACATCACGGGATTCTAAAGCCCCCTCTATAACAGGAGATGAAATATCCCCAGATACTTTTGCAATTAAAGCGCCTCGTCCGCGCATATCCTTTATATCAGAACCAATCCTAAGGTATTGAACAAGGTTGACATCTTTTGACCTTAGGTCGAAATTGAGCGCACCCGGAGACCTGGAAAGGTCTATAGTACCGCTTAACGCAAGATTCCCCCCGTAAAAACCCGTTGAGAGGTTGAGGAAAGTAAAAAGATTATTTCCGTATTTGAATTTAGTCTCAAGCTCTGTCACTTTTTCATTAAGAACTACACCTTTGGCAATTCTTATAGACCCGTTAACGCCCGGAGAAGAGAGAGGGCCGCTAACACGGCAGCCAAACGCTCCTCTGCCTGAAACCGGTATGTCCCCGACAGATGCTATTGAATCAGTAAGCTGAACCAGTAAAGCATAGTCCGCGTTTGGAAAATCTATCTCCAGGTCAATGGAAGGCTCCTTTGTTATGTCAAAAACTTTCCCTTTTACTACAAAAGGGTAATCCCCGATGCGGGCTACTATAGCGTTTGAGGACAAGGCGCCTTTTTCAACCAGAAGCTGAGCGTGTATGTTACTTATATCTTCGTCTACATCATCAATCTGTAGTGTCGCGTCCTTAACGTAAAGGTTCCCCTTGTAAAACACATCTTCTATTTCCGAGAGGCTTCCCATAAGAGACAAATCGGCGCTCAGCAAACCCTTGGTAAAATTATATTTGGGCGGGGGAAAATTCACCAGAGCGGAATAACGTACAATATTGCCTTTTGATAGTTTCAGCTCCGCCGCAAAAGTCTCATCCTCAAGAACCACATCAAAACTTACCTTATCCTTCTTGCTAAGGTTGGTCCTGGCGGTCATAACTATGCGTTTTTGTTCTTTTTGAGAAAGATCTATCTCGGCCCTGACTGAACTAAGCTCTAAAGCGTCAAATGGTCCCCGAGAAACATCCTCAACAGAGACTATCCCACGGGAGACAAAAATCTTAAAACCCGGGAAAGTATTACCCTCTCCTTGCACTGAAGGAATTCCAATATTCCAATCACCTTCTATGTTGCTTAGAACAAAAACAGGCTTAACAAGCGTGATGCTCCTTATTGCTTCAGCTAATGTCGCTTTCCTGCTGATGAGGCGAAAAAGGTCCACCTTTATCCTTATGGCATCAACGGCGAGTAAATCCCCTTCTCTAAAAGTCTCTCCCTTTGCTATCCTGACACCTTTAAGATTCACGCTGTTTAGGAAATTGGTGTCAATATGCCTTACGTATACCTTCCTTCCTAACATAGACTCAAGTTCCTTTACCGCCATCACCCTGAATTGCTCGGTAAAGGGTCCTGTCCTTAAGAAAATATACGCCCCGGTCATGATAATGATAAATATAACACCGCCAACGATAAGCCATTTCTTAACACGCATATCAATAATCCTCTGCAGTTACTATGTATAGCGGGAGAGAAAAACCTTATCAATCCAAACATGCAGTTAAACTAAAACGTGAAGGAAACAAGGAAGGCTCTTATTATTGAGGTTTACCTTGCTCAACTTTTTCCTTAAACACGAGATTTTCTTTGTCCTCGCCCAGTTCCACGGTAATGACCCTGCCGTCAGATATCTGCCTTGAAAGCATCTCCGATGCAAGCGCATCTTCAAGATATCTCTGTATGGACCTGCGCAATGGTCTTGCACCGAAAACAGGCTCGTAACCTTTTTCAAGCAGGAATTCGCGTGCAGACTTGGACACCTCAAGATTCACTTTCTGTTCTTTAAGCCTGTCCATGACTTGCTCAAGCATAAGGTCCACTATCTGTCTCATATGATCCTTAGAGAGGGAATGGAATACCACTATCTCATCAATACGGTTTAGGAACTCTGGATTAAAAGTTTTCTTCATTTCTTCAAGAACGATACCCTTCATGGCAGCATAAGTTTTCTCGTCGTCATCTACCGCTTGGAACCCCATGCTTTTGCCTTCCCCTATCTCCCGCGCACCAAGGTTGGAGGTCATGATAATGACAGTGTTCTTGAAGCTAACCGTATGCCCTAGGTTATCACTGAGCTGACCGTCATCCATAACCTGAAGCAATATGTTAAAGACGTCCGGATGAGCTTTTTCTATCTCATCGAGCAGAACTACTGAATAGGGACGACGTCTAATCTGTTCGGTCAGCTGACCGCCCTCTTCATATCCCACATATCCAGGAGGAGCCCCGATCAAACGGGATATGGAGAACTTCTCCATGTATTCGCTCATGTCAATACGAATTATGGCCTCATCAGCACCGAAGAGGAACTCCGCCAAAGTTCGTGCAAGTTCTGTCTTGCCAACACCAGTCGGTCCAAGAAAGATGAATGACCCTATGGGACGCCTGGGATCTTTTAGCCCTGTGCGCGAACGCCTTACGGCCTGGGATACGACGTTAATCGCGATGTCCTGTCCTATGACTCTTCTGTGCAGGTAATCTTCCATTTTCAGGAGTTTCTCTGATTCCTTCTCAGTCAGTTTTTCAACCGGAACACCAGTCCATTTTGATACGACATATGCTATATCCTCAGGGGAGACAACCGGATCTATCTTGCTTTTTTGCTGATTCCACTCGCTCTTTGTCTTTTCCAGTTTTGTCTTCAGCTCTCTTTCTTTATCACGTAATTTAGCCGCTTTCTCAAATTCCTGTGTTGAGGTTGCAGCTTTTTTCTCTTTGTCCATCTCCTCGATCTCCGCTTCAAGGTCCTTGAGGTCCGGAGGTAGTGTAGTGCTTTTTAGGCGAACACGCGCACAGGCTTCATCTATACAGTCTATCGCCTTATCTGGAAGGAAGCGGTCTGAAATATACCTGTTAGCCATATCAGCCGCTGCATCAATCGCTTCATCTGTTATCCTGACCCTGTGATGCGCCTCGTACTTATCTCTTAGACCCTTGAGTATTTGTTTTGTTTCCTCCACGCTCGCGGGTTCCACAGTCACAGACTGGAACCTGCGCTCAAGGGCTGAATCATGCTCGACATACTTGCGGTATTCATTTAAGGTTGTCGCTCCTATGCACTGGAGCTCACCGCGGGCAAGCGCAGGCTTTAGCATATTGGAAGCGTCTATCGCTCCTTCTGCCGCACCGGCCCCCACGACCGTGTGCAATTCATCTATGAACAAAATTATGTTGTTTTTCGCCCTTCTTATCTCCTCAACTATTACCTTCAGCCTCTGCTCAAATTCACCTCTGTACTTGGTACCGGCAACAACACCGGCCAGATCAAGCGTAAGCACCCTTTTGTTGAGAAGTATCTCCGGAATGTTGTTGGTGACTATTCGCTGTGCCAACCCTTCAACTATAGCCGTCTTGCCAACACCCGGTTCGCCTATGAGTGCCGGGTTGTTCTTAGTCCTGCGACATAGTATCTGTATCACGCGCTCTATTTCTTTCTCACGTCCTATTACAGGGTCAAGCTTGTCCTCGTGTGCAAGAACGGTAAGGTCCCTGCCAAAAGAATCAAGTGTCGGGGTGTTGCTCTTCCCCTTCTGACGCGCCTTTGGCTGATCTTCCGACTGTGACGGAGCAGCACCCGCATCACCCAGGAGGTTTATTATCTCGGCCTTTATCCTTTCAAGGTTTACGCCAAGCGAAGCAAGAACCCGGGCCGCTACGCCCTCACCCTCCCTGATTAAACCAAGAAGTATGTGTTCGGTACCAACGTAATTGTGACCCATGCTCTGGGCTTCTTCCACAGATAGTTCCAGAACTTTCTTAGCCCTCGGGGTAAACGGTATTTCTCCCAACAGCAGTATATTTTCACCTATTCCTATTGTCTTCTCCACCTCTTGCCTTAATTTCCTAAGATCTATCCCCAGATTGTTCAATGCAACCGCCGCAACACCTTCCCCGAGTGCCACAAGACCGAGGAGGAGATGCTCAGTACCCAGGTAGTCATGATTCAATCTCTTTGCTTCCTCCTGGGCAAGCAGAATAACCTTCTGAGCCCTTTCCGTAAACCGATTAAACATGTAATAATCCTCCTGTTCTGCCAATTAATTAATTACGAAGTTTTTCTCTTACAAAATCCGCCCTCGCCACGTCTCTCTCGTGTGGCCCCAGGATCTTGCCTGATAATTCCTGAAGATGTGCCGGCTGTGTCAGTATCATGAGTTCGTTTAGCAATCCTGCACCAACACCGAGGTCAAGCCCCATGTCTACACCCAGTCTAACCTTGCTGAGCAGCTCCATTGTCTCAACGAAACTTATGCTCCTGGCATTGCTAAGCACACCGTATGAACGGTAGATCCTATCCTGGCTTTCTTCTCTGTTATCTTTTTTAAGGACTGTTCGGGCCTTCAGTTCGTAACCTATAATCTGTCTTACGACCCTCTCAATGCTATCTATTATGTTTTCCTCTGTCTGGCATAGCGTGATCTGATTAGATATCTGGAAAAAGTCTCCCATGACCCGTGTGCCTTCTCCGTAAAGCCCCCTTGCTGATAGTCCGAGTTTTGACAGCGCCTCAAGAATCTTGTTTATCTCCCCTGTAATTACCAGTCCGGGAAGATGCATTAAAACAGAAGCTCGTACACCAGTTCCTGTATTTGTCGGGCACGATGTGAGATACCCCCACTCATCCGTAAATGCATAATCAAGGTGCTCCGAAAGTTCATCATCTATTTTTGTTATAAAATCCCAAACAGCTGAAAGCTGGAAGCCGGGCTGCATGGCCTGTATGCGCAGATGGTCTTCCTCGTTTATCATTATGCTCACGATTTCCTTATCCCCTATGACAATTCCCCTCTCTCCCTTGCCGCGGGCGTGCTCGTAGCTTATGAGATGCCTTTCCATGAGAAGTTGCCTGTCAACTTTTTCAAGCTCGCTTAACCTGATGATGGCCGCACCTTTGAAGTAGTTGCATTTTTTGACAGCTTCTTTTATGGTCTTGAACATTTCTTTCTGTTCATTCTCCTGTGCCTTATTAGGAAAAAGATACGCGGAAAGATTTCTGGCAAGCCTTATGCGGCTTGAAATGACCACCTCTTGCGAAGGACCTTTGCCTGTAAGCCATCCGGTTTTATGGGAGAGCATATGCTTTAGTTTCATTAGATGCATCCTTTCTGTATCATCATTATAATATATTTATTTTATCAGCTTGTCTTTAAGTCCTTTTATTCTGTCTCTTATGATAGCGGCTCTCTCATATTCTTCCCTTTTAACGGCATCCTGCAATTCAGACTGCAGCTGCCGCAGCTGTCTTTCAATTGAAGTGGAAGTTTCCACAGAAGCTTTTTTCTTGGTGCCTGTTTTATTGCCTCTTGAAACCGGAAGCTTGCCCAGGTGGGTAACCCCTCCGTGAATTCTTTTAAGAAGCGTCGCAAGCTCTGTATGAAAACATGTATAGCATTCACAGCATCCCAATTTGCCGTTTCTTTTGAAATCATTATACGTGACCCCACATTTTGGACACTTTATCTTGGCTTGTTGTTCCGTGGAATACGCTTCGAAATTCGTGAGCCCTGCAAGCAAGTCAGCCATTGAAAACAATGGTTTACCGAACGGGAACTGTAAGCCCTTCTGCTTAGCACAATCCTCGCAAATGTGTAATTTGGTTATCTGGTTTTCTATTATCTCAGTAAAATGAACCACTGCTTCCTTTTTATGGCACATGTTGCAAAGCATAACGCACTCTCCTCTCGTGATTGCTCTTTACACTATTTTACCGTCTATTATCTGCACAACTTTAGACATTTTCTGTGCAAGCTCACTGTTGTGTGTCACCACGACAAGGGCCTGGTTGTTCTTCCTTGTCAAATCCAGCAGCAGGTTATAGACTATATCGCTGTTTACTCCGTCAAGGTTCCCTGTGGGCTCATCTGCCAGCACTATGTCCGGGCTGTTAACCAGCGCCCTGGCAACGGCTACCCTCTGCTGCTCTCCTCCTGAGAGCTCTGGCGGCCTGTGAGCCATTCTTTCTTTAAGACCCACTGCTTCAAGAAGCTCTCTTGCCCTCTCTTGGATTTCTACCTCATCCCTCTTCTTTTGATGCATATATCCTGGAATGGATACATTTTCAATTGCCGTGAACTCCGGCAGCAGATGATGAAACTGGAAAACAAAACCTATCCTCTGGTTTCTAAGATATGAGAGTTTTTCATCACCAAGGGTTCCCGTATCGGTTCCCTCAAAGACAACCTCTCCCGAGGTCGGTTTATCAAGAGCGCCGAGTATATGAAGCAGGGTACTCTTCCCCGCACCACTCGGGCCAATTATAGCAAGAGTTTGTCCTTTTTTTACTTCTATATTTATATCGCTCAATACCTCGAGTCTCTTTCCGGAAGTAACATAGGTTTTATGAACATTTCTTACAACTACAAGGCTTTGCACTTTTTTCTCTTTTCACTCGTATCGTATAGACTCGCAGGGATCCAGCCTGCCTGCCCTAAGAGACGGATATATTGTTGCTATCATACTTATTATAATTGCCGATACAGCCACTATTACGAAATCGCCGAGCTGCATATGGACGGGTAACCTGTCCAGGTAATAAACATCGGAAGGTATCTGCACGAACTGGTATACATCAAGTAATTTGGAAAGTACGAACCCGCCTATACACCCAAGCAAAGTCCCTATGACACCTATTATGAGACCCTCCATGACAAATATACGGGTAATATGTTTCCTTGTTGCCCCCATTGCCTTGAGTATGCCTATGTCCTTTGTCTTCTCCATGGTCATCATCATAAGCGTGGCAACTATATTGAAAGCCGCGACCAGGATAATCAGGACCAGTATCACGAACATAGTCATCTTTTCAAGCTCGAGCGCAGAGAACAGGTTCCTGTTTGTCACCATCCAGCTGCGCGCCATGAAAGGAAACCCCATGTCAGCCTGTATTGCTTCTGAGATATCCTGTGCCTTGTAGGCATCATCTGTCTTAAGTGCGATACCGGTCACCCTCTCATGCAGGTTAAAAAGCCCTTGCGCACTTTCAAGCGATACATACGAGAGGTTTGCATCATACTCGTACATACCAGAATTAAATATACCGCTGACCGTGAATTTCTTCATCGTGGGCATGATGCCAAAAGCAGACACAACACCCATGGGGGAAATAAGGAAAATATCCTCCCCCAGGCCTACACCCAGATTCCTGGCAAGTTCACTGCCAAGTATAATGTTTCCCGGACTTCTTACAACGGAGATGTCTCCTTCAGTAATATTAGAAGAGAGCTCTGTAATTCTGGCTTCCCCGTCAGGATCTATCCCCTTTACGACCGCACCCATTATACTTACCTCGGACTTTAGCATGATCTGCCCGTAAACGAAGGGAGCGGCTGCCACCACCCGAGGTACAGCCTCAAGCTTTTGCTGGGTAGCTTTGTAATCGCTTATGCCTTGACCTGATTGGTGAAGTACCGTTATATGGGCATAAGTGCCGAGAATTTTATTTGTCAGATCCGTCTTAAAGCCGTTCATGACGGACAGGGTGACCAGGAGCGCCGTCACTCCGAGAGCAACCCCGCTTATGGATATAAGGGTTATGACAGATAACAACACCTGTTTGCGTTTTGCCCGTAAATACCTCAGGCTTATAATAAACTCATATCTCATAGTAAAAAGAAGAGCCCTAAAAAAGAGCTACTTCACTTCCTTTCTCATTTGCGGGAAAAATATCACATCGCGTATAGTGGCAGAATCTGTCAAGAGCATCACAAGCCTGTCGATACCTATTCCGAGTCCGCCGCAGGGAGGCATGCCGTATTCCATGGCTCTGAGGTAATCTTCATCGAGCATCTGTGCCTCATCATCACCTGACTGGCGTTCTTCTGCCTGGGCTAGCATGCGCTTTCTCTGCTCCTGGGGATCGTTTAGCTCGGAGTATGCGTTTGCTACTTCCTGTCCTCCTATGTAGAGCTCAAAACGCTCCACCGTATCGGGATCATCCGGCTTGCTCTTGGCAAGAGGAGATATGTCAACTGGATAATCTATTATAAAAGTCGGAAGCAGTAGTTTTGGCTCAACGCATTCCTCGACAATACGGTTGATTATCTTACCCAACTTATAATCATCCTCTACGGACACATTGAGGGATTTAGCTATCTTCTTAGCCTCATCAGCGTCCTTAACTTTACTAAAGTCAACGTCTGTATATTTTTTTATAGCCTCAGTGAGCGTCAGCTTCTGCCACGGGCATGAAAAATCAATATACTGCCCCTGGTACTGAACCTGGAGAGTACCCAGGACCTTCTGTACCACATGTGTCATCATCTCCTCGCAGAGGTTCATCACACCCTCGTAGTCCAGGTAGGCCTGGTAGAGTTCAAGCATGGTAAATTCCGGGTTGTGCCTCTTTGAAAGCCCTTCGTTTCTGAAATTGCGGTTTATCTCGTAGACCTTGCTAATACCGCCTATAATGAGACGCTTGAGGTAAAGTTCTGGCGCGATCCTCAGGAAAAGGTCCATGCCTAACGCCTTGTGATGTGTCACGAACGGGCGAGCGGTTGCCCCTCCCGCTATCGATTGCATCATCGGGGTTTCAACCTCAAGAAAACCCTCATCATCCAGGAATTCGCGCATCGTCTTTACTATCCTGCTTCTCTTGATGAACACTTCCTTTACATCCTGATTCACTATAAGATCAACATATCTCTGACGGTAGCGTGTTTCCACGTCCTTTAGACCATGCCACTTTTCAGGCAGAGGTCTCAGCGACTTGGAAAGCAGTATAAAACTATTGACTTTTACCGTGAGCTCCCCTGTTTTTGTCCTGAAAATCTTGCCCTCGACACCTATAAAATCACCTATATCAAGCTTTTTATAGAGCTGGTATTGTTCATCACCCACTATGTCCTTGCGCATATATATCTGAATCTTATCACTCTTAGCTCTCTTTATCTCGCTTATCGCCGCAACAGAAGAGTCTGTCTTAAGATGGGAGAAACAGGCCTTACCCATCTTCCTGTTGGCTATAATCCTGCCGGCTACTTTTACCGTTTCCTGGCTCTCCTGTTCCTCTTTTATATCGGAGAACTTATCAAAAACCTCGTCAGCCGTATGAGTGTAATCATACTTGTTCGGGTAGGGATTAATCCCGTCGCAATAAAGCTGTTCGATCTTTTCTTTTCGCTGTGTTATAAGGTCATCCTTTTCCTTCATCAAATGTCTCCTTGCATTATATGCTTCAAAGAATATATTATATTATACTTTTATATTTTAAGTCAAGAGAATAATACCAAAAGTTATTATATTTTATCGTCTATTGACATATATGTATTTTTAAGGTATACTCATAATAGGGAGCACGTGTGTTTGCTTTTTTCGAAAAGGCAAATCCGCCGCTAGGCGGAGACGCAAAACCACGGGTCTTCCAAGGAGATAGCCGGGTTACCGAAGAAAAGGTAAGCCGGTTTTTATATTTTCCGAAAAGGCAAATTCGCCGTGAGGCGGAGACGCAAAACCACGGGTCTTGCAATTGAGACAGCCGGGTCACCGATAACTAGATGGCATAAGATAGCCGGGTTGCCGAAGATACGGAAGTATTCTTTGAGCAACCCGTATTTTTTAATCAGAATAAGGAGTTTTATCATGCAGTTTAACCTGAATAAAAATGGTTTTACACTCCTTGAGGTGGTATTTACCGGTGTCATAATAACTGTTGTCACCATCGGCATACTGAGCCTAATGACCCATATATCCATAGACACCCTAAATGACAGGAATAAGATAAAGGCCGACAATTTTGCCCAGCAGCTCCTTGAAGAGGCCAAAGCCGCCTCCGGTACAGGTTTTGAGGCAATGGATAGCCTTTCTTCCCCTTCGATAAAGCGTACAGAATTCCCCCGTTTCACCGCAAACCGCTCTATCAGCACGATTAATTCCTCCGGAGAGAGAGATATAAATGTGAGCATAAACTGGGAAGAAGGCAATTCTGTCAAACAGTCAAACTATTATATGAAGCTTGTCAAGGGAAGTGCTCCCGCAGCCGGAGGAACCATAACCGGTTATGTGAAGGATACTGCGGGACAACCGATTGAAGGCGCAACGGTCTGGGCGCCAAATATACTCATTGGAGAGGCTGACGTAACCGCCACTACAGACGCCAACGGATTTTATACACTTTTGAGGACTCAAACGGGAACCCAGCCCGTTACTACACAGAAACTGGGTTCATCCCCTACAAGTACCGCGTTTGAACAGGGTTATTACAACAGTACGGATTACACCTGGTTCAAAAGTGTTGATGTGACAATCGGAGCGGCTGAGATATTACAGGCTCCTGACATAGTGCTTGAAGCCCTTGGCTACATCTCTGGCAAAATCACAGATGCATATGACGCATTTACTCTTGTTAACAATATAGGAGTCAGTGTATATTTCAACTGGGGATCCCAGACAAGATGGTGGATTGTGTATACCGACATATCAAACCCCATAGGCCCTTATTCCGACACGTACATTATCCGAAATGTTAGGCCACCACAGCCGAGAAGTTATTACTGGGGACGTGTCTACAGGAAGAGCGGTTCCCTTTACACCCTACAGCAGGGAAACCCTTCTTTTGAATGGGGATACTGCGAATTAGGTTCAACCAAAATCCTTGCTGCGGATTTCGTAGGCGGACCTCCCCATGCGACATTTTCCCCTTCTGTTCTTAGACTCGGATGGCTAACGGGAAGAATAACTGATGCCATCACCGGGCTTCCAATAGAAGACGCGCTGGTGGAAGCGGATTCACATACAGACGGTTCACTTTTCGGGTATTCGGTCCTGACAGATTCAAACGGCGAATACGCATACTACAACATGTACGAGCAGAACAGGGCAAGATACAGCTCCAATCCCCCTGTCTATGCTTCCAAAGCCGAATACGCTAAAGGCGAAAAAAGCATAGCCGTATACAGGAACCAGGCCAATATATGTGATATAGAACTGTATCCATCAGATCACATAGCCGTTGTCACAGGTACTGTCTTGATAAAAGAGAGTGATGGTTCGCCTAACAGGCTTGCCGGGGAAAACGAGGTACAGATATACGCCGAGAGATATGACAGTACCTACAATGCCAGAACCTACACTTACGCATGGACGCGATCAGACGGTACATATGAGCTTGGTGATGTGCGTCCAAATTTTGATCCTTCTGAAAAAAGGCGTATCTACTTCCGCCTTCCGGGCGGTATCCGAGGAGATATCCGCGGCTTCATATCAGAGGATGTGGAAGGAATCGGCCTCGGAGGAGCGACCGTCTCATGCAATACCGCACTGGGAAGCTATTCAACCACAAGCGCCTCAACAGGAGCAACAGGATTTTATGAACTTGAAGATGTAACAGAAAGAGTGAGTACTTACAAGGACATTTACCTTGTTCCGGCACCCCCGCCTGGCAATATTACAATAGTTGACTGCACACTTAATATATCCAAGGTGAGTGTACGGGTAACAGCATCAAAGGCGGGATATCATTCGCAATCACGCAACACGGACCTTATCAATAACGGTCAAACGGACTTGAACATTACGATAACTCAACAAGACATTTGCAATATAAGCGGAACCGTAACAGACTCAAGGTCAGGAAACCCTGTTGATAATATACGAGTCAGAAGCGGTTCAAGCTCAACAACAACAAACAGCAGCGGGATTTACAGCATGACTGGGGTCTCCATAGGAGGAGGCTCGACAGTCAGCGTATCAACAGATGAAACCACAGACTACGAAAGAGGCACTGCCTCCGCATCAGGAGTAAATCCGGGAGATACGATAAATAATCTCGATATAGTAATAGATCCGAAATACACGGGGATGTAATTAAGGTTAAGGAGGAATGATTTATGAAAAGAAACAAACTCTTCATTAAAAACAGAAAAGGATTTACCATGACCGAACTACTCGTAAGCCTGTCTATATTCGGCTTAATCTCTAGCGTGGCACTCATGGTAGTAAATAATGTTAACCACTTTAAGCACATTAACTCACAGATAGCCGCGCAGGACGATGCGAAAAGCGCACTGTTTCTGATGAGCAGGGATATAAGAGCCTCAAAAAGTTTTGAAACTTCACACGTACAGCCGACATCACTTGCTTTTATTACTATGAATGGAGGGGCAATCAGTTATTACATAAATACCGTTACAAACGAGCTTATAAAAGAATATTCACAAAATCCGGACATACCCCTCGTCGCTCCCATAACAAGAATGACAATATTAAGAGATGTCCAACCCGTTCACGCGGGGCACCCTAGGATATTCGATTATACAGGAAAGATGATAATGATAGACCTGGTTATGGACAAGCCTTTTGTAAAAAATACAAAAGAAAACATGAGATTTAAAACAGAGGTCTGCGTTAGAAATCCTTAAAAGGGGAAACATATGTGTAAGGCGAAAGAACACGCACATGATGAGAGAGGCTTCGCATTGCTTGTTATTGTATTCATGGGAGCGATTCTCGTAATTACAGTACTGGCTATTATCGCAAATCTCCCGCAAAGCCACAAAACCTCTATTATAGTTGAAAAAAGCAATAAGGTCTTGTACATAGCAGACTCTGGAGTAGAAGCGGCTCTGGCTCAGCTGCGCGAAGACCCCAATAACCTCACCACCATAAGCGAGTACAAAGTCGACATAGGAACATATACCGTGACTCTTTCCGAAACATCCCCCCCTCCTACCAGGATCGTAACGGCTACTTCTGTCGGAACACTTGTTACTAAAGGGTCTTGGGATGCTCCTACTCAGACTATCGTGGCTGAAATAGAGACAGATTCTCCTGGAGAGTATTTCGGAGCCTCCAACAGCGACCTCATAATCGCAGGGGGAACTGATATAAGCCAGGGGAAGATATTCGCCAAAAACCTTATATTCCAGCAAAGCGGGGATCCCATAACAGTCCAGTCAGCAACCTACACTGATTCATGCAACTATTTTGATGCGGGATTTGATCAGAACCACGTTCAGGTAACCGAAGCAAACCCGGACGGCAATAACGAACCGTGGCAGGGAACAGCAAAAACATTCCCCAGGCTTGATGACGCGAAGATGGCTTACTACATGAATCTCGCAAATGCCGGGGATGGTTCCGGCATAATTACAGAAGACACCTTCGCAAATGCAACCGATATCTACCCACCAACTAATGGTAACCATGTTTATTTCTGCTCGGGAGACATGGACATACAGGGTAATCTACACGGGCAGATAGTATTCGTATCAACAGGATCCATAACTTTTATGGGAAATGTCACATACGGAAGCGTGGAAGATGTTGACGGGAATCCACTTGCCGACCCGTGCACATCAGCAGGATTTTTCTCTACCGAGGATGTTCTTATAGATTCAAACGCGCCGGATGATCTTAGCATAAATGGTCAGATTATAGCCCCGTACGGTGAATTCAAGGCGAAGCCAAATGAGAACGCAAACAATTTCAATTTTTCCGGCAGTTTCATTATTAAAGACGGAGTGAGCATTGCGGGTGTTTATACGGGAGCACGAACCTACTCCTTTGACAGTAACCTAAAAAATAATCCTCTTCCCCACCTGCCTTACATGGCAAATATTCTTTCGTGGAAAGAGGAATAAAGTAAATACAGAAAGCTATTGCTATGCTCATAGTTATGACCGGGTCAAAAGCTGCCCGGTCATGACTGTTTTAAGCTTCTATCTTCTCGCCTGATGATGTAAAAAAACTCCCTCCAAGATGGTACAGCAGTTTTGTCTTATCAATATTCCACTTATCATCAAAAAGCTCATCCCTAACCTGCGCGTGGAGGATCTCCCCTATAAAAAACATATGGTCCCCAATGTCTTTCACATCACGAAGACTGCATTCAATATTTCCTATACATTCTCCTATAAGGGGCGTCTTTACAAGACTGTATCCTTTCTCCGGGGTAAAGCCGGTTAACTTGAACTTGTCTTCTTTCCTTCCCGAGACTTTTCCGCACAGCATGACTTTTTCAAGAAGGCTCACATCCGGGATATTTATGACAAACTCTCCTGATTTTCGTATAAGCTCGCATGAGAGATGGCTCTTCGCTACACTTATGCCGACAAGTGCCGGGGTATGGGAAAGAGGTGTCTGCCAGGCCAGTGTAATAATATTGTTCTTATCCTTGTAGGCGCTTGTGACAAGTACCACGCAACCGCTGCCTATTAGTCTCAAACCGCGCTGTTTGGGTATTTGTTTTTTCATGTTTTCTCCTATCGTTTGTGCTGTACCAGAAAGAAATCTTCCGCGTCATCGAGATTACTGGTATGCTCGCATTCAGGCAGCGCCTCAACAAAACTCCTGCCGTAGAACCTTGTTTTTATCCTCGGGTCAAGTATAGCCACCATCCCTATATCCGTGTTCCTGCGTATAAGGCGCCCGAAACCCTGCCGCATCATTATAACTGCCTGAGGAAGCTGGTATTC
>JBDRDD010000024.1:0-216910 GCA_043821115.1 bacterium | reverse complement strand
GACCCCTATTAAACCTTTACCATACAAACACTTAATAACTTAGAAACGCATAGCTATAGTAATCATGTGGTTGCTTTCAGGATCGGTTCCGGCAAAGCTTCCCAATTCATCAGTATAATAAGCATAATCCAGCTTAAGGAAGAGAAACGAGATCCCTGCTCCGAACGTAGGATATCCCTTATTCAAACCACCTCTTAATGCGAACATCTGCCAGCTTAACTCAGCACCCACATGAAGCTTCATGAAGAAAGTATCCGCAAACAGCTTCTCGTCGGCATCTGTAATATTGTTAAGATCAGCGGCAAGCGTAAGATGTTTAGACCCTATATCAAGGGACTTGCCCGGCCAGTAGTAAAGCTCACTCGGCCTGTAAACGCACCCTACATTTACCCTTGGTTTTATAACATCAGTATTAGCCGGGTATGTAAGGCCAGCACTTGTTGTTTCCTCAAAAGTAATGGGCGTACCACCAAAGTCGGCAATCATCATACCTGCAGTCCACTTCTCATTTATATCATATACCATACCCAAGTCTAACCCCAGACCTTTTCCCATCTGAGTTGTTGGGTCATAATCCTCCAACTCAAGAATTGAACGCCTGGTCTCAGAGATTCTACCTCTTGCAATATATTTAACTGTTGCTCCAACAGCTACGCTGCCTGGAAGATCAAACGGGGTGGACTGCCACTTATAAGCTACGGGAACCATGCCCATAACATCCACACTGCCCCATAGATCTAGTGTAGGAACAAGAATAGAGGAATTTACTTTCACCCTCATATCAAGCAGGTCAAACACCCCCAAACCAAAATGCAGTTTGTTCCCGTTAGCAAAGTTGATAGGCCCGCTGATATAGTTGATATTCGGCACCCCTGCCGTCAGATGAACACGATAGAGTGTCAATCTGTCATTTATATCATTTATAATTTTACTCTGAGTAGCATTGTCTGCCGTATCAAAATTTTCAATTTCATCTTTATTATCATTATAATACTTGTAAAGAGCCAGCATATCCTTACTTATTGTAAGTGGCATCTCAAAAACTGTTAGAATCCCCTTCTCACGCTGTGTGAGCCCGGCAGGATTATAGAAAAAAGCATTCTGATCATCTGCCAAGGCAATGAATGTGCCTCCCATACCCATAGGACGGGCTCCCCTGAACATTGCAGCGGGTTCAGATGCATCGACTGAATTTACCAGACACAAACCATACAGTGTGAAGGCAAATACAAATAATAAAATTCCGGCTTGAATTCTTGTTGTCTTCACTGGATCCTCCTTCACTAAAAAATTTTAATCGAAAGTCTTAACTTATAGGATCTATATCATATCCCTGATCAGTAATGTAATCGTTTATGGTGTCCTTAAGCGCAGCGATACCTTCTGTTGTATCGGATTCAAACTCATTTATGTTATCCTTAAGGTCATCAAGAGCTGAATCTAATCCGGCACTTACCTTGCTAACCGCAACTAAAATATAATCCGTAGCACCTTTGTCATAAGGAGAAGTACCTCCTCCCACAATATCCCAGATGGCATACTGCACCTGATCACGCATAGTTAAAATCTCTGCTTCAGTAAGCGCATCAAGCTCGGCCTGTGTAGGGAGTTTTACATCAAAATCATCGTATACTTCAATAAGATCGCTCGCACCACCCGGTGTACCGTCAGCATCCGTGTCAAGAAGGCGACAGGCTCCCCTTATAGCAAGAAGAATCCCCAGATTCACATTCACGTCAACATCATCAGCCGGTATCTTACCGTCAGAAGAACCGTCTGCTATCTTTTTGAGTTTTGGAACAATCAAATTTGCCGTATTATATAACAGCGTCAGGTTAAGACTCTCGGGGAAGAGATCCTCTATCCCGGTTGTGAGTTGAATCGTATTTAATAAATTCCCATATTCACCCTGCCGTACCGTAGGCGGCAATGGAGCACTGTTGCTGGTCGCTTCCTGTATAACTGCCGAGATAATATCTGCAATACCCAAACCAGAAGCCCCCATCTCGGCTCTGGAATACCCGTACAAAGCTTCCGCATTGTCAGGGTGCCCGTCGAGTACCTTATTAAAATAAGTTTTTGCATTCCCATAGTCCTTGTTGTTTAAAGCAGAGTTTCCGTCGGCAATAAGAGTTTCCGTGTCGCTGCTTGACCCTTTTTTATGTGCCCAACTAAAAAGGTTGAACTTGCCACAGGCAGTAAAACTAAAGCTAAAGCACACAAGAAGCATTAATACTACAATCTTTTTTAACATATAGCCCTCCTTTCTATATATCTGTAATATATATTCTACCTTTTTAAGATACCACCCTCCTTTAACCCTTGTCAAGTGAAAATCTCCTGTTACTTACCTTTAAATACTATGGAATCCTTACCTAGGAGACCCTCGACGTCTTTTATAAGCTCATCAGAGGGATCAACCTTAAGATTGGTTGATTTCATGGCCAATGCCCCGTGATGGGTTGTACTGAAACGCAAAAACACAGGGCATCGCCCCTTGTGCCTGCCAAGAGTCTTTCTCAATTCGTCCAGTACATCCTCCTCTAGACCAGCTGTCTTTAGTTCAATATGAATGGAAGACGTCAGAAGCTCCCTCATCTGTGAAATGGGAATAATTCTTTCAAGTATTATCTGGGGATATTCTCGGCGCTTGTTGAGTTGACCGCTCACAATGACCATCTCGTCGTTGTGTATGTAGCGTGTGGTCTCTGGCGTGTAGGATGAAGGGAAAACCACCACAGGCAGACTGCCTTCGAGGTCATGGAGCTCAAACATGGCCATCCTTTCCCCTTTCTTGGTACTCGAATGCTTGACCTTGTTTACTATACCGCCTACACGCACCTGCTGACCTTCGGATACCCCTGAGAGCTCCTGCGTATTTGCGGTCGTATAGGCCTTTATCTGGGAAGCATATTTTGCCAGAGGATGCCCGGTAACATAAAAACCTAGAGCCTGTTTTTCATATTCAAGCAGTTTATTCTCAGGCCATTCCTCAACAGGAACCGAGTTCTTGCCATTTCCGTCATCCTCATGCTCAATGTGCTTATCTATCAGGTCAAAGAAAGATCCCTGTCCGGCAAGTACATCCTTCTGTATACCGGCTGCCTTCTCAAGTGTTTCATCCAGGCTCTCAAAAAGAACAGCCCTGTATTGAGTGAGAAAATCAAACGCCCCGCACTTTATAAGACTCTCCACAACTCTCCTGTTTACAGAGCGAAGATCTACGCGCTTACAAAAATCATAAAGGGACGTAAACCCACCTGACTGGCGTGCTTTAATAACAGCCTCTATTGCACCAAGGCCTACGTTCTTTACCGCTGCAAGCCCGAAACGGATTCCTTCGTCCACCACAGTGAAATTGGCCCTGCTTTGGTTTACATCAGGAGGCAGAATCTGTATTCCCATTTCTTGGCACTCGGAAATATAAAGGGCCACCTTGTCCGTATTGCCCATTTCGCTTGTAAGAAGAGCGGCCATGTATTCCACAGGGAAATTAGCCTTAAGATATGCCGTCTGGTATGCCAGAAACGCATAGGAAGCCGAATGGCTCTTGTTGAAACCGTACCCTCCGAATTTGGCCATCAGGTCAAAGAGTTTAACAGCCTTTGCCTGCTTTATTCCTTTTTTACCCGCACCTTCTATAAAAGCATGTCTTTGCTTTTCTATCTCCTCCGGTATCTTTTTACCCATGGCGCGTCTTAAGAGATCAGCCTGCCCGGGACTGAAGCCCGCTATTATGATAGCCATCTGTATGACCTGTTCCTGGTAGAGTATGATACCGTATGTTTCCTTAAGAAGTGGCTCAAGCAGAGGATGGTCGTACTTAACAGGTTTCTTCCCGTGCTTTCTGGCTACGAAATCATCAAGCATGCCGCTCCCCATGGGACCGGGCCGGTAAAGCGCAACCAGGGCTATTATATCCTCGAGGATACTCGGGCTTATCTTCTTGAGCAGATCCCTCATACCCCCGCTCTCAAGCTGGAATATCCCTATTGACTTTGCATCCGATAGCAATTGGTATGTCTTCTCATCATCAAGAGCCAAGTTCTCTATATCAATATTTATATTTTTAATCCGTTTTACAATGTTGACCGTGTTCTGTATAACCGTGAGAGTTCTTATTCCCAGGAAATCAACTTTTAAGAGGCCAAGTTTTACAAGCGATTCCCCATCATACTGAGTAGTGATATCCCCCTTGCTGTTCTTGCAGAAAGGAACATAATTTGTAAGATCATCCTTTGATATAACGATGCCTGCGGCATGCTTTGAAATATGACGGGTAAGCCCTTCAAGGCGAACAGCAACATCGTAGAGCTTTTTAACCGTGATGTCATTTCTGACAAGATCGGCAAGTTCCGGGGATGAGCCAAGTGCCATCGCAAGTGTTATGCCGGGCTCGGCTGGAACAAGTTTTGCTATCTTATCGGTATCGGCAAGGGGCACATCAAGAACCCTCCCAACGTCACGGATCACCTGGCGTGCGCCAAGTGTTCCAAACGTCACGATCTGCGCTACATTCTTATGCCCGTATTTCTCTTTAACATAGTTTATTACAGATTCTCTTCCCTCATCTGAAAAATCTATGTCAAGATCAGGCATGCTCACGCGCTCCGGGTTGAGGAACCTCTCAAACAGCAGACCATAACGCATCGGGTCAACGTTGGTAATCTTAAGACTGTATGCGACAAGGCTTCCCGCGCCTGAACCCCTGCCCGGCCCGACAGGTATATTATTTTGCCTGGCGTATTTTATAAAATCCCAGACTATGAGAAAGTAAGAGGCATATCCCATCTTCGAGATTATCTCTAGCTCATAATCGAGGCGTTTCTTTATCTCCTGGGTTATTTCCGGATAGCGAATACGAAGGCCCTCTTCGCACTGCTTTTGCAGGTACTTATCGAGATCAACATCTTTCTTTTTGGTATCAACGGTATACTGCGGGAGGTATATCTTGTCAAAATGCAGTTCGAGGTTGCATTTTTCGGCTATTTTCACCGTGTTGATTAGTGCCTCTGGTATATCCTTAAATAGCTGCTCCATTTCCCTTGGGGATTTGAAATAGAATTCGTTTGAAGAAAACTTCATCCTGTTTTCTTCGTTTATCTTCCTAGCTGTCCCTATGCAAAGGAAAACATCCTGTGCGTAAGCATCTGATTTTTTAAGGTAATGGCAATCATTGGTGGCAACAAGTGGGATGGAATCTTTTTTGCTCAACTCTACAAGCAGGGGGTTTATTTTTTTCTGCTCAGCCAGGCCATGGTCTTGTATTTCAATATAGAAATTTTCTTTTTCGAATATGTTCTTGTATTCATCAAGAGCCGTGCGCGCACGCTCTATATCATCCTGGAGGAGAAATCGGGCAACTTCACCGCTAAGGCAACCAGAAAGTGCGATAAGACCTTTGCTGTTCTGAGTAAGAATTTCCTTGTCCACCCTGGGACGGTAATAGAAACCCTCTAGATACCCTGCCGTTACAAGGCGGATAAGGTTTTTGTAGCCTTCTTCATTTTTGGCAAGAAGTGTGAGATGGTAGGATGCTTCTGATATGCCCCTGGCGGAACGGTCAAAACGGCTTCCGGGAGCAACATACATCTCGCAGCCTATGATAGGCTTTATACCTGCGGAAATAGCCGCCTTATAGAATCGGATTGCCCCGAAAAGAGTCCCGTGATCGGTCATTGCTAAAGCAGACATCTTGTATTCGTAGGCCTGATTAAGAAGAGGTCCTGGTTTTCCCCTAAGGTCAAGAACGCTAAGCGTACCGTCAAGTAGACTATATTCTGTATGTGTGTGAAGATGTACGAAATTCGCCCGTGGCATTACACTACCCCATGTTCTCTTATGTCGTCCTTATCTTACCTCAAAAAACACCCTGAGTCAAGACAAAAAAAACCCCCCGGACCCATGTCCGGAGGGTTGTGTTAACATATTATCCCCTATACTCTCATCAATACATTCCGCCCATTCCGCCCATTCCGCCCGGAGACATTGGCGGCATCTGAGACTTGCTATCCTCAGGCTTGTCCGTCACAAGTGTCTCGGTTGTAAGAATGAGGCTGGCTATACTTGCCGCATTCTCAAGAGCTGAGCGCACAACCTTGGTAGGATCTATAATCCCAGCCTCGATCATGTTCACAAGTTCTCCTGTATCCGCATTAAGTCCCAGGTTACCCTTGCTCTCTCTAATCTCCTTTACAATAACCGCATCTTCTAAACCTGCGTTGCGGGCAATCTGCCTTACCGGCTCTTCGAGCACGCGCTTGATTATATTAACGCCTGTCTGCTCATCAGCGTCTGCTGTTTTAAGTTTCTCAAGTGCGGGAATAGTGTTAAGAAGCGCAACACCACCACCGGGAACTATACCCTCATCAACCCCGGCCCTTGTTGCATGCATCGCGTCTTCAAGCTTGAATTTCTTGTGTTTCATATCGGTCTCCGTTACAGCACCGACGGTTATGACAGCAACTCCGCCAACCATCTTGGCAAGACGCTCCTGCAGTTTTTCCTTGTCATAATCTGAAGTGGATTCCTCTATCTGTTTTCTTATCTGGGCAATCCTCTTCTCGATATCTTTCTTATTACCCAAACCTCCGGTGAGCGTGGTGTTTTCCTTGTCAATGACAACACGCTTTGCCTGTCCCAGCATGGAAACTTCTGCCTTGTCGAGCTTTAGACCAAGTTCTTCTGATATTACCTGGCCACCTGTCAGAATAGCTATGTCCTCAAGCATTTCCTTTCGCCTGTCACCAAATCCAGGAGCTTTGACTGCCGCAACCTTAAGAGTTCCTCTTAGTTTGTTAACGACCAAAGTTGCAAGCGCTTCACCTTCTATGTCCTCTGAGATTATTAAGAATGGCTTGCCTGTCTGTACTATCTTCTCAAGAAGCGGAAGCAAATCCGCCATAACGGAAAGCTTCTTGTCTGTTATGAGAAGATATGGACTTTCAAGCACCGCTTCCATTCTCTCTGCATCAGTCACGAAATACGGGGAAAGGTATCCCCTGTCAAACTGCATTCCCTCTACCACCTCAAGGGTAGTCTCGGCTGATTTTCCTTCTTCGATGGTTATAACGCCATCTTTGCCCACTTTTTCCATCGCATCAGCTATATACTTACCGAGTTCCTTGGAATTAGCGGAGATTGAAGCTATCTGGGCTGTCTCTTCCTTTGTCTTAACCGGTTTGCTGATCTTCTTGAGTTCATTAACAACGGTCTTTACAGCTTTCTCGATGCCGCTTCTGATATGAAGCGGGTTGGCACCTGCTGTGATATTCTTAAGACCCTCTCTTATGATCGCCTGTGCCAGAACCGTAGCCGTAGTAGTTCCGTCTCCTGCAACGTCATTTGTCTTGGAAGCGACTTCCTTGACAAGCTGTGCTCCCATGTTCTCGAAAGCATCTTCAAGCTCGATATCCTTGGCAATTGTAACACCGTCATTTGTGATGGTGGGAGAACCAAATTTTCTGTCCAGCACCACGTTAAGACCTTTCGGTCCAAGTGTTATCTTTACTGCATCGGCTAACTTGTCAACACCTGCCATTATGGATTTTCTCGCCTTATCACGGTATAAAATCTGCTTAGCCATGCTATACTACACCTCCTCTATTATATGTCTTTCTTATCTTATCCAACGATCCCAAACACATCTTCCTGATGCATTATAAGGTATTCCACGTCATCAATCTTTATTTCAGTGCCTGAATACTTGCCGAACAGGATCTTATCGCCGACTTTTACATCTAATGCTATTTTCTTGCCGTCATCAGCAGTTTTTCCAGGACCTACTGCAAGAACTTTCCCTTCCTGGGGTTTCTCTTTAGCGGTATCAGGAATGATTATTCCTCCTTTTTTCTGTTCCTTCTCTTCAAGAGGTTTAACCAGAATTCGATCACCCAGTGGCTTTATCTTCATATATATCCCTCCTTTCTTTATTATTTATATATTAATTAAACTTAAAAGGAACACCCATTTTAACAAATTCATATGCTTTTGTCAAGCATTTTTTTAAGGATTCATTATTTTTTTTCTTCTATTTTATCCTTATATATAAGAGCCAGACCTTCGAGAGTCAAAGCCGGTCTCACTAAATTTATAAGTGGTAACTCGCTGCTTATGAGGCTGGCATATCCCCCCGTAGCTATAACAAGAGGATTGGTCCTCATCTTTTTTCTGAGCTCGCATATTATCTCTCTCACCTGCCCCACTGTTCCATAGAAAAAACCAGATTGCATGCTTTGGACCGTGTTCTTGCCAAGAACCCTTCTTGGCCTTTTAATGGTTATATGCGGCAATTTAGAGGCTGCCAAAAAAAGAGCTTGTGCAGAAACCCCCATCCCTGGAGCTATAACCCCCCCGGCATATTCACCATTTTTAGTCACCACATCAAATGTCGTTGCAGTACCGAAGTCCACTATTATTGCAGGCTTTTTGTATAGCTTAAACGCTGCATATGAATTTGCGATCCTGTCAGACCCGACCTCTGCCGGCTTATCATAAAGGATCTTCATTGGACTCTTTTTGCCTGCCTCAAAAACCATCGGTTTTTTGCTTAGGTACTTAACGCAAACTTCTCTAAAAACTTTTACCAGAGGCGGCACCACAGAGGATATTATTATTCCCTCAATATTATCTATTCCTATGCCCGCTTTCTTAAAAAGTCTGAGGACCTCGGACCCGTATTTAGCGGCTTTGTTTAGTTTTTCGGTCTTGATTCTAAAGCTTGTAACCAGGTCTCTTCCCACGGGCTTTGGCCTGCCTTCAGTTTTTACAGGACCAAAGATACCTAAAACTATATTGGTATTGCCGATATCAATAACCAAGAGCATTGAATACCTTCTTAATCAGATATGAATTACATCCTCGTCACGGGGGTAGTCAAGGGAAAGAAAAAGAAGCATGTAGTCTCTCAGGTGTCTTGTTAGAAGGAAATTCTGACGGATATGTTCCTTGCCGTTCTTTCCGAGCGTCTTTGCATAATCAGGACTGTGCAAAAGCTGCTTGATACAGTAAGCCGTGCCTTCCACTGTCCTGGACAAAAGCCCGCTAAACTTGTGCGTGATCTGAAGCGGTATGCCCCCAACAGCAGAAGCGACAACAGGCTTCGCCTTCCAGAGAGCCTCGGCAACAGTCAAACCAAAGCCTTCCTTGAGAGATTTCTGCAGTATCACCGTAGAAGCCCTTTGTATAGCGTTAATCTCTATATTACTTGTGGGAGGAAGAACCAGTATATGTATATCAGGGTCATTGCCCGCCTTCTCCCTTATCTCATTTAGAACTGCTTCACCCTCAGGATCATCAGTAGCTCCGCCTCCTGCTATAACAAGCCTGCAGTCGATATATTTTTTGACTTGATTGAAAACCTCTATCACACCAAAGGGGTCTTTGAGGTAATCAAATCGTGATATCTGGGTAATAATGGGTTTATCCTGTGGAATGGCGTATTTTTCCATTATTTTATTTATTACTCTTTTGGGAAGTTCCTTGTTCTTGTCACTTAATGGGTCAATCGAAGGTGCTACAAGGAACTGCGGAATTGAAAGGTTCTGCGCAAAACTTGGTGCCGAGAACACAGATGCGTCAAATTTCTCAACATACTGCTTCAAAAAAGGCCAGACGCTTTGATCCGGAGCCGAAAAGTCAATATGGCATCGCCATATCCACTTGGCCTTCCTGTCTTTTTTCTTTTTAACTAAACCTATGGGCTGGGGATCATGTATGAACATAACATCCCCGTAGAGCTCCATCTGCCGGATGTTCATCTCGGTGTATTCCTCAAATATCTCAAAATCTGAAGGAACCATTTCTACATGTGCACCGTGGAGAGCATTGTGGAATTTCTTGGTGACCTTGAAAAAATCCTCTCCCCCTTTTATCACATCCCACCTGGCATCAACGCCGAGCTCACCAATAAGCGGGATCATGCGGTTGAGTATCTCGGCAACGCCCCCGCCAACAGCTGTTGAATTGATATTCTGTATGACCTTGCCGGAGAGTTTTTCCCCCAGCATTTTGAGTTCATCCATGACCGTCTTGGTTACGATAGGTTCATAATCTTTAAGCGCCGACATATTTACTCCTTATTGATTTTACCAAGACCCTTTTTTATTTCCTTTACCGCCGCATGAGCCACATCAGTTTCTATAATCCTTATTATCTTTTCCCTCAACCCCTCGAGAGTGTAGGTATAGGGATCTATGCCTGAGAGTTTATCGGCAAGAGCCTTATCTCCCATGCTGTTCTCTATCCAGTTTGAGAAATCGCCCCTGCCATTTTCTGAACGCAGACGGGCCTCGAAAACATGGAAGTATATAGAGTTGACACTTATCTTCTTTAGTATCTCTATGAACTGCTTCAAATCATGCGCGAAGTAAGGTGTTGGCAGGATAAATGTAATGGATCTCTTGAAAGTGAATTCTTCTCCTTCGGGTGCACTGCGAAGAGGTCTTGGCTTGCCAACCAAATCCTTCTCGAGGATACTCACTATCCTGTCCCTTATGGCAGAAACCGACGTGAACTCGCACATGTTTATACTGGCAAGCTTCTCCCCAAGAGCACTCTCCCTTAGGATATTTGTAACCCAATAGGCAAAATCGTTGGGCGGTTCAGGGGAAATATATTGCTGTTGCTGCAGGAAATGATGCGTATGATGATATATTACCGCACCAGAAACTTCACGGGTTATAGCAAGTAATTCTTCCACATCTTTTGCTTTTTTTCCTGTGAGCTCCAGCAGATTCAACCTCGTACAAAACCGGAATGGCTCTTTTACTTTTTTACTAGGCGTCATCTTGTTACTCTTTTCCCTGGCCTTTCTTTGGCTCC
Organism: bacterium; assembly: GCA_043821115.1. Classification (GTDB taxonomy): domain Bacteria; phylum CAYTYR01; class UBA6262; order DAOVJB01; family DAOVJB01; genus JBDRDD01. The sequence goes on along the minus strand of JBDRDD010000024.1, from coordinate 206,089 downwards.
CCTTCCGCTTCCTCTTCTTCCTTCTTACCCTTGCTTATTACTTCCGGTTCAGCGGATCCAGGTTCTGCTGCTACTACTCCTTCTTCAGCTGCCACCGGCTCTTCATAAACCGTAGGTGCTATGACGTGAACAAGGGTTCTCCCAGGCTCTGTTATGAGCGTTACGCCTTGAGGAACCTTTACCTCCGCGGCGGTTACACTACCGCCGATTTCAAGGCCTGAAACATCAACCTCTATCGACGCGGGTATATTTGTCGGCAAACACTCGATTTCCACTTCCCTCATGATATGCTCAAGTATACCACCGCCACTCTTTACTCCGGGGGATTCTCCCACAACCTCAACAGAAACGTGAATCTTGATCTTCTCCTTTAGAGATATCTCGTATAGGTCAAGATGCACAATGGAACGCTTGATAGGATCAAGTTGGAGTTCCTTTATCATTACATTCTTAGCCTTACTTTCTCCATCAACTTTCAGATCAATTATCATGCTTTCCCATGAACCTTCATGGACTATGTCAAAAATAGTCTTCTTGTCCACTTCCAGCGCAACAGAATCATTCCCTGCGCCATAGAGCACAACAGGAATAATGTTCTGCCTGCGGAGCTGGCGCGTGCCCTGTTTTCCCTTCAGCGTCCTTTTTTTTGCTTCAAGCAATATTTCTTTCATATACTACCTCCATTTATAAAAAGAGATACAGTCCCAACTAAGGTGTACTGCCACCATGCATCCCAGAGCCTGTATCATTTGCTCACACGAAAAGATTGCTTACAGATACCTCACGGTGAATGCGGCTTATGGCTTCACCGAGCAGATTGGCGATTGACAAAACTTCGATTTTGGACGATTTGTTACCACTGGCAAACGGAATGGTGTCGGTAACTATAAGCTTTGATAAGTTTGACTTTTTTATACGCTCGACAGCATCTCCTGAAAGAACAGGATGTGTACATAAAGCATAGATCTCCTTGGCACCGTTCTTCTTAAGAGCTTCCACTCCCTTAATAAGCGTCTTGCCTGTATCAATTATGTCATCAATAATAATTATATTCTTGCCTTTCACTTCTCCAACAACATTCATTATGATGGCTTCATTGGGCATGGGCCTTCTCTTGTCTATAAAACCTACGGAAGCCTTGACCCTCTTAGCAAATGCCCTTGCACGTTCAACACCTCCGGCATCAGGAGAAACGACAACTATGTCTTTTAGTTTTTTCTTCTTGAAATAATCCACGAATACAGGAATTGCGAACAGATGGTCAACAGGAATGTCAAAGAAACCCTGGATCTGGTCCGCATGCAGGTCCATAACAAGAATGCGCCGCGCTCCCGCACCCGTGATTATGTTGGCAATAAGCTTGGAAGTTATTGGAACGCGCGGTTCAACCTTGCGGTCCTGGCGTGCATACCCGTAATAAGGCATGACGGCCGTTATCCTGCGTGCCGACGCCCTGCGAAGGGCATCTATCATTATGAGTAATTCCATTATGTTATCGTTTACTGGCGGACAGGTCGGCTGTATGACAAATACATCGGCCCCTCGAACGTTGTCCTTTATCTTAAGATCTATTTCGCCGTCGCTGAAACGACCTACTTCCGCATTACCCAGCTGTACCTTTAGGTATTTGCAGATATCCATGGCCAGTTTCTGATTAGCGTTACCGGCAAAAATCTTTAGATTGTTAAACATATCTCTATTCCCCCAACAATAAAATTTATCTTTTTTTCACTTTGCCCGTACATACACTCAGCACAGGCACATCCTTCTTCACAACCACATGTGGCATTACAACAGACCCACTTCCTATCCTAACCCCGTCTTTAATTACCGCTTTTTCACCTATTACGGAAAAAGGCTCTACAATAACTCCTGAGCCTATTTTGGCTCCTGCGCGAATGACAGTACACGGGTGTATCTTTGTATCCATCCCCACAAGTACGGAGCTCTCAACAAAAGTTGTTTCGGGATCGACAACGCTGACCCCGTTATCCATTAAATTGCTAAGTATGCGCTTGCGCAGTACATTTTCAGCCTCAGCAAGCTGACTCCTGGTGTTTATCCCCTTGGCTTCAGCAGGATCCGGGGTTTTTTTAGACATGACTTTATGACCTTCTCTTCTTAAAACCTCTATGACATCAGTCAGGTAATACTCCCCCTGCTTGTTCTTGTTGGTTATCTTTTGAAGGGCCCCGAACAAATACATTGAATCAAAACAATAGGTCCCTGTATTTATCTCTTTGACTGCCCTCTCCACAGAAGAGGCATCTTTTTCTTCCACTATCTTCTCGACACTTCCATCTAGGTTATGAATGATCCTTCCGTAGCCTTTTGGATCATCCATGTCCGTTGTTAAGATAGTAGCCGCAGCTTTGTGCTCCTGGTGCGTAGTAATAAGATCCTTTATTGTTTGTGCTCTTAAGAGAGGTGTGTCACCGCAGACAACAAGGATAGTTCCTTTGAAACCTTTTAGTGCTGTCTTTGCCTGCCCTACAGCGTGCCCGGTACCAAGCCTGTCTTTCTGCACAGCAAAGTTTACGCTTTTGTATCCCTTAAGGGCTTTTTGTGCGTCTTGTGCCCCGGGGCTTACTATTATTATATTTTTGGAAACCGGCACATCCTCGAGCATTTCTATTACATGCTGGATTAAGGGTTTTCCTATAACCGTATGCAGTATCTTCTGAATACGGGATTTCATCCTCTTGCTTTGTCCTGCTGCCAGCACAACTGAAACTATTTTTTTCACTTAAGGCTTCCTCTTCCTCAATGGTTCCTAAGCCCCTAAACTTTTAGTGGTGGAGGATGAATAGTTAAGCAGATTAGAACTATTCACCATCCACCATTTAATCATATATTATACACAGGGTATATGTCTCTGCCGAGCTTGGACTCGAACCAAGAACGCAGGCTCCAAAAACCTGTGTGTTACCATTACACCACTCGGCAATAGTTTGGTAAAACAGTTTATAGAGTTATATATCGTCCGAAGACTCTCTTGAACTTCCAGGTGTGCGAGGTTCTTTCAGTTTATCGTTGTACGCCGCCAGGACTTTGTCCTCGATCAACTTTCGGGTATCGTTATCAAGCGGATGAACGATATCCTTGAACGTACCGTTTTTCAGTTTTCGGCTCGGGTAACTTACAAACAAACCGTTGCTGCCGCTTATGACCCTCAAACCACCGACCAAAAAACAGTTATCGAAAGTCACATTAGCGAAGGATTTTAGCTTATCGTTGTCATCTACCAGGTATATTCTTACCTCCGTAATCTCCACCGCGTTCACCATCCTTTCGTTAGTTTCTCTACGAGTTCAAGGAGCAAAAATTGTATAATTATACGTCCTCTTTACCCGCATCTAGTCTTGCCTACCCATATCCAAGACTTGCGCCCTCCAAACACCTCCTTTACCTTCTTTGCGAATTTTGGAGTAGGAAGTATTCCAAAGACTGTCGCACCACTACCGGACATAAGTATACCCTTTATACCAACTGACGCCAGAAGAGTTTTAATCTCACCTATCGAAGGGTATCTCTTGATGACCGTAGGCTCTAAGGCATTATATAGAAACTGCTCTAATTTACTCGTGCGCAGCGATTTTTGCCTTTTTATTCTATTAATGCGGGCATATTTATTTATTATATTAATATTTATATTATTTGTCAATCTTAATTTTAGATTTTCGTAGACCCATTTAGTCGATACGCCATGAGCGGGATTCACCAGGACTATATTGAATATCCCAGATGAGGGTAGTTTTTTGACCTTTTCACCTCTGCCCCAGCAATACGCTGTTCCCCCTTTTATAAAAAAGGGGACATCGGATCCCACTTTCGAAGCAAGTGATTCCAGTGTCCTGAGCGATAAACGCAATGCCCACAATTTGTTAAGGGCAACAAGTGCGCTGGCAGCATCACTTGACCCACCACCAAGACCTGCTGCAACGGGAATATGCTTATTGATACGTATTTCAATACCTTTATAGAGCTTAAGTTTCTTCGTTTTTATGCTTTTGTGCGCTATATGCTCAAGCAGTATCTCAACTGCCTTGTACACGGTATTGGTACGATCAACTGGTACCCCTTTATCGGAACACGATATCTTTATCCCGCTTTTTCTATTTTTTATAACGAGCTCATCCGCAAGATCTATTTCCTGAATAACGGTCTTTACCTCATGATACCCGTCGCTGCGTTTTTTTAACACATCAAGGTACAGATTTATCTTGGCGTAAGCTTTTACTCTCATCATCTAAGATCTGCTTCCATTCTTATCAAAGTCCTATTTCCTTAAGCACCGCTTTCACATCAGCATCGAGCACCTTAGGCGGCTTTGCCACCTTTATTGCCCTGTCTGGATCCTTGAGACCGTGCCCGGTCAGAACACATACCAGTTTGCCTTTTTTGTCTTTGAAATAACCTTTTTCTATGTACTTCTTAAGACCCGCGACACTCGAAGCGCTGGCTGGTTCCACAAAAACACCCTCAAGACTCGCGAGCATGCTGTAAGCCTCAATTATCTCATCATCCGTTACCATATCTATCACACCGCCTGACTCATCGCGGGCCGCTTCAGCCTGCTTCCAGCTTGCAGGGTTGCCTATACGGATTGCTGTCGCGATGGTTTCGGGCTTTTCGATAGGATGACCTTTAACTATAGGAGCTGACCCAGCCGCCTGAAATCCCATCATGACAGGGAGTTTAGTCGCTTTTTTATGTTCGTGGTATTGCCTGTAACCCTTCCAGTACGCTGTTATGTTCCCGGCATTTCCCACAGGCATGCACTGGAAATCCGGTGCATCCCCGAGTACATCTATAATCTCAAAAGAAGCCGTCTTCTGCCCTTCTATACGGTACGGGTTTATAGAATTGACAAGCGTGATGGGGTGGTTGTCTGTTATCTCGCGCACAAGACGCAGGGCATCGTCAAAATTACCCTTTACAGCGATAACCTGCGCACCGTGAATGAGAGCCTGCGAAAGCTTGCCCAGCGCTATAGCCCCTTCCGGGATAAGGACAACGCAGCGTATTTGCGAACGAGCGGAGAACGCAGCCGCAGAAGCCGAAGTGTTGCCTGTAGAAGCACACATAACGGCTTTAGAGCCTTCTTCGATAGCCTTTGATACGGCCATGGTCATACCCCTGTCCTTGAATGATCCCGTCGGGTTAAGGCCCTCGTACTTAAGATATATCTCTAGCTTGGTTCCCAGTTTTTTTGCCAGGTTCCTTGCAGGTATGAGAGGAGTATCACCTTCAAGAAGCGTAATAACCGGAGTCTTCTCAGAAACCGGCAGGTATTTCCTGTAACGTTCTATTATACCTTTGTATCCCATTTTGTCTCCTTTTAATATTCTTCCTCTATTCTTATCAGTTTACTCTTTGCCTTGATTGCCGGCAGATGGTCTATCTGCTTTAAGGCCTTCCTCACATCCCCTTCTTTCGCCTTGTGAGTAACCATTATTATCGGGACTTCCCTTGAAACAGCCCTCTCCTTCTGGTAGCAGGAGGCGATACTGACTCCGTGCTTGCCGAGAATACCGGATATTCTCGAAAGTACGCCAGGCTTGTCCAGTGTGGTAAACCTTAGATAGTATTTGGTCTGTATGCTGTTTATGTTACTTACAGCAATATGTTTTTTGCTGTTGTAATGCACATAGGGAACTTTACCTGCGGTCTTGTTAGCGATATGACGTGCGAGGTAAATGATATCACTTACCACGGCACTGGCAGCAGCCATCTGGCCCGCACCTTTACCGTAATACATGGTCTGACCCACTGCATCCCCTCTTATATAAACCGCATTAAACTCATTATCAACGGAGGTGAGAAGATGATCCTGGGAAACAAAAGTCGGGTGCACCCTTGCCTCAACTTTGCCTTTTATCATCTTTATTATACCAAGGAGTTTGAGTACATAGGAAAATTCTTCCTTCCCATATTTTATGTCTTCATGATCAATATTTGTTATACCCTCGCAGTATACACTTGATGGTTTTAGCCAGCTGTCAAAAGCTATGGATGCAAGTATAGAGAGTTTCTGACTGGTATCAATACCCTCTATATCAAGTGTCGGGTCCTTCTCAGCGAATCCTTCCCTCTGCGCTTCCTTTAGTGCCTGACTGAAGGTCTTCCCGGCTTTTGTCATCCTTGTCAGGATGTAATTGGTCGTCCCATTTAGTATACCGAAAATAGACTCTATGCGATTTGCGGCAAGGCCTTCGTTCAAGGCCTGGAGCACCGGGATCCCGCCTCCCACGCTAGCCTCGAAATACACATGGACTTTCTTCTTGCGTGCGGCAGAAAATATGGCACCCCAGTTCTTGGCAAGAACAGCTTTATTGGCGGTCACAACATGCTTGCCTTTTGCAATAGCTCCCATTATAATCTTCTTGGCTTGGACGTCCCCGCCGATAAGCTCGACCACCATATCTATAGAGGGATCATTTAAGACATCGCTTATCCTTGTGGTAAAAAGCGCCGGGTTTACCTTAACCCCCCTTGGGGTTGTGATGTCCTGGTCGCAGATCTTCTTTATCACTACCTTAGCACCCACACGCTCCTGTATCCTTGCCAGATTGTGAGAAAGTATCTTCACCGCACCGGCCCCTACAGTTCCGAAACCTATTATTGCGATATTAACCATAAAGCACCCCTTTACCTGCTTAAATATTTTCTAGCTACACCCGCTAGCAATCGCGCACCTGTTGAAAGCGCACTCTCGTCTATCATGAATTTTGGATGATGCCAGGGATAACTAATGTTTTTCTTTTTGTTACCAACGCCTATATAAATAAACGCACCTGGAACCCTTTCAAGATAGGCCGAGAAATCTTCTCCCCCCATCGAGGGCCTGTTTACCGTTACTATGTTTTTTGAGCCGAGTTCTTCGATGGCTACTTCCTTTATTAAGTCATTTATTTTGTCATCGTTTACAAGCGATGCCCCTATGCCCTTGTAATCCAGTTTATACTTTGCCCCCATACTCCTTGTGATTCCCTCTATAGTACGTTTCATCAAGTAGGGTATTCTCTTGTGCATTTTTTCGTTAACAGTGCGTACCGTACCACTCATTGTCACCTTGTCCGCAATAACATTGAACCTTGTCCCGCCCTTTATGGTACCTATGGATATAACGGCCGGGGAGAGCGGGTCTATCTGCCTGCTAACTATACTCTGGAGCTGGGATATGACATTTGATGCAGTTAGCACTGCATCAACTCCCTTGTGAGGCAGCGCGCCGTGACCGCCTTCACCAAAAATAGTTATCGTAAATTCATCTACGGCAGCCATCATCTGCCCGTACCGAATGCCTATCTTACCAGCGGGTATCCCGGAATGGACATGCACACCTACTATCGCATCAACCCTGGGATTTTTCAGAGCTCCGGCCTTTATCATTGTATGGGCACCGTTAGATGTTTCTTCGTTTGGCTGGAAAATGAATTTCACACTGCCGTCAAGCTTATCCTTTGCAAGAAGAGAAGCGGCGCCTAGCACGCAGCTCATGTTAGCATCATGCCCGCAGGCATGCATAATACCTTTATTTTTTGATGCATACGATAACCTCGTCTGCTCTTTTATGGGTAATGCGTCCATATCAGCTCTCAGGGCTATACACTTTGAACCTTTTGTGGAAGTAAGCCCCAAAACACCGGTCTTGCCGACACGAGTTTTGGTTTTGATCCCGAGGGATTTCAAATGCCCCGCTATGATGCGGGCGGTGCCGTGTTCCTGCCAGCCCAGTTCCGGATTCTGATGGAGCTTTCTGTACAAAGAGATTAGTTTTCCCTCGAATTTGGCATTAGCCATTATATACTACCTTTCAAAGCGCGAGTTTTTTCATTGCCCTCGGCATGTAATTTAATATATCTGTCGCGATAAGTCCCATTTCTGTTTTATCTTTCACCGCAATATCCGCCGCCATACCGTGCAGGTAAGCTCCCATAACAGCTGCGCGAAGCAGGCTTTTGCCCTGTACCTGCGCGATAAGCCCGGCTATTATTCCAGCTAGAACATCACCGCACCCGGCAGTAGCCATTCCGGGATTCCCTGTGGGATTTACAAACATGCTCATCCCATCAGTTATGAGTGTCCTGTGCCCTTTTAATACTATAACCACACCGTTAGAACGCGCAAAACCCAAAGCATAACGCACCCTGTCCTGTTGTATTGCGCGGGAAGACACGCCCAGAAGACGTCCAAGCTCGCCCGGATGTGGAGTTATTATAATATTAGCTTTTGCTTTGATCAACTCCGGGATCTCCAAAACCTTGGGTCTACTAAGACTATGCATACCATGAATATTTGGAGTGGTTAAGGCGTTAATTGCGTCTGCATCAAGCACACACGGAAGTTCTACTGTCTGTATTATCTTCTTGACGAGCCTTTTTGTCCTCTCATCCTGAGAAAGCCCCGGGCCCACAACGAGAGTTGAGATCTTCCTTTGCTCTATAAAGCGTGTAATGACATTGTAGGCATTAGTATCTATGCTACCGTTTTTTGTCTGCTCAAGAGGTAACGTCATAACCTCGGTGGACTTAGCCTCTACCGTAGCTGTAAGATCCTCCGGAACACCCAGTGTCACAAGTCCCGCCCCAGCTCTTAAGGACGCTTGGGATGCCAGAACAGCAGCTCCGCTTAAGCCTCTGGAGCCGGCTATGACCAGGACATGTCCGTAATGGCTTTTATTTGTGTCTTTCTTTCTCTTTGTTACAATCGTTTTAATGTAGTGCCTGGTTGTTGTTTTTTCTTTTGCCATAGTTATCACCGCTATTCTACCAGAATTGCCTGTGCAACGGCATAATCCTTGCAATGGGAAAGAGATACGACCAATCTGTCCTGAAACCCTGTAAGCTTGCCCTGCAACATGACTTGAGGTTGACCGTTCTTCTTGTGGCTTATCACGATATTCTTAAGGTTTACCGCGGTATCACCCAGGGCTTTTATTACAGCTTCCTTTGCCGCAAAGCGCACCGCGAAATGCTGCCATTTGTTCTTTTTTTTGTTGCAGTAATCTATCTCCTGTCTTGAAAAAATCCTCTCGATAAGACGGGGGTTTTTCTCAAGCGAGCGTTTTATGCGCTTAACCTCTATTATGTCAATGCCTGTACCGCACATTTTCATTTTCATTCTCCGTTAAAAATTTTTAACCTACCAAAGCGGAATCTATCAGCGCTCTCATCTCCCTGACAGCTTCGTCCAAACCGACAAGCACGGCTCTTGCGATAATGCTGTGGCCTATATTGAGATCCTCTATACCTTCTATTGCCGCAACACTAGCAACATTCGCGTAATCCAATCCATGTCCGGCGTTAAGACCAAGCCCGGCCTTGCGAACAGCCTGTGCGGCTTTCTTAAGTACCGTCAGTTCCTTGAAGCGTTTCTTAGCGGTTGTGGCATCAGCATATTTCCCTGTATGAAGTTCCACGTAGTCCGCCTTGACTATCCTGGATACGCTTATCTGGTCAACATCCGGGTCTATAAACAGACTTACGATTATCCCCTTATCATGGAGTTTGGCGATAACTTTCTTCAAGGCTGTCTTGTTGGCTATAGCGTTAAGACCTCCTTCTGTTGTCAGTTCCTTCCTTTTCTCAGGGACAAAAGTTACCATATCTGGCCTAACATCAAGAGCTATGTCAATTATCTCTTTTGTCAGAGCCATCTCAAGGTTTAATTTTGTCTTAGCGGTTTTACGAAGGATATAGAGATCCCTGTCCTGGATATGACGCCTGTCCTCCCTGAGATGCACAGTTATCCCATCAGCTCCTGCAAGTTCGCATATAACAGCGGCCGCGACAGGATCAGGCTCCTTGGCAAGACGGGCCTGCCTGACTGTGGCGACATGGTCAATATTTACACATAATTTGGCCATAGAATTAATCCTTTTGCTCACTTACCTATTGTATTTCAGGTAAAGCCACAAGAAGAAAGCAAGTATGATTGCTATAAGCTTTATATCGATATTCTCCGCTATCTTTTGTCTCAATTTTTTCTTGTCCATGATGTACCGATCACATCTCCCTCGTATGGTATATTTCCATCAGTATTTTCTCAAGAGTGCTCATCTCCAGATCCCTGAGAAGTTTTCCAGCCCTCGCGATGGATATTATCCCTGTCTCTTCGCTCACAACTATCACTATGGCGTCTGAAACCTCGCTAAGCCCCACGGCCGCTCTGTGCCTTGTACCCAGTACCTTGCTTAAATTCGCGTCAACCGTCAGCGGCAGAAGACAGCTGGCAGCTATTATCCTGTCAGTCTGAATTATAACAGCCCCGTCATGAAGTATTGTAGTCGGGGCAAATATTGTCTGGAGTATATCTATTGATATCTCGCAATCAAGAACAGTACCCGTTTCTATTACGTTGCCCAAGCCTACTTTCTGCTGTATGACAATGAGCGCTCCTGTATGACGCTCTGAGAAAAGCTTGACAGCTTTTAGTATCTCCTCAACAACCTTAATCCTTTCTTTGAGGAAAATCCCTTTGAACGGCCCCCTTCCTATGCGGGCAAGGATGTTCCTGAGCTCCGGCTGAAAAAGTACTACAGCTGCCACAAGGCCTATGACACCAAACCCTCTCATAAGCCAGCTGAGCGTCTTAAGGCCAAGAACGTGCGCCAGAGAAAAACCCAGAATGAGAATTATCAGACCCTTTAGAACCTGAAGCGCCCTCGTGTCCTTGATTAATATGAACACCTTGTAAAAAACATAAGCCACTAGCGTAATATCTATTACATCGAGCATTTTAATGTGCGCAAGAATATCAAGTATTTTGTACATTTCTGTACTCCTTAGTGAATGGCTTCGAATACTTTCAACGCGCGAACTACTTTACCAACATCATGAACGCGCAGGATATGTGCTCCGTTTAAGGCACCTACCACGCAACTTGCAAGCGTTCCTTCTTCCCTGTCTTCTGTACCGACTCCGAGTATATCACCTATGAAACGCTTTCTTGAAGGCCCAAACAATACAGGCCGTCCGAGTATTGCAAAGTTCTTAAGGTTCTTTATTATTCTAAGGTTATGTTCAAGTTTCTTTCCGAAACCTATACCGGGATCAACTATTATCTGTTCTTCCTTCACACCTTTTTTGACTGCAAAATTTACTCTTTGTCTCAAGAACTCTATTATATCTTCCACTACATCATTATACCGCGGGTTGTTCTGCATATTCCTGGGCATGCCCTGCATATGCATGAGCACAACAGGTACACCGTAGGATGCTACCACAGATGCCATAGAACGGTCAAAGCGCAGTGCGGATATATCATTTACGATAGAGGCTCCGTTCTCAAGTGCTTCCCGGGCAACCCTTGATTTATATGTGTCAATTGATATGGGAACTTTTATATTCTTCGCGATTTTCTTTATAACCGGTATGACACGTCTTAGTTCTTCCTTTAATTCTACGCTGCGCGCTCCGGGACGTGATGATTCCCCGCCTATGTCAATAATGTCAGCGCCGGCTTTTACCATATCCTCAGCATGCCGAAGAGCCGCATCTATATTGTCAAAACGCCCGCCATCGGAAAAGGAATCAGGCGTAATATTTAGCACACCCATTACACGGGGTTTTGCCCCAAGCTTCAGACGGTATTTACCGCATTTAAGATTGAAGGTCTTCCCTTTTTCACGCTCTTTGAGAGTATTGCTAATCTGCCCTGCCAAATGCACCAGGCCAAATGGCTGTATTTTTAGCTTTGATATAAGCAGATTGTAATGTTTAAGGGTTCCCGTCATAAGCACACGGGAAGAGCCTCCCTTAAATTCAAGTATGCCTGCCGGAACAGCTACCTCACCGCCTATGGAGAGCATTTCCTGTTTGAGTATGTTAGCTGCCTTGTTGTTTATGCCTTCGACTTCCAGAGCCCTGAAAATGGATTTATCCTTCATCCATTTGATCCCTTCAGGATGAACCCCTATGTCCTTCATACGCCTTTCGGCTTCCTGAGGGTTAGAAATCTCAACGATTCTTGTTTTGATGTCCATGTATTTCTTTTTGCTAGTATTCATAATATTATAAGCACTACTTCCGTATCAGTGCCATAGCCTCGGCACGTGTCCTGGCATCCTTGAGGAATATACCCCTCATAACAGATGTCACTATCTTGGATCCCGGTTTTTTTATACCTCTCATCGTTATACAGAAATGCTCTGCTTCTATGACAACCATAACACCCTTGGGTTTAACAGCATCCATAATTGTATCAGCTATCTGCTTTGTGAGACGTTCCTGAAGCTGCGGACGATGCGCAATAGTATCCACCACCCTCAAGATTTTAGAAAGCCCGGTAAGCCTTTTCTGGTTCGGAATATATGCAACATGAGCTCTGCCGAAAAAAGGCACGAGGTGATGCTCGCATACAGAATACAGAGGTATGTCCTTCACGAGCAGTATCTCGCTATACTCTTCCTTCTCGTAGTATACTTCAAGCTCGCGCTTAGGGTCCTTATGCAAACCGGAAAATATCTCGGCATACATACGACCTACGCGTGCCGGAGTCTGTTTAAGCCCTTCGCGTTCGGGATTTTCTCCTATGGCGATAAGTATCTCTCTGACCGCTTTTTCAATCCTCTTTTGGTCTATCTTCTTCTTTGCTACTCTGGGCATCTTCTTCTTTTACACTCTCTTTCTGTTCTTTATTTTCCTGTTGTTTTTGGTTGTTGTCGTTATTTGCGGGAGGAGCCAATCCCTTTCCATCAAGAAGCATATCCACCTCTTTGCCGGTAAGAATTTCCCTCTCCATCAACTGGTCTGCTATTATCGCTAGTTTATCCTTGTTATCAGCTAGTATCTTGCGGGATTGCGCAAGGCATTTATCTATAATGGACTTGACCTCTTCATCTATCATCTGGGCTGTCTTCTCGCTGTATGCTTTGTCCCTTCCTATATCACGTCCGAGGAATATCTCCTCTTCCTTCTTCCTGAATGTCATGGCTCCCAGTTTTTCGCTCATGCCGTATTCACAGACCATCTTCTGAGATATTTCCGTTGCGCGCATGATATCATTCTGAGCTCCCGTTGTCAGCTGCTTGAATATCAGCTCTTCGGCCGCCCGACCCCCGAGCATAACAGATAGCCTGTTTAGTATCTCATCTTTTGTGGTAAGATACCTGTCTTCCACGGGCAGCTGCAGCGTGTATCCCAGAGCCGGTCCCCGGGGTATAATGGATACCTTGTGCACAGGATCGCAATTCGGCATCAGTTTTGCGACAAGGGCATGACCCGATTCATGATATGCTATTATTTTCTTCTCCTTGTCTGATATCACTCTGCTTTTTCGCTCAGGCCCCGCTATAACACGGTTTACTGCTTCTTCCATGTCGTCCATCTCGACACTTTCCTTTTCTTTTCTGGCTGCAAGAAGCGCCGCTTCGTTTACGAGGTTGGCTATATCCGCCCCTACAAAACCAGGGGTCCCGCGAGCAATAACCTTTAGGTCCACCTTTTCGGAAAGCTTTATGTTTTTCGCATGTACTTTTAATATTTCCTCGCGTCCATTGAGATCAGGGCTTGGAACCATGACATGCCTGTCGAACCTTCCGGGACGAAGCAGTGCCGGGTCAAGAACATCAGGACGGTTCGTAGCGGCTATAAGGATCACACCTTCTTTAGTGTTAAAGCCGTCCATCTCAACAAGTATCTGGTTTAGCGTTTGTTCCCTTTCATCATGGCCTCCGCCTATACCCGCGAAGCGGTGCCTTCCTACGGCATCAAGCTCATCTATGAACAAAAGACACGGTGCACTTTTCTTTCCCTGCTCGAACAGGTCCCTTACCCTGCTTGCCCCCACGCCTACGAACATCTCGACAAATTCCGAACCGCTCGCAGAGAAGAACGGCACATCAGCCTCTCCGGCTACGGCCTTGGCAAGAAGAGTTTTTCCCGTTCCCGGAGCGCCGTAAAGGAGTACCCCCTTAGGTATCTTTCCTCCTAGTTTCTGGAATTTTTTAGGTGACTTAAGAAAAGATATTATCTCCGTTAATTCCTCTTTTGCCTCGTCGCATCCGGCAACATCAGCGAAGGTTGTCTTTTTCTTACCCTTTGTATGAAGCTTTGCCTTACTCCTGGCAAACATCATAGCCTGCTTACCGCCTGCCTGCATCTGACGCAACATGAACATCCAGAAGACTATGACAAGAAGCACGGGTCCTATGAAATAGAGGAGATTCGTCCATATGGTCTTCGCAACCTCTCCCTGGAACAATACCCCATTCCCCTCCAGCTGTTCAACTAGCTTGGAATCCTCTATCCGGGTAGTCCTGAAGAAACCCTGCGTGGAGTTTCCTATGATCTCATCATTTCTTATTATACATATGAATATATCACCCGACTTTGCCAGTAGTTTGAACCTGCCATAGGAAATTTTATCGACATCCTCTGCCGTACGGAAGCTGTTCTTAAAATCAACAAACGCCTGTTCCTCTTTAGGCTGCTTGAAATTCTGGAAGATGAGTACGGCTAACAGAATTATTCCGAGCCAAACCACTAACGTCTTAAAAGATTTCTTCAAAACAATCACCTCTTAGAATAGTTATTTTTTAACGGATCCAGTTTTATCTCAAGTACCTTTTTGCTCTTAGATGTAAGCTTTACGTTATCACTTATCTGCTGTTTGAATACCGGATAGCCTGTAACCCAGACTATATCACTGCCTGATGTTATAATAGGTATATAATCTCTCTCTTGACGAGGTACTTTCTCATCAATGAAGAAATCCTTGAGTTTTTTGTACCCGCTTGAACCGAGCGGGCGTATCCTGTCGCCATTTTTGCGACAGCGAAGAATCAAGGGCATTTTCAGGGAGTCCATGTCAACATGCACCTTTAGCCCTCCACGTGAGTAGCGAAAATTGCGCTGCTTGGTGAAGACCGAAGCGTGCACCTCGCAGGATGCCTCAGGAATAAGAGTTACTCCCGGAATATTAAGAGAGTGGCTGAATTTCTTTTTTTTTGAATCCTTCTTTGTCCTGCGGCAGATATCCAGGGTATCATAACTCTTGCGCGCCACAAAAGATCCTCTTAACTGGATTTCGCTTCCCGCACTTGTTCTTTTGGCAAATGAGATTACATCCGTAACATTAGTGTAATCCAGGCCTTTGGAGCCTCCTGAAACAAGCTTCATTGCACGTCTTAGGACCTGTCGTCCTAAACTTAAATTATATTTCAAAAACCCTTTTAAATCAAGCGAAATATTAGAGGAAGACCTGCTCACAACAAGCCTCTCAAGAGCCTTATCAACCTCATCGGCAATGAACATGTTCTCATCCCGCAGTATCCTTGTTGTATTTCTAACATGAATATCAAAATTAGGATTGTACTGCTTCCTTATCAGTGGTAGCAGCTTGTTTCGTATCTTGTTTCTTGTAAAATCCGTATTTTTATTAGTCAAGTCAACACAGTATTTGAGCTTGTGCTCCTTTAGATATTTGATTATATCTTTTCGCCAGAGATCGATCAGCGGACGGATAATAAAAGACTCGCAATCAAGTTTTCTTACAGGTGGGATACCGCTAAGCCCTCCTCGTCCGGTTCCCCTTAAAAACCACATAAGAACTGTCTCTACCTGATCATCGCAGTTATGCCCAAGAGCTATCTTCGAAGAGCCGGTTTTCTTTGCTACTTCCTGCAGGAACCCGTAGCGCATATCGCGTGCGGCTTCCTCAAGGGACATTTTATGTTTATTTGCATAGGTGGGGATACTGACCTTCTTTAAGCTAAAGCCAATTCCGAGCTTATCTGCCATATCCCTGACGAAACGCGCGTCCCTTCCTGCATCCTTACCCCTCATGCCGTGATCAAGATGCCCAACATGAAGAGAAAGCTTGAGTTTATCTTTAACAGACCATAGCATATGAAGTAAACTAACGGAATCGGGGCCTCCCGAAACCCCGACCAAAACGCTGTCCCCGTAAGATACCATGTCAAATTCACTGACAGTATTCATAAATTTGTTTATTGCCTCACTCCTCAAAACGTACTCCTTATATAAAAATAATAGCCTTCCTGAATTGAAAGGCCCTTCGTAACCCTATTCCGGTTGTGTTATGTCGTTATTATCCATGAAATAAAAATACAGTAACATATCTCGGTCTGCGGGAACGATAGAATGGATTGAAAAACCAGAGAAGCCTATTTTGAGCCTTGTTCCTTGTCCTTGACCATCCTGAGGAAGTCCTCAGGATCAACAGTATGGGTTATAGCGTCATTGTAAGTGATAAGCCTCTTGGCATAAAGTTCCTCCAGTGCGTAGTTCATGGTCTGCATCCCATATTTTCCGCCTGTCTGCATTACGAGCGGTATTTGCTGGCTTTTCTCTTCTCTTATGAGGTTTCTAACCGCGGGAGTAACGACCAATACCTCAACAGCCACGACCCTTCCTGAACCGGATGACCTGGGTATAAGCTGCTGACACATTACACCCTGCAGGACAAAGGAGAGCTGGGCTCTTATCTGAGGTTGCTGATGGGGAGGAAATACGTCTATTATACGGTTAATGGACTGTGCGGCATCCGTTGTATGAAGGGTTGCAAATACGAGATGCCCCGTTTCCGCGATTGTAAGAGCTGCACCAATAGTTTCAAGATCCCTCATCTCTCCAACAAGTATAATATCCGGGTCCTGACGCAGTACATGCTTTAAGGCATTCGCGAAGGTATTGGTGTCCGTACCAACCTCTCGCTGGTTCACTATGCAATTCTTATGGGAGTGCAGGTACTCTATAGGGTCTTCTATAGTAACTATGTGGGAATGACGGGTCTCATTAAGGTAATCTATCATGGATGCAAGAGTTGTGCTCTTACCAGCTCCGGTAGGCCCTGTTATAAGGACAAGGCCTTTTGGCAGCTTTACGAATTCATTTGCTACCTTGGGAAGCATCAACTCCTCGATCGTCTGTATTCTGGACGGAATAGCCCTCAGCGATGCCCCGACACAACCCCTCTGGCGAAACACATTCATACGTATCCTGCCGACATCCCTAACCCCAAAGGACAGATCGAGCTCATTGTTATTCTCAAAACGTTCCTTCTGACTGTCGGTAAGCAAGCTGTATATAAGCCTCTGACATGTAGAAGGATCAAGTTTATCCCCCTCAAGGGGAACAAGTTCGCCGTCTATTCGCAACTGCGGAGGCGTCCCAACGGTAATGTGCAGGTCTGAACCGTCCCTTTGTCTTAGCGTATGTAGTAACTCGTCCATTGATATCATAGTAACACTCCTTGGTTTCTATCAATTATGACTTATCTGCAAAAGTTATCCTCATCATTTCCTCAATCGTTGTTTCACCTTTTAACACCTTTTTGATAGCGGCTTCACGCAAGGTTATCATACCTTTTTCCATGGCTTTCTGTTTAATAGCATAAGTGGAAGCCCTCTCCAGAACTAATTCTCTTATTTCTTCTCCCAGAGCCATAACCTCGTAGCAGGCTTTTCGCCCGCGGTATCCCGTATTGCTGCAGTGGTCACACCCTTTACCCCTGTAAAGAGTGACCTTCTCGCTCTTCTTGTCGTCCAAACTGAACCCAAGGTCCTGTAATGCATTGGCCGGAGCATCGTAAGGTTCCTTGCAATGCTCGCATATCATTCTTACCAGTCTCTGTGCTATAACCATAATCACAGTGGATGTTGTAAGAAACGGTTCTACCCCCATATTATTTAACCTGGTGATGGCGCCAGGTGCATCGTTTGTATGAAGCGTGCTGAAAACAAGGTGGCCCGTCAAAGCAGCGTTGATTGATATCTCAGCTGTTTCTGTATCACGTATTTCACCGACCATTATGATGTCAGGATCCTGTCTTAGGAATGAACGCAATCCCGAAGCAAATGTAAGCCCTATATCAGGTTTTACCTGCACCTGGTTCACCCCCTCGAGAACATACTCAACGGGGTCTTCGATAGTCACGATGTTTCTATCAGGAAAGTTCAGTGTTGTAAGCGTGGAATAAAGCGTTGTTGACTTGCCGCTTCCTGTGGGACCCGTAACAAGCACTATCCCGTATGGAACCTCTATATTCTTCTTGTAAACAGAGAGGGCGTCAGCCTCGAATCCGAGCTTTGTCAAATCAAGGCATAGGCTGGATGCATCCAGGATCCTCATAACCACTTTTTCACCGAATGCCGTAGGCAGCACGGAAACACGAAGATCAACTTCCTTACCAGTGACTCGTATTTTAATTCTTCCGTCCTGGGGAAGACGTCTTTCAGCTATGTCGAGCTGTGCCATGATTTTTATACGTGAGATCACCGCTGCCTGCATTCTCTTTGGAGGAGAGGTAACCTCATGCAGAACACCGTCTATCCTGTAACGGGTACGCAGGCTTTTCTCGTAAGGTTCTATGTGGATATCGCTTGCTCCTGCCTTGATGGCTCCCGTTAAAACAAGGTTTACTATTTTTACTACCGGAGCATCTATACTGGCGGCTTCCAAGCCCGCAAGATCAATGTCGTCTTTTTCGGTCTCAACAACTTCAAGGCTTCCAGTACCTTCCTGGTGTTCCATACTTTTTAAGACATCCTCCATAGAACCCTTGCTGCCGTAATATTTCTCTATGGACGCCTTGATCTCTGCTTCGGAAGATATCACAACCTTGATCTCACATCCTGTTATGACACGAAGATCATCCGTGGTAAACACGTTCAGGGGATCAGCCATGGCAATAGTCAGGACATTATCTTCACGGGAAATGGGAATGAGAGTCTGATGACGGGCAATATCTTCGGGAACGGACTTTACGACTTCCATGGGAATATTCTCGTATTCGCTTAAACTAACGTACGGAATACCAAGCTGTTTCCCCACGAAAGCAGACATAATCTCTTCTGTTATATAACCAAGTGCCATCAGGTTCTGTCCGAGCCTTCCGCCACTTTTTTTCTGCTCTTCCAAAGCTTCCTGAAGCTGCTCCTCGGTGATAATGCCCACCTCTACAAGCATCTCACCAAGTTTTTTGTGCGTTCTGAGTTTTCTCGCCATTAGAACTCCTGTTTACTGAATCGCGGTGATAGCAACCACATTTACTATATCTTCTGCGCTACATCCGCGGGAAAGATCATTGACCGGCTTAGCCAGACCCTGCAGTATCGGACCGTATGCCTGCGCCTTTGCCAAGCGCTGTACGAGTTTATAACCAATATTGCCGCTGTTTAAGTCAGGAAATATTAGTACATTCGCCCTGCCAGCCACCTTGGTATCGGGAGCTTTTCTCTTTGCGACAGACGGCACAAGAGCTGTATCCACCTGGAACTCACCGTCTATTACAAGCTCGGGGTTGCGCTTTCTGGCTATAGAGAGCGCTTCCCTTATCTTGTCAATTGAAGGGTCTTTTGCGCTCCCTCTTGTTGAGAATGAGAGCATTGCAACATACGGCTCAGTTGAAAGCAGAACCCGCGCGCTTTCCGCGGAAGATATTGCTATAGCAGCCAACTGT
The DNA here is from genome assembly GCA_043821115.1 of bacterium. Lineage (GTDB taxonomy): Bacteria > CAYTYR01 > UBA6262 > DAOVJB01 > DAOVJB01 > JBDRDD01. The sequence continues at coordinate 186,661 of JBDRDD010000024.1, read as the reverse complement.
CTGCTGGACGGATCCGGGACCACTCCGCAGTCGGCGAATATGAATGTACCGTTATTGCCGTACTGGGAATCAGGGACTATCATAAGAAAACAGCTCGAAAGAGTCGCCCTTCCGGCCTTTAACCCAACGACCTGAAGAGCCGCTCTTACTGTGGATGCTGTAGTGTTGACACAACCGCCTACTACGCCGTCAGCATCGCCTTCTCTTAGCATCATGCAACCGAAATAAAGCGGGTCTTCCATGATCTCTCTAGCTTGGTCGGACGTAATCCCTTTACTTTTCCTAAGTGCATAAAAAGCTTTAGCATAGGATGGAAATTTATCAGAACCCTTGGGGGACATAAGATCAACGCCTTCAAGAGAAACGCCTGTTTCCCCGGCCCTTTTGCGGATCCTCTCCTCATCTCCAAGAAGAACTACGCGTGCTATCCCCTCTTTGGTTATCAGCTCGCTGGCTTTTATCACCCTTTCATCTCCACCTTCGGGTAATATGATAGTCCTGTTGTTCTTCTTTGCTTTTTCCTTGATATTTTTTATTAAATCCATCTCGCACTTTCTTTTAATACATATATATATTATATTTAATTTTTTATAAAAGAAGGCCTCTTCTAATATTTACCATGCTTATCTGCTTTTGTCAACGGAAAACTTTTCTTTCAGAGCTATCCCAACCGCATGGGGAACGAACTTGGAAACATCACCCCCCGAAGCGGATATTTCCTTCACAAGACTCGATGAAAGATAGGAAAACTGCTCTGCTGGCATAAGAAAAATGGTTTCAACAGAACCTTCAAGGCGCCTGTTCATAAGTACCATCTGCAGTTCATACTCGAAATCAGAAACAGCCCTCAAGCCGCGTATAATAGTATGGATCTTTTGTCTTTTCGCATACTTGACAAGTAGTCCGCCAAAGCCGTCAACCTTGACCCCTTTCAATGATCTGGTTGACTCTTTTATCATACTGACCCTCTCCTCAAGCGTGAAAAGTGACTTCTTATGGGGATGATGCGTAACAGCCACGATAACTTTGTCAAATATCTTAAGTGAACGCTTAATAAGATCCAGATGCCCGTGGGTAAGAGGATCAAAGCTCCCAGGGTATATCGCTATTCTTTTCATGTTTCCCCCTTGTTAAATTAAATTTCTATCCTACGCTGATTAATTCCAACCTTCCCGCAAATTTTTCTAAAAGCAACTGCTTTATCTTCTGATGCTCACCCAAAGAAAGGGAAGGATCCTTTTCAATTATGCTAAACGCCTCATCACGCGCTCTCACAAGTAGTGAGAAATCCTGTATTATGTTTCCTATCTTGAGCTCGGGCAGGCCGTGCTGCCTGGTTCCAAAGAATTCGCCGGGACCTCTAAGTGCAAGATCTTCTTCGGCTATCTTGAAGCCGTCCCCGGTAGAGAGCATGCTTGATATTCTCCTTTTAGCTTCGCCAGTGGAGGCATTACCCATAAGTATACAGTAGGAATCATAGTTTCCCCTTCCAACCCTGCCCCTTAACTGGTGCAGGCTTGCAAGCCCGAAACGGTTGCTCTCCTCTATCAACATTAAACTTGCGTTATGTATATCCATTCCCACTTCTATAACACTTGTAGTGACGAGCACATCAATTTGGCGCTGCCTGAAGGCATCCATGACAGATTCTTTCTGTGCTGTCCCAAGACGTCCGTGCAAAAGCCCGACTTGCATATCAGGAAAAATTTTTTCCTTAAACTTCTTTGACATCATGTTTGCAGCTTTAAGGCTCAGTTTTTCAGATTCATCTATAAGAGGATACACTATATACGCCTGACGACCTTTGGCTACCTCTTCACGTACCAGCTCATATGCTGCATCTTCCTCCATTTTGAGCGTCCTGATCTTTCCCCTGCCCGGCGGAAGTTCATTTATAACAGAAACATCCAGATCCCCGTAGACTGTCAGAGAAAGCGTGCGGGGTATTGGTGTCGCGGTCATTACAAGAACATCCGGACTAAAACCTTTCCTCCTCAGCTTTGCCCGTTGCATAACACCGAATTTATGCTGCTCATCAATTACCGCAAGCCCCAGGCTTTCAAACGAAACACCTTCCTGTATGATAGCATGGGTCCCTATTATGATATCAGCTTTAGCCCTGGTTACAGACCCCTTGATCGCGTTTTTCTTCGTCTTGCTCGAGCCACCGACAAGAAGCAACACGCGAAGTTTTTTGTCTTTTATCAATCCCTCAAGCATGCGCGTTATAGTGATATAATGCTGCTGGGCCAGTACTTCGGTAGGCGCCATAAGCACTCCCTGATAGCCGTTCTCAACTGCCAAAAGAAGCGCTGAGAGCGCAACCACCGTCTTACCGCTGCCGACATCACCCTGCAGGAGCCTGTTCATGGGATTTGAGGACTGCATGTCTGTAAAAATTTCCCTTATGACTTTTTTCTGATCGCCTGTAAAATCAAAAGGAAGCCCTTTGCGGAATTCACTGAGCAGTGTTTTCTTTATCTTGTAGGTAATGCCTTTCGTTAAGGATTTATTTTTTCTCTTGCGCATTGCCAGCCCCAGTTCCATCAGGAAAAACTCATCAAAGGCAAGCCTTTCATACGCACGATCCTTTGCTTCAAAATCCTCCGGAAAGTGAATATTTTTTATTGCCTCAGGCGTAGGACAAAGCCCGTATTTATTCTTTACATCAGTGCCAAGCATATCTTCTCTGGAGGGAGCATATTCATCCACCACTTTCTTTATCAGGGCCCTAAGAAACCTGGCGTTGACTCCTTCAGCAAGCGGGTATATCGGCACTATGCGCCCTGTGTGGATAAGATCCTCGCTGTCTTGGGAAAGTATCTCATATGAAAAGTTGGTTATGCTCACACTCCGGAATGTCTTCTCGAACTTGCCGTTTACAATGATCGTGGTGCCTTTTTTAAGGTAGTCTTTAAGATACATCTGGTTAAAACAGACCAGTACGGCTTTTCCCGTGCCATCGCTAAGCGTTATTTTCAGGATCCTCTTACCACGTTTTGTGGCAATCACCGCATGAGATATAACTGTAGCCTGGATACTGGTCGTCTCACCATCGGCAATCTGGGCTATAAGCCTGAGGCGTGTCCTGTCCTCGTAGCTCCTGGGATAATAGGTAAGAAGTTCATCTACTGTTTCTATTCCTATTTTCTTCAGGATTTCCGCCTTCTTGGGTCCAACTCCCTTAAGATAGCGTATGGGATTATTTATTGGCGAAAAAGAAATTTTAGCATCCGGTCTGTTTAATTGGGAAGTTCTCATGATAATATTTCCAATATTTTACTTGCGAAAATTCCCGCTGTATGGTATACATATGCAATGTTATTCAAATTCGCTAATCCTACAAGGAGGGACGCATGGCAACAAAGTGTGTGACCTGCGGTAAAACGTCAAGCAGTGGATATAAGATAAGTCATTCCCATCATCGTACAAAAAGAAGGTTCAAGGCAAATCTTCAGACAGTCAGGATACTCGTAGACGGAGTAAAGAAAAAAGCTCACGTGTGCACGAGATGCTTGCGTTCAGGTAAGGTAAAAAAAGCACTCTAAATATATCTCTGGTTAAAAGGGAATCGTCAAGGAACAAATATAAGTATACACAACATCGTCGCTATACACAGGAGTTTCTCCCACGGAAGCCAGGTTCATGTAATACTTCCTTAGAGCCACATCCACGAAGTAATTATCCTTCACATATCCCATGCCGAAAGTATAGGTCACTTCCTTCGGATTGTTCCAGTCTGTCCCGTACATGCCATAGCGCAGGGCCACGCTTTTGAAGAACAGGTGTTCCATGCCCAGGTGATATATCTCCTTATCATCTATATCAGGATAGAAGCGCTTTTCATAATCATAGACCAATGTCAGCAGATTTCCCATTTTCATGGCTGTGCCGACACGCATATTAAGAGGAAGCTTGTCTCTGTCGTAATCATCCCAGTACATGCATGAAGCGATGTTCTGAAGCATAACACCCAGATTCATGTAAGGCGAGAACTTGTAAAGAAGTCCAAAATCCATCCCGAACCCGTGGCCGCTTGAAACGTTGGCTGAAGGTTCATTCCACAAGCCTGCCGTCTTGCTCTTGCTCGACAGAGCAAGGTCGCCGTTTAAGTAGTTAATGTTGAAGCCTACATTCATTTTGTCCGTATAGGGCACAGCAAGTGAAAGAAGAAACTGGTTAATCCTTACCTCCTTCTCCTCCCATGTCTCGGTATTTGTCGTAGTATCTTCAGTATATGTAGTCTGCTTGAAATTCGAAAGCGGACGCCAGCTGAGCCCACCCTGTGATGCAACAAAAGAAAGGTAGACCAGCTTTCCACCCTTTAGGGGATCCTTGTTAAATACCTCGTCCACGTCCTCCTTGGTCACAGTCTGCACGTTAAAACCTATGGTAGCCATATTTATTGGAAGTTGTACAAGTCCGGCCGGGTTCCAGAACGCATTATCCGCGTTATCGGCAAGCCCTACAAAAGTTTCCCCCATACCTATGGCCCTTGCGCCTATTACGGACCCATCATAACTGTTATAATCTGTAGGAGCCTCGGCTGCTACAGCAAGTGCTGTGACGAACTTTACACAAAGAACAAGCACAAGAAAGACCACTTCTGTAAATCTTCTCATGTATTGCTCCTTTTTTTAGATTTCAATCTGTATCAAATGCAGCGGGCATGCCGGGATGCAGCACCCGCAGAGTATGCATTTATCACGGTTAAATGAGAGCTTAGCGGATTCCGCATCCAATGAAAGCGCTCCTGTTGAGCACACAGCTATGCACGCACCGCAACTTACACATTCCTCGTCATTTAACTTTATGTCCTTGGCCAGGGATTCTACCCTCACCTTTTTCTCATGAAGGTAATTAAGCGCATCCTTTATGTTCTCATTTGATCCCTCGAGCTCAAGCACCATCTTACCTTCTTCAGGGCTGACCTGGGCTCTTAGGATATTTAGAACCAGTCCGTAATCCTTGACCAGTCTGTATATTATCGGGCGTTCTATAAGGTCCTGCGGGAATGTCAGAACCACTCTTTTCTGAGACACGGCTTATCTCCTTTTAACCTAATCGAGTGCCTTGAACTTTTGCTCTAGCGAAAGCCTTTCAACGGGTTCCTGCAGAAGGAATTTACCGCCTTTTATCCATTTCTTGAGAACACCTGCTATCTGACGTGCCTTGTAAAGGCTTGAAATAGACGAGGTCGGAACATTTTTGCCTTTTATCTGGATTCTCCCGCTTCTAAGCTCGGCATAGGAAACGGTACCGAAGTTGGGTTTTTTCCTCCTGGGTACGCTATAGTCAATAATCGTTGTGAAAATATCCTTGTTGGCTATGCTTGTCCTGAGCGCCATCTCCTCGTCAAGAATAGGTATGGGAACCCCTATACCGACAAACATGCTTATCCCGTACTTTTCAAAAATAGCAGCACGCAGAAATTCCCTGCTCATGTGTTTGAGGTTACCTATCACGCTCAATGTGCCTGCCGGAGCAATCGGAATTTTTGTTTTCTTATCGCGTTTCTGCGTAGGATTGTGCTGTGTTCCCTCCCAGCTTACATATCCCACGGCACCGCCCAAAAATATTCTGGTACCGATACCTATTGTCCGGTATTCAGGATCATTTATGAGAGGACTGAGCTCCCCTGCGTTTGAGAAAGTGGCATTTCCGAATTCCGGGAGGAGAATACCCATGTATGTATGAAGAGTCTTTTTGGATGAGTTGGTGGCAACAGCGTAATTCTGGTAGGCATTCCTCGGATTGAAAAGCACGGCCTGGTTTATTGATTTGAGACTGACAGAAGTTTCCTTTTCTTTTGCGGGATAGCAATCGGTTCCAGGTGAAGTAGCATAGAGCCTGACCTTCTTGCCTGAGACAAGATCCTCGATCACATGCGCCCCGCCGTAGTTCATACCCTGGGTCTCTGAAAGCTCAGTGGCGCCTATATAGACGTCAACCGCGGCAAGTCCCGCATGCGCTGCCACGTCATTTAACCAGACTTTCTGCATTTTTATCGGGGGATCGCTGTGTCCAAAATTTAGAAAAGCACCTGATGAACACATCGGACCAAAAGTGGCAGTAGTTACCACGTCAACATCTTTGGCTGCCTTCTTTACACCCTTTTCCCTGACAAGGTCTATCATTTCCTCGGCAGTGACGACAACGGCCTTGCCCTTTTTAATTTGCTCGTTAATCTGGGCATACGTTTTTGCCATCTTTTTATCGCTCCTTTTGTGCGACTATGTATGCAAGGTGTTTATCTTTTTTTCTTTGTCTTGATTCTCTCAAGGATCATTTCCGCGGCTTTTTTCCCGGAGAGAAGCATCCCGCCGAAAATAGCTCCCATCCTGGGAAGACCGTATACAGCATTTACAGACATACCCGCAACAAACAATCCGGGATACACCTCTCCAGTATAACGGGTTATCTCACGCTCTCCGACCTCAGCCCACATGGGCTGCTCACCCACAACCTGTCCGGTAGACGTTGGAAGTTTTACCTCAGGGGACTTCCTGACAAACGTACGCGTGACATCAGCATCATGACCTGTTGCATCGATCACGTATTTTGAAAGAACGGCAAGCGGATCCACGTGAAGGCCTGCTATTTTAACAGCAGACCAGTTTATCACGACACCGCTAACCTTAGAATTTTTTCTTATTATTATATCCTCAACGGATATCGCTGGATAAATACGCGCGCCGGCATCCATAGCCCCCACACCCAGCTTTGATATGGCTTCAACCGAATCAGCGGTATAGTATCCCTCGGCAGACTTCTTAATCCTGCATTTAACACTTTTCAATATGGGAATGGCCGATTTCTGCACGACGACCTTTGGAAAAAGCATGCCTCCCCCAGGCATACCTCCGCCGTAGTTGAGCTTCCTCTCGAAAATAACTACTTTCGCGCCTTTCTTGGCAAGATACATCGCCGCAGTAAGCCCCGCAGGTCCGCCCCCGGCTATAGCAACATCAACTTCCAGATTCTTCAAGAACTCATCCGTAGCCTCTTTTATAATAGCCCGGGTAATGACCTTTTCATTAAGCGCCATTTGTTGTATCCTCGCAATCTATTTGTATAGTTATGCTTATACCATCTGCTGTTCCCAGCGTTCAGAAAGAAGCTGCACATCAACGCGGCTTACATCCGGCAATGAATGTAGCTTCTTTTTGACAGAGTTAATAAGGTAAATCGCCGACGGTGAAACATAGAGATCAAAATTGATCCCCAGCTTTACCATGACATTGCCTTCGTCTATGGCAACCTCATCGATCATGCCCAACTCTGTAATGCTTACGCCGCTTTTGGGTTCCTGTATGGAACCCAGTATCTGCATAACCTGTGTTTCCGTAACCATATTTGAGCCTCCTTTCAACAGTGCTTGTTTATAGAAAATATTTCTAACGACGCACGCGCGGGTTCTTCCCTATGTGCTCGTATACTATGGGACTTGCGATGAAAATAGATGAATAAGTACCGATAATGACACCTATTAGAAGGGCGAATGAAAAATCATGTATGACAGAGCCGCCCTTAAAGAAAAGAGCCACAAGAACAAAAAGCGTGGTAAGTGAAGTTATGATTGTTCTGGAGAGAACGCTGTTTAAGCTGAAATTTACAACCTCCAAAAGACTCCCTCCCCTTCTGAGCTTGAGGTTCTCGCGTATCCTGTCGTAGATGACTATCGTGTCGTTAATGGAGTATCCGGCAAGCGTTAACAGCGCCGCTACAACGGGAAGTGTTACTTCCTTGTTAAGAATCGAGAATATACCCACCGTTATCAAAACATCGTGAATCAGGGCTATTATGCCGCCTATCCCCCATATACCGCCCTTGAACCTCCATGCTACATAAACAAGAATGGCAAGCGAAGACAGAATAATGGCCATAAGCGCTTTCTTGACAAGGTCCCTGCTTATGACAGGCCCTACCATTTCGCTTCTCTCAACAACGAAGGTGTTATCCGGACGCGCGTCACTGAAAGTCTTCTTGATTTTCTCATACACCTCTTCGGCGGAGCCCGCTGTTTTCTTCATCCTGACGATTATAACATTGTCCTCCGGGAAACGCTGCAGCTCGGCACCGGATAACCCCTGCGCGTTTAATATAGAACGGGCTTCCTGGGTGCTTAACTGCTTACTGAATTTCAGCTGGACAAGCGTTCCGCCTGAAAAATCTATACCCAGGTTGGGGCCCCCCTTAATGACCAGGGAAAGAATACTTGCCGCAACAAGTATACCCGAAAGCAGATATGCCCCTTTTCGTTTGTTTATAAAGTCTATCTTAGTATCTTTGAGGAATTGCATCAGTTGAGTCTCCTTATTGGCAAGAATTTATGCTAAATGCTAAGATGATCTATTGCCCTGCCCCCGCTTAACATTAAATCGAAAATAACATGAGTGACGACTACCGCAGTGAACATACTTGCGGTAATACCGATTGACAGGGTCACTGCAAAACCTTTCACAGGACCCGTTCCGAACTGGAACATGAAAGCCGCTGCAAGAAGAGTTGTAATGTTTGAGTCCAGGATAGTCTTAAAGGCTTTCTCATATCCCGAATCAACGGCAACCCTTATAGTCTTGCCATTATTTATTTCCTCGCGGATTCTTTCAAATATGAGAACGTTAGCGTCAACAGCCATACCCAGCATGAGTATTATACCCGCTATACCGGGCAGCGTTAAGGTTGCACGCAGTCCGGCCATCGCGCCCAGAAGTATAAGAAGATTTAGAACAAGAGCGACATCGGCTATAAGACCGGCAAGCTTGTAGTAGAGTATCATAAAGATGACTATCGCGATACCTCCGGCTATCATCGCGATAATGCCTTTCTGTATGGAATCCTTTCCGAGTGAGGGTCCTACTACCCTTTTCTCGGCTATCTTAAGAGGAACGGGCAAGGCACCTGAGCGAAGTATCAAAGCAAGGTCGCTTGCATCCTGCGTTGTAAAGTTCCCCTCTATAATCGCATTACCATCAGGGATCTGTGTCCTAATTACGGGAGCGGACTGTATCCTGTCATCAAGCACGATAGCAAGCTGCCTGTTGACATTATCCCCGGTTACCTTTGAGAATTGCTTTGCACCTTCCTTGTTAAAGTTAATTGTTACATGAGGCTGGTTGAACTGACCGCCGAATTCCACCTTGGCATCAGTGAGTGTGGCACCTGTGACCTCAGCTTCCCTGTGAACAATATATATTTTTTTCTCCTTGTCAAGCAGACCTTCATATCCTGCATCAGCAAGAGCTTTCTTTGCCCCATCATCCGTCAGGACATCTGAAAGCTTTTTATCCCCAAGGAGTTCTTTTATCTTATCAAGATTGTCTTCCACGAGCTTGAACTCAAGAAGTGCAGTCTTTCCTATTATGTCAATTGCCCTGTCTGCATCCTCTATGCCAGGAAGCTGTATGAGTATAAGGTCCAGTCCCTGCTTCTGAATAACGGGCTCTGTCACACCAAGCTGATCAATACGGTTTCGGATAACCTCCATAGCACGATTCAGGGCCTCCGGACCAGAGGTTTTCTTATCAAGCTTGGAATCATCCACCTGCAGAACTATGTGAATACCGCCCTTTAGATCCAGTCCAAGCTGGAGAATCTTGCCCATAATACCATCGCCGTACTCCTGGGCCTTCTGCCTGTCTGCCTCCGAGCGCGTATACCAGTCTATCGTAGGATACAAAAACCATCCTGCGATAACAAGAACAATCAAAATCAAGACAAACTTAACTTTAGTAGCGTCATTCATCCTCTTCTTCTCTCCCTTAGAATAATTTTGTACCATTAATGATTAGTTCAAACTTGCATCCAAGAAACCTCGCAGCCCTCCTGGAGATAACCATGCGTGAGAGGAATATCTCAAAGTATTCCATAACCCTGGATATTTCCGTATCAATAGTAAGCTCAAGAGCTATGCTCTTTTTCTTGTCATCAACCCTCAGGAATGATTTCTCGGCAGCGTAATTTACCCTGTCATGAATATCAAAGGTCGCCATATTTGGATTTCTAACCCTGGTCCTGTGCACATCTGATTTATCTGCCAGAATCAGCGCCGCCGCTATTTCGCTTATGGGATCACCCCTCTCCTCTTCGTGGTTTCCCACTGCGCCCATTATCTCTGCTATCTCATTGGGGTCCATCTTAAGGTCTTGTAAGATATTCATAGCTATAAGGGCAGCTCCCATACCATGATCGGAACGCGATATCACATTGCCAAGGTCATGCATGTACCCGCTTATGCCACTCATCTCAACAATTCTCTTCTTGTATCCAAGGTGCGAAAGTACGTTCTGGGCTATATTTGACACCAGATTGGCATGCCTGCCTCCGTGTTCGGTATAACCTACTGCGCCCATGTGTCTGTCCGCAGCTTCGATAAATGCTATGACATATGGATGGTTTTTTACAGCTTTTAATGTCACAAGAGCCACTTTCGGCCTCCTTGTAAGAATGCTTATTTTTTAACTTCTTCTACTGCGGGTTCTCTTTTGACAGAAGAAATAGCTTCCTTTGAGAATGTTACCTTAACATCCTCTGCTATCTTTACATCGACCAGATTACCCCTGATATTGGTAACTACACCGTGAAGTCCGCCATTTGTCACGACTTCATCGCCTTTCAACAGGTCGTTTAGCATCTTCTGATGGTCTTTCGCGCGCTTCTGCTGGGGCCTTATCAAAAGAAAATAGAAGATAACAAAGATAAAAACAAGAGGTAAAAACCCTCCCAGTGCTCCGCCTGGCTGCATAGTGTGTTCCTCCTTTTATTTAGATATGTTATTATAAGTGTCCAAGAATTTTTTCTTTTCTTCAATAAATATATTATTCTTTATAGCTAAACGTATTTTAGAAATTAATTCTACCATAAAAGACAGATTATGTAAAGTATTTAATCTTAGTGCCAGTATCTCGTTTGCATTGAAAAGATGCTGAAGGTAGCTTCTGGTATAATTCTTACAAGTGTAACATTTGCAAGCCTCATCAAGAGGACCAAAGTCCCTTTTGTATTTAGCATTTTTTATAGTTAGCCTGCCCTGGCTTGTAAATACCTGACCGTTTCTGGCATTTCTTGTCGGCATGACACAGTCAAACATGTCTATCCCGCACTCTATACACTCCCAGAGATCAACCGGGGTACCTATACCCATAAGATACCTGGGTTTATCCTCGGGCAATATCTCAACATGCTCATCCAAAACCTCCAGCATCACATCCTTGGGCTCTCCCACGGAAAGCCCCCCGATTGCATAGCCGTCAAAACCTATATCAATTGTCCCTTCGGCGCTTCTTCTTCTAAGATCACTGTAAACACCGCCCTGTGTAATACCGAAGAGCAACTGAGCGTCAACATTTTTGCCCTTTTTAATAAAAGCTTCTTTTGAGCGCTCTGCCCAGCGCAGTGTCCTCTCAAGTGCCTCTTTTGCATAATCACGCTCACAGGGATACGGGATGCATTCATCAAGACACATCATTATATCCGAACCGAGGTTGCTCTGTATATCTATCACCTTCTCGGGCGAGAGGATATGATTGGAGCCGTCAATATGGGACCTGAACTCAACATGGTCCTCTTTAATCTTGCGAAGCTCCGCCAGACTGAATACCTGGTACCCGCCGCTATCAGTGAGTATAGGCCTGTCCCAGTGCATAAAAGAGTGGAGCCCTCCGGCTTGTTTTATAAGCTCATCTCCCGGGCGAAGGTATAGATGATATACATTACTAAGTATTATCTCAACACCTATTGACTTAAGGTCCTCCGGCGTAAGTGTTTTAACAGTAGCCTGCGTTCCCACGGGCATAAAGACGGGTGTCTTTATTTCACCGTGTGGTGTGGAAAGCTCTCCAAGGCGTGCTTTCGTCTGTTTGTCTTTTTTTATAAGCTTAAAACTTTCTTTACTCATAAATCTCTCACTTCAGAGAATAATCATGGCATCACCGAAACTAAAGAAGCGATATTTCTCCTCTATCGCTTGGCGGTATGCTTTGCGTATTAAACCTATCCCTTTTTCAGGATGCTCCTTTGGCGAAGAAAACGCACTGACAAGCATAAGCAGCGTTGACTTTGGCAGATGAAAATTTGTGACAAGAGCGTCCACAACTTTGAACCTGTAGCCCGGATATATGAAAAGACGGCTCATTCCAGAGTTCTTCTCAAGATGCATATCTTTATCAAAAGCCGTCTCAAGAGCCCTGACAGCCGTTGTCCCTACAGCTATAACCCTTGACCCTTTTCTTTTAGCATTAATAACAGCCCTTGCCGTAGATGAAGGGATCTCAAAATATTCCTCTTCCATTTTGTGCCTTGTTATATTTTCATCTCTTACCGGTGAAAATGTACCAAGCCCCGTATGCAGAGTAATATTTACGACTTTTACTTTTTTATCTTCTATTTTTTTTATAAGTCCCTTCGTAAAGTGTAAACCTGCCGTAGGTGCGGCAACAGCGCCTTTCTTCTGGGCATAAACTGTCTGATAGCGTTCTCTTAAGGAATTATCCCCTGTCTTTTCATTTATATAAGGCGGAAGTGGAGTATGCCCTGTACGCGCAAGGGCTTTATCAAAAGAACCCTTAACATGAAACCTTACAACAGCTCTTCCCTGTGGTGTTTTTTTCAGAAGTTGTGCTTCAAATTTTCCCGGGGAAAAAATAATCCTGGTCCCTTCCTTAACACGGCGACCAGGTCTTATAAGCGTTTCCCATTCGTTGGGTTTTTTCAATTTTTTGAGTAAGAAAACCTCTATCTTCGCTCCCGTATGCTCTTTTCTCCCTAATAGCCTTGCGGGTATAACCTTTGTATCATTTACTACAAGAACATCACCTTTATCAAGGTAATCCGTCAGGTTCCTGAAGATCCTGTGGGTGATGGTCCCTGAATCCTTTTCAATCACCATGAGCTTTGATGCATCTCTTTTTGGAAGGGGATTCTGTGCTATGTATCCGGGAGGCAATGTATAGTTAAAGTCAGCTAACTTCATTTTGGGTGTCATTGTTTAATCATAACACCCCTGTAGTAGAATTTTAATATCTGTTTATAGGTGTTTCCCTTTTCGGCCATGCCCCGGGCACCTTCCTGGCACATGCCCACACCGTGCCCCCAGCCCTTGCCTGTAAAAACAAAACTCTTGCCTTTTTTATTAACGTTGAACATCGTACTGCGGATAACATTGGTCCCAAGCAATGAGCGAAGTTTTGTCCCCTTGATAATATTATAAGTCTTGCTGCCTGATATCTTTATTTCCTTTGCCCTTCCTGTCTTGCTCTTCCTGAAAACCAGCATACTTTGTATTTTCCCTACGGATATACCGGCGGCTGAGAGTTTTGACTGCAGTGTTGATATGTCTATCTCTTTAGTCCAGTTAAAGCCCTTGGCATCCCTGCAGTAATTACACTTTACAGAACTAAGATAGGGAATTCTGCTCCCACCTTCCCATACATCCCTCGGGTCCTCTGTATATCCACCGCATATGCCGTGATAGGAAGCATTTATCAGCTCACCCATGTATGTCATCACCTCGCCGACAGTCTCATCAACAAGTTTGTTGGAAACACTGTTCTCGGCCCAGACCCCGCCGTACACCTGGCAGTGTACAGTGTCGCATATGTCAAAGCCTTCGCTTTTATGCTTACCCATGTTCTTAAGCGCGAATGTACGCGCAGCCACTATCTGTGCCTTCACAGCTTCCTCAGGCCAGTTAGGGGAGATTTCCTTGCTCACAACACCGTAGAGATAATGTTCTATGTCAATTATATTTATTACCGTCAGGCGTCCGCTGTCGTTCTTCCTCACCTCTATAAGACCGCGATAAGGAGCTCCGTTTACATTAACATGGTTATTCCACGAACCCTGAAATGTTTCAGATACCCCGGATATAGAGCTTCTTGTGATATTTACCCCGTTAATTTTAACAGAAGCTGCGTTCTGAATGAGTCCCACCCTGATTATAGTGTGCTTCTCGCTGGATGCGGGATATGCCCCCGATGCAAACACCACAAGAAGCACAAAAACAAGGAAAAATAATAATACCGCTTTTTTCATACTCGAATCCTTCTATGTTAAGATTACGCCTTCTATCGTAAGTAGCTTTACCTTCCACTCAACGCCTGATGAAAAACCGCATAATGCGTTATTGCTCTTTATGACCCTGTGACACGGAACTATCACCGGCAAGGCATTGGCCTTAAGTGCCTGCCCCACAGCCCTGCTTGAACGCGGGGACCCTACTTTCTCCGCTATCCAGTTATAACTTACAGTTTTGCCGTAGGGAATTTTTCTTGCAACATTATATACTTTAGTCTGAAAAGCAGTAGCTGTCCCGAAATCAAGTTCATAGTCAAAACCAGGCTCAGCTCCCTTTAGATATTTAACCAGGTCCTTGATGGGTGTTTTAAGAAGTTTCTTCTTTTTTTTAAGGATAAACTTATTAAACCTGCCCTCAAGTATCCTTTTCAACTCAATCCCGGCACTTTTCTTATTCTTTCTCGGCAAAACTATCGCAGCAAGCCCCTGGGATGTGGATGCTATGCCCATACAGCCTAATTTCGTTCGAAAAAGCGCGTAGTGCACCTTTTGGGGTACACTTTTCTTACCCATCAAACAATTCCTCTTGTTTTTCTTCAGGAGGCGAAATATTGAAATATTTGTAGGCACTCTTTGTAGCCACCCTGCCACGCGGTGTTCTCGCTAAGAAACCTATCTGTATCAAAAAGGATTCATATACATCCGTTATCGTATCAACTTCCTCGTTAATGGATATAGCTATTGTCTCTATGCCAACAGGACCGCCGTTAAACTTGTTCATGATGGTGTTAAGTATCTTGCGGTCCATGCTGTCGAGTCCCGCCCCGTCAACCTCGAGCATCTCAAGTGCCGCGTCAGCCAGTTCCCTGGTTATCCTGCCGTCAGCACGCACCTGGGCATAATCTCTTACCCTTCGTAAGAGTCGGTTTGCTATACGCGGTGTACCCCTCGAGCGTTTTGCTATCTCAAGAGCCCCCTCATCGTTAATCGAAAGCCCCAGTATCCTAGCAGAGCGTTTTATTATAGCACTCAGTTCGGATTCGGTGTAGAAAACAAGATAGTTGACTATGCCGAATCTGGACCTAAGAGGTGACGTCAAAAGCCCGGCACGCGTTGTAGAGCCGATTAAAGTAAACCGCGGGAGTTCTAGTTTGATTGAACGTGCACTGGGACCCTGGCCGATTATAATATCCAGCTGGAAATCCTCCATAACAGGATAAAGAACCTCCTCGACAAGACGGTTCATCCTGTGGATCTCATCTATGAAGAACACATCACCCTCGCCGAGATTTGTTAGGATTGCCGCGAGATCTCCGGCCTTCTCCAGAACCGGACCCGACGTTGATTTTATGTTCACACCCATCTCGTGGGCTATTATATGGGCGATTGTTGTCTTTCCCAGACCGGGAGGACTGTAGAAAAGGCAGTGCTCGAGGGGCTCTTTTCTTTTCTTGGCTGCCTCTATAGAAATCTCGAGATTTTCCTTTAACTTTTCCTGACCGACGAATTCATCCAGGACCTTGGGGCGCAGTGCATAATCAAAGGTTTTCTCTTCCTCATTCTTTATAGCGGGAGTCGTCACTCGCTCAGCCATATTTCTCTCCTTTAGAGATATCGTAAGGCTTCTTTTATAAGTCCTTCTGTACTTACTTTTTCTTTTAGTACATCACATGCACAATTCACGGCTTCCTTAGCCAGGGTCTTCCTATACCCAAGAGCTACCAGACCGCTTATGGCATCTGTTATCTCTTCTATTTCCTTTATCCTGAATTTCTGTTCGCCTTTTATGGAAATATCCTTGATCTTGTCTTTTAATCCCACTACGAGTTTCTCGGCCGTCTTCTTTGTAATACCGAAGAGTTTTTCAAGTAGTTTAGTATCTTTTTCCTCTATTGCTTTTTTGAAATCAGGAAGGGATTTAGAGATCTTTGAGAGAATATCCAGGGCGCCTTTTGCTCCTATCTTGGAGACAGAACGTATGCGCTGGAAGACTTCCCTTTCCTCGCGCGTTAAAAAACCGTAGAACATGGTACTGCCGCCGTACATTGCCGTGGACTCAGCGATATATAGCTTTACATCCTCGCCAATAACAGGCAACTTCTCGTATGTAGAGGTGGGCACGAAGACCTGGTAGCCTATGCCACCGGCCTCAATTATGACACTATTAAGTGCTTTCTCGTCCAAGGTCCCGCGGATGAAATTTATCATATTATCAACCCGTGATGCATAGTTTTTCTATTTTCCTTGAGTTTATGTGGCAGACGGCAACCGCAAGAGCGTCAGCCACGTCATCAGGCTTCGGTATTTCTTTTAACCATAACAGGGTCTTTACCATTCTCTGTATCTGCTGCTTATCCGCCCTGCCGTATCCGGTCAGGGCCTGCTTTACCTGTAGAGGTGTATATTCCGCCACATCCAGGTTAGCATTAACAGCTGCCAGAATGACCACACCCCTGGCATGTCCTACTTTAAGGGCTGTCTTAACATTTTTCGCGAAGAAAAGCTCTTCTATGGCAACAACATCGGGTTTGTATTCCTTGATAAGTTCTTTTAGTTCTTTGTAGATAATTGAAAGTCTTCTGGAGAAAATCATACTGCTTTCGGTTTTTATACAGCCGTAGCCCCTGGCGGTCAGCTTATCAGAGGATTTACCTTTTTTATCTTCGACGTCCACTATCCCCCAACCGGTGATTGCAGTGCCGGGATCTATGCCCAAAACTCTCATAGTACCACCTTGTGAAAGTTATTGCCTGCTCATCTTCTCCATGATTTCCTTGGATATGTCAAAGTTGGCATAAGCGTTCTGTACATCATCATGGTCTTCAAGAGACTCCATGAGCTCAAGCATCTGTTCGGCATTTTTTCCTTCAAGCTTTATATATGTCTGGGGAAGCATGGTCAGCTCTGCGACTTCCAGGCCAAGCTTCTCGAGAGCACTTTTTACGTTCTCAAAGTCCTTGGGATCACAGAGTATTTCGTAGAGGTCCTCATCTTCGCTATTTACATCCTCCGCGCCTGCCTCAAGCGCGGTATTCAAGAGGTCCTCTTCCCCTATCTTCTTCTTGCTTATGTTTATGAGGCCCTTTTTGGTAAACATCCATCCAACACAGCCTGCCTCGCCCAGATTGCCGCCGCGCCTGGAGAATACCATCCTGAGCTCGGCCGTCGTCCTGTTTTTGTTATCTGTTACCGCATCCACAAGAACAGCCACACCACCCGGACCGTATCCCTCGAACAGGCATTCCTCATAGGCAGTACCGGGAAGCTCTCCTGTTCCCTTTTTTATGGCTCTTTTTATATTATCCTGTGGCATGTTCGCGGCTTTTGCATCATCGATGGCTTTTCTTAGCCTGGCATTGCCTGAAGGATCTCCGCCGCCCTGTCTGGCAGCCATCGTCATCTCACGAATAATCCTGGTGAAGATTTTACCCCTTTTGGCATCCACTGCAGCTTTTTTATGCTTGATACTGGACCACTTGGAATGTCCTGACATGTAAACCCCCGTATATTCTCTCATAAAGTACGTATATTCACATTAAATTGTATCACAGAAATATCCTCTATGTAAAGAGAAAAAAAGAACCGCTGGAGTTCATCCAGCGGTATGTATATTGTAACTATAAAAACCATGCTTTTTAATTAGTCATAAAAGTCCGGTCAGTATCAAGGAGCAAATCACCGTCAACCGTGGCTCCTCTTAGCTCAAAATGATAAGTGGTGGTCCCAGTAAGACCATAAAGCACTATACGGTGGCTGGTAACATATTTAGAGTTAAAGACACCTGCATAGTAGTTCGTATCATGCCCGTATTCTATATTGGAGTTAGCAGGTTCATTTGTAACCCAGGTAACAGTAGCCCCGGAATCCGTGATATCAATGACCTCAACACTGGAGATATCAGCCACAGGAGCAATCTCTGTAACAGGATTATTCTTCGCACACCCTGCAAAAAGCGCGACAATCATTAAGATAAGTAATAGATTCTTAAGTCTCTTCATTATCTCCTCTTATATAAAAAAACCGGGTTACACAAAGATGTTAATCTTCGGCAACCCGGCTTGCTTCTCAGCTCCGTGGCTTTGCGTCTCTTAATCTCTTAAGATTTGCCCTTTGAACCTAACAGAATACTATTGTAAGTATAACACAAAAAAGTGAGTTTGTCAAGGGGTATATAGTTTTAATACTTCTCGTTTTTACACTTTTAATAGCTCTTCAACATAATCCTTAATGTCTTTGTAATGTTTAAACCCTTTCCTACATCTTTTGCAAATTTTGTCAAAATCGTTACCTATGGTATTGCTTGACAATAAATTAGATAATTCTAATTTACGCTCTTCCTCAAAAGTTATCTTGTTAATTTCATATTTACCTTTTTCAACTGGAGACATTCTCTTTATTTCCCTGAAGTCCCTTAGCCTAATAAACGGTCTACTCAATAAGTCACACCTAAAATCAATAAATACATTCCATACAAAAACGAAGAAATTATAGACTCTCCTATTATTCCCTAAACTGTGTTTCCATTTCAAAAAATTTTCCCTATCATTTTTAACAAAACTTGAATTGCAAAAATCATACAAATGACCAAATTCATGAAGGATCAAATTTTCGAAATCTTCCCGCGTAACCTGTATATTATTCTCATATCCTTTAGATCCTAAACGATGATATGGCGCTATAAAGAGTTCTACAGATGGAAAAGCATCATAAGAAATGTTTGTTAATTGGCATTCTAGAGTTATTACCTCATAATTTTCATCTGTAATCTTTAATGGATGTTTTTCCTTAAAATTGTTAATTACTTTCAATTCAGCTTCATCTAAGTTAATTCTATCCAATTTATAATCCTTTTTGAAAGTTTTACTAAAACTTATACCCCATAAATAGCTTAGCAATAGTAGTATTTGATTCTACTGTAATCTCCCCCTGCTTGACAGAGGTAATATCACTAACAGCGGTTATGCCTGCAAAGAAAGTATCGCTGTTATATCCTCCTGCCAGCCTTATATTACTCTTAAAACCTCCTGACTCGGAAGTTTTATCGCCTGTTGCTACATCATATCTCTTCTGCTGGAAACTAGGCCCCACAAAGATACTTGGGGTTATATAGAACTTTGAGAATATAAAACTGTATGCATAACCGGGAGATAAACCTATTACTAGGAAATTTCCACCCTTAAATCCTGAAAGATCACCAAAATCTGCTTCTTTACTTGCCGGAATTAAAGATCTGTCACTCTTTATATCCAGATAAGAGACAGAGCCCATTAATAAAAAAGAACCGGCTTTCTTCTTCTGTCTCTCTGTCTGATTAAATGCAGCCTTGAATGAGAATTTCTCACTGGAGAAGATATAGTAGGTATTTAATCCGTAATATCTTATGTGCAAATCTGTGCGCTGCGGATAAGGGTCTGTTGTTTGCCATGAAGCATCAAATTGGTCGGGTTTATCGAGGTAGAAATTACTGTATTGCTGGAAGTTGGCATCAATACCTATTTTTCTTCCGTAATAGCTTAACTGGTAATCAATATACTTTGTCTTGCCGTAAATAGCTTCATCTTGTTGCGTGTCACCACCGGTCCAGGAAACCGCTCCACCCAGACCCAGGAATGAAACACCTATGCCTGTATGCTGTTTGGTATTTGGCAGGTAGTTGATATCTACAGAGGTACTGCCCTCTTTTTTAATAGTAAGGCTTAAATCTCTCCCGGAAGAGAGAAGAGATAAGATTAACTTGTTCCTGCTGTATTGTTGGATATAATCAGTATCTACATCACCTGCAAAGACAATACTAAAACTAAATAACAGAGTTATCAGCGCTATAACTATTTTAATCATCAAAATCTGCTTTCACTATATTCTCTTTTACTTCGCCTCTTCTTCTTTTTTCTTGTTGTAGTCATCTATAATCGTCTGGGTTATCATGGGCGGGGTATCCTCGTAATGCGAGAAATCCATCTTATATCCTCCCCATCCATGTGTAAGGGATCTGAGATCGGTTGAATACTTGTATAATTCACCAAGAGGCACCTGTGCCTTTACCACGTGGACCTTGCCCTTGCGTTCCATTCCGAGAACCCTGCCCCTGCGGCTGTTAAGGTCTCCCATGATAGCACCCATGAAGTCCTCGGGAATATAGACTTCCACGTTCATTATAGGCTCCAAAAGACAAGGCTTGGCCTCAACGACGGCTTTTTTTAGCGCCATGGAACCGGCTATCTTAAAAGCCATATCAGAGGAGTCAACATCATGATAAGATCCGTCAAAAAGGGTTACCTTGAGATCCACCACCTCGCATCCCGCAAGAATTCCTCTCTCCATGGTTTCCTTCACGCCTTTCTCAACTGCGGGAATGTAGTTACGCGGTATTGCTCCGCCAACGACCTTGTTTACGAATTCAAAACCCTTGCCTCTTTCCATTGGCTCTATTTTTATCCACACATCTCCGTACTGCCCCTTGCCGCCGGACTGTTTCTTGTATTTTCCCTGGACTTCGGCTTTGCCGTGAATTGTCTCCTTATATGCCACCTTTGGTTTTCTCAGTTCAACCTCCAGGCCAAGCTTTTTAAGCCGTGACACAACTACTTCTATCTGGAGATTCCCCATTCCTGATATTATGGCTTCCTTTGTTTCCTTGTTTGTGTAGAAATGAAGAGTGGGATCTGAGTGAACCATGGAATTTACGGCATTTCCGACCTTTTCTGCCTCGGCTTTTGACTTAGCGTAAAGAGCCATATCAATTAGCGCGCGCGGGAACTCCACAGGTTCTATAATTGTTTGTGATTTCCCGCTGCACAGCGTATCGCCCGTTGCAGTGTGTTTTAGCTTTACCACTGTAGCTATATCACCGCTTTCTACCTCGCTTACTTCCTTTCGTTCTTTGCCTTCCATGAAGGCTATCTGCCCTAGTCTCTCATTTTGCCTTTTATTTACATTCTGCACATCGTTTCCGCTGCTAATTTTACCCGAGAACACCCTGAAGAATGCCATCTCCCCCATATGTGATTCCGTCATTGTCTTAAACACAAGGGCGGAAAATGCTGCCTTGGAATCAGCCTTAATAAATTTATCCTCTCCCTTTACCTTTCCACGGTCAATGTCCAACGGGGATGGGAAATAATCCACGATCGCATCCAGGAAAGGCTGTATCCCCACATTGGCAGTACTTGAACCGCAGAATACCGGGACAACTTTTTGTTCCTTTATCCCTTTTTTTAATCCCTGTTTGATTTCATCCTCGGTTAACTGACCTCCGTCAAGATACTTCTCCGTAAGAGTATCATCAATGGATGCTATCGCTTCCATTAGCTCCTCTCGTGCGCTTTTGGCTTTTGATTCCAGATCAGCTGGAACCGCCTCCTCCTTGCAAGTGCCCTGCGCAAAGGTAAACGCTTTCATTTTTATAAGGTCAACTACGCCTTGAAAGCTCTCACTGACGCCTATCGGGATAAAAACAGGTATTACATTGACTCCGAAGGCATCCTTCATCTTCTGGCAGACTTTTTCAAAGTCAGCATGCTGCTTATCCATTTTATTTACAAAAACAGCCTTTGCAATCTTTTCACTAGTACAGAGGTCCCAGGCCTTCTGGGCCCCTACTTCCAGGTCGCTTACAGCATCTACTACTATAAGTCCTGTCTCCACCGCCTTAAGAGCACTGTGAACATCGCCTACAAAATCCGCATACCCGGGAGTATCGATTATATTTATTTTAGCATTATTCCATTCGCAGAATGAATAGCTAAGGTATATTGATATACCCCTGTCAATTTCATCCTCATGGTAGTCACTGACGGTATTGCCGTCTTTTATATTACCGAGACGGTTTATAATCTTATTATCAAAGAGAATTACTTCATTAAGGGATGTTTTCCCGGCGTGGCCGTGACCGAGTAAGGCTATGTTTCGTATCTGCTGCGTCTCGTATTTTTTCATACTCCCTCCATTTGTAGTGTATTATGAGCTGACAAGCGTTATGTTGCCCCATGCACCCATGCGATCATCTTTAATAACAACGATTCCGATAAGACCTTCTATAGTCTGCGCATATTCGAGCGCTAGGTCAATATCCTCAGACCCTTGTATCATATTTCCGACAGCCGTCGCGCATGCATCCGCCAAAGACGCGGACTTCGAGACAGCTACCACGGCATCCGCTTTACCGAAACTTTTAGAATGTCCCATCATGCCGCTCGAGGTACAGATACCAAGCGGTGTATCCTGTGCTTTCACCTCAAGAGCCAGTTTGTCGGAAAATTTTGGATTCCTGGTATAAATCCCGACTGTTCTTTTCCTGTCCAAGGCTAGAAATATGTCGCCTCCGTTCTCTACTACCACCTCCTTTGAGTATTGTAGTAATTCTCTTCCTATATATTCGGCTATAGCCCCGGCCACACCCGCCATAGGCCCCACATTGGCCCTGGCACAACTCTCTGACATCTGGCGAACTATCTCCGGAGCATTATCTGCAACCCTGTGAGGCGTCAAGCTCTCACCAAAGCCTGGATCTGTTTTGATATATTCCCCTATTTCTTTTCTTACCTGTGTGAGCTTGGTCGTGGATATTTCCTTAAGTTTTCCAATATCGGTGCCTTTGCTCAGGCCTATCCACAGATCCGACTCTTTCACCTCTACAAGAAAATGATCCAGGTCGCCCTTCTTTAGTGAATCCCTGTATATTCTTTGCTCGTACATTATTCGCTTCTTCTGTCGTGATTGACGCCTTTTAGTTTAAGTTCTATCTGGCTCGTGTCTTTTCTTTTTTTGGGCTTTGGAGCATTTACATGCCTGGGATTTTCAATCTCATTTTTCATATCGTAAATCTGCTTACTCAGGTTGTTTATCTTGGTGTCCATAGTGTAGATAAGGGAAACAAGTTCTATTACCCTTTTGGAAATCTCATCCATTTCCTTGCGCTCTTTGCTGAATTCCTCTATCCTGGAGCTCAAGGCCCTGAGCGTTAACTCCAGGTCTCTTACCCTCTTCTCAATAGTTCCTATGGTCTTATCGCTTAAGCTGAGACTCTCGATCTTTGTTTCAACGTCTTTTATAAAATCACCTATGGTGATATGTTTAGGTTTCTTATTCCTGAATATCTTTCCTACAAAGCTCATAAAACCTCTTCTTATGCGCCTCTGAGGCATCTTAAAAGCTTTTCCATGTCATCTGCAAGAGGCGCCGTAAACGACACTTTCTTTTTCGTACGCGGGTGGACAAACGAGAGTTTGTGTGCATGCAGCATCTGGCGAGCTATCTTTACCTTGGGCTTGCGTTTCCCTGACGCATATGCATCGTCCCCCGCTACGGGATGACCTATGTATGACATGTGCACGCGGATCTGATGAGTCCTTCCTGTCTTAGGTGTAAGCTCCAGAAGGGAAAAACCATCAAGTATCTCAATTACCTTAAAGAGTGTTAGAGCATCCCTGCTTCTTGTAAGCGTGGGGGCCATTTTCTTCCTGTCTTTGGTACTTCTTCCCACGGGAACGTTTATCTTTCCGTACTTGGCCTTGCAGGCACCAAGAACAAGGGCTATATATTCTTTTTCAACCTCATGATCCAGAAACTGCTTTGCCAGAGCGCGATGTGCTGTGTCAGTTTTTGCAGCGACCATGACACCCGAGGTGTCCTTGTCAAGCCGGTGGACTATGCCGGGCCTGAGCACCCCCCCTACACCCGAGAGGTCCTTGCAATGATAAAGAAGCGCACTTACAAGAGTACCTTTATAATTGCCAAATGCTGGATGAACGACCATGCCGGCAGGCTTGTCAACAACGATTATATCCTTATCCTCATAAATTACAGAGAGCGGGATATCCTCCGGCTCCACGTTTAGTTCTCTTACCGGAGGAATGACGATATCTATGCTGTCACCTATTTTAACTCTTTCCTTGACCGATACGTTTTTTCCGTTCAGCGTTATATTATTGTCCCTTATCAATTTCTGTATGAACGTGCGAGAGAAATCATTAAGCTCCCTGGCAAGATAAGCGTCAAGGCGTATATTATTTTCTTTCGCTGTAATATGTTTTTTTTTCTTCATATGCTAAACATCACTTGTGCCTGCGTAGTTTAAGAAGCATAATAATTGACGCTATAAAAAGTACTCCGCTGACTACCTGTGAAATAGAAAGTATGCCAAAAGGCACAAACCCGCGCGGGTCCGCCCTTAAGAACTCCACGAAGAAGCGAAATACCGAGTACATTATGCCATATGTCCAGAATACCTGTCCGGAAAACTTTTTCTTCCTGTCTATAAGAAGAAGCACGCCAAATATTACCAGGTTTCCCAGAGATGAATAAAGCTGTGTCGGATGAAGTGTTAAGCCAAGAGGCGCAAGAGACAGCGGATGAGAGAAAGTTACTCCCCATGGAAGATCGGTAACGCTGCCGTAACAGCACCCTGCCGTAAAACATCCGAGCCTTCCGATAGCATGTCCAAGTGCGAGCGATGGAGCCATAAGGTCGGCTATCTTCCAGAACTCAAGTTTTTTTGCTCTGAGATAGAGTATTATAACAAGCCCGGCGCCAAGAAAACCCCCGTAATATGTAAGCCCACCTTCCCATATCTTAAAAACACTAACAGGATCCTGCATATAGTCCTGGATGTTTACCAGGACCTCAAATATCCTTGCCCCGAGGATACCTGCTATAAGCGCGTATAAACTAAGGTCAAGTACGACATCCTCATTTATACCTTTCTTTTTCGCCCTCTTAACAGCAAGAACTATACCTGCCAAGAAACCCAGTGCAACGAGTGCACCGTATGAGCGTATAACAATCGGGCCCATCTCAAAAAGAATTGGATACATTACTGCCTCTTTTCAGTCTTATCTGTTTTTATTAAGTAAATAATAAGCAGTGCAGCCCCCACACTTATGCCGGAATCAGCGACATTGAACACAGGCCATATCTGAAAATCAAGAAAATCAACCACACAGCCAAGACGCAGTCTGTCGGCAAGATTTCCTAAAATACCACCAAGTATAATACCCAGGGATACAGTGGGAAGAATTGTCCTGCCCAGCGCCTTCTTTGAAAAGAAAACGATATAAACAATGGCTATAATGGAGATAACTATGAAAAAAAAGTTCTGCCCCTTGAGTATACCGAAAGCCGCTCCCGTATTCTCAACATATGTTATATGGAATATGTTGTTTATAACAGGCAAACTTTCTCCGGGTAACATATTGTTCGCTATGATATATTTTGAAATCTGATCCAGTATGAGCAAAACCAGGGCAATTACGTAGATAATCATTAGAGACTTCCTAAAGATCTATTTGACAGAAAGGCAGGTAAATCCTAGAGCTTGCTCACCACAGAGGCGCAGCGCTCGCAAAGTTCGCCATGAGCAGTATCCTTGCCGACATTTTCACTCCAGTTCCAGCAACGCACACATTTGGAACCTGTCGCGCGCATAACTTTAACCTCGAGATCTTCTATGAGCTCACTCTTGTAATAGACAGTTGCATCATCGCTATTCTTATCTGGGATGGAATCCTCTATCTGGACCTGGGATACTATAAATATCATTGGCCAGTCACTGATTACATCCTTCATGAAAGAACTCAGCTTATCAGGCGCA
This sequence comes from bacterium, assembly GCA_043821115.1. Classification (GTDB taxonomy): domain Bacteria; phylum CAYTYR01; class UBA6262; order DAOVJB01; family DAOVJB01; genus JBDRDD01. Next base: position 161,058 of record JBDRDD010000024.1, on the reverse strand, counting down.
CAAAGCACGACTTTTGCTTCTAGCGAACTCCCGATTATTTTCAAACGGCGTGCCATTTCAAGAGGCTTTGCCACCTCGTTATATATGTCGACTATCTTCTGCCATTTCTGGTCCAGTTTCTCATCCATATAGTCTTTGTTTGATTTAGGAAAAGATGCCAGAAAAATAGATTCTTCCTTATCCTCTTTGTTTACATACTTCCACACTTCTTCCGAGGTAAACGAAAGAACCGGGGCTAGCATCACGACAAGACCGTTTAGAAGCTCATAAAGTACAGTCTGTGCCGCACGGCGTTGTTTTGAGTCCTTGGCGAATGTATAGAGCCTGTCCTTCAAGACATCCAGATAGAACGAGCTAAGGTCCGTTGCGCAGAAATTGTGAATTCGCCTGTATGTACGGTGAAAGCTGAATTCATCATAACCTTTTGTGGCATCATCTATTAAAACCTGCAGTTTATGCAGGGTCCATTTATCCACCTCGAGCATATCATCATAGGAAACCCTATCCTTAGCTGGATCAAAATCACACAGATTGCCGATAAGGTAACGGAAGGTATTTCTTATCCTCCTGTAGGCGTCAACAAGATGGCTTATGATCTTGTCAGATATCCTCATATCCAGTGTATAATCCTCACTACATACCCATAACCTAAGTATATCTGCCCCGTATTTCTTTATTATCTCCTGCGGGACTATGACGTTGCCCGTGGATTTACTCATCTTCTTACCTTCACCGTCAACGGTAAAACCGTGGGTAAGTACCGTCTTAAACGGTGCTTTGCCGTCAAGGGCCACACCCGGAATAAGCGAGGTCTGGAACCATCCCCTGTGCTGGTCGCTTCCCTCAAGATACAAATCAGCAGGAAAAGCAAGCTCTTTTCTCTGTTTTAGTACCGCCTCATGGCTCACCCCTGAGTCAAACCACACATCCAGAATATCCGTTTCCTTGCGGAACTCTTTGCCGGAACAATCCGGGCATTTTGCATCCGAACCCAGGATTTCCGCGGCTGATTTTATGAACCAGGCATCCGAGCCTTCTTTAGAGAATATCTCTTGGACTTTCGATATGCTCTCCTGGGTAAGAATAGCCTTATCGCACTTATTGCAATAGAAGATTGGAAGCGGAACTCCCCAGTAACGCTGCCTTGAAAGACACCAGTCCGGACGGCTTTCCACCATACCGGAGATCCTGTTCTCCCCTACAGGCGGAACCCACTTTACATCTTTAATAACGCTGAGCATGGTTTTCCTTAAATCATTTCTGTCAACGCTCATGAACCACTGCTCGGTCGCCCTGAACACAATAGGATTCTTACAGCGCCAGCAGTAAGGATATGTGTGTGATATTTCCTCAGAAAGAAGAAGTGAGTCGTTTGCCGTCATCTTCTCTATTATCTTCGGGTTTGCCTTAAATACATGCTCCCCGGCAAACTCTCCTGCTTCATCCTTGAATTTACCCTGGTTATTAACAGAAACTATGACCGGCAGAGCGTACTTGAGACCAATAGCATGGTCTTCCGCACCATGACCCGGAGCTATATGCACAACGCCAGTCCCCTCCTCCAAGGTGACAAATTCAGCAAGTATACCCACTGCTTCCCTGTCTATAAACGGGTGTCGGCATTTTAATCCCTCAAGCTTGTTTCCTTTGAAGCTGGCAAGTTCCTTGTAATCTTTTACACCAACTTTCTCCATAACCCTTGGAACCAACTCCCTTGCCATGATGATCATCTGGTGTTTATATTTCTCTCCCATATCAAGAGCCACATAATCAAAATCCGGGTGAAAACACACGGCAACGTTTGCTACAAGCGTCCATGGCGTGGTGGTCCAGATAAGAACATAGACATCACCCTTAAGGTTTAGCCCTTTGACAAAAGAAGATTCTGCCAGAGGAAACTTCACGAACACGGATGGTGATGTATGATCATGGTACTCGACCTCAGCCTCGGCGAGCGCCGTCTCGCAGCTTGGGCACCAGTGAACGGGCTTTAGTCCCTTGTAGATATAATCCTTCTTTACAAGTTCCTTGAATACCTCTATAATCTTCGCCTCATAGGCAAAATCCATAGTTACGTACGGATTTTCCCAGTCGCCGAATATACCGAGTCTCTTAAACTCTTCCCTCTGTATCTTTATGAACTTATTGGCGAAAGCAGCCGCCTGCTTCCTGAACTTGACCTGGTCTATCTGGTTCTTCTGGAGTTTGCGCTCCTTTAAGATCTGGTATTCTATAGGAAGACCATGGCAGTCCCATCCCGGCACATAAGGAGCGTCATATCCGCTTATACCCTTGTACTTGACGATTATGTCCTTTAAGATCTTGTTAAGCGCGTGGCCAAGGTGTATATGACCGTTTGCGTAAGGCGGACCGTCATGGAGCATATACCTGGGTTTTGATTCCCCGGCCTTGCGCATGACACTGTATATATCCATCTCTTCCCATTTCTTCTGGATCTGGGGCTCTCTCTCGGAAAGATTGGCCTTCATAGGAAAATCTGTTTTAGGAAGATTTATAGTCTTGGAATATTCCATCATGCCTCCGTAAAATCTCTTCTCTTACTTTTTACCTATTATTTTTGCGATGTTTTTCTTAAAAGGCGGTTTGATAATACCTTTTTCGGTAATAATTGCCGTCACATTTTTGTGCGGAGTTACATCAAATGCAGGATTAGCTACCTCGATACCGATAGGGGTGATCCTACTATTGCCAATATGTGTAACCTCGTTAAACTTCCTCTGTTCAATAGTTATTTCATCACCGCTTGTCTTGGTGAGATCAAACGTAGATACAGGAGCGGCAACGTAAAAAGGTATACCATGTGTTTTTGCCAGCACGCTCACGGTATATGTTCCTATCTTATTAACCACATCACCGTTTGCGGCTATTCTGTCAGCGCCCACTATTACAGCATTTATCTTGCCCTGGTACATGAAATATCCGGACATATTATCTGTTATGAGTGTAAAGGGTATTTTCTCTTCTTTTAGCTCCCATGCGGTGAGCCTGGCTCCCTGCAGGAAGGGTCTTGTCTCGTCGACAAATACCTTTATATTCTTCCCCTGGCTATGCGCTTTTCTTATTACCCCCAGAGCCGTACCATAGCCGGCAGTGGCAAGGGCCCCCGCATTGCAGTGTGTTAGTATGTGGGCGTTCTTCGGAATAAGTTTCGCCCCGTACTCGCCCATTTTCCTGTTAGCCGCTATATCCTCGTGGTATATCGCTATCGCTTCTTTTATAAGAAGCTCTTTAATAGTACTGATACTTTTCTTCTCATGCTTTCTGGCGCATTTTGCCATCCTGTCAATAGCCCAGAAAAGATTAACCGCGGTGGGTCTTGTTGTGGCAAAATCCTTTCCTATTTTATCCAGGCGGATGAAGAAATCCGTTTTGTTACTAACGCTTAGTTTCTTCATACCAAGTGCTATACCCATAGCAGCTCCCACACCTATTGCCGGTGCCCCCCTGATATTCATCCTGATGATGGCATCGGCTACCTGCTGGTAGCGCGAACATTTTATATACACTTTTTTCTGAGGAAGCTTCTTCTGGTCAAGTATATATACAAGGCCGCCCTTCCACATGATTGTCTCTACTCTCATATATCTCCCGCGGCTCAGTATGAATCCTTGAGCCTTATATGTCGTATAATATCTCCGGAATCAAGGAATGTCCCGTTTTCGCATCCCGTTACATTGCAGAATGTTATGGCATTGTTAAAATCCAGCTCTGGCGTCACTCCTATAACAACCATATCCGCATCCGGCTTGCAATTGCATTTTACGAGTTTCTTGAACATTACCCCGCAGTGAGGACAATAAAGATCATCCTTAACCCCGTCCTTCAACTCCCCGGAGAGAATAATCTTATCAAAATCCCCTTCTATTGCGGAGATAACGAATTCGCCTTCTGCGCCTTTTCTTTTAAATTTGATCCTCAACCCGGGTTCTCCGTTTATTTCATGCTCCCTGTCGATTATATCGCAGCCGTTAGGGCAATACGCTTTATTCACAACATAACTTATCTTATCCCCGCTAGCTTGCGGTTCAGTTTTCTCATCCCTGACCAGAGGTATAATAAGTCGTCCATCTTTGGTAAATCTTTGCATAAACAGGTCCTCCTATCTTTTTTTACCTAACTGGATGGACCTCTTTGTCGCAACCTTTACCGCTTCGACCAAGACTTTGTCGAAACCTTTCTTTTTTAAATATTTAAGTGCTGCTTCCGTGGTCCCGCCGGGAGATGTCACCTTTTTCCTGAGCACAGCCGCATCCTCCCCGGTTTCAACAGCCATCTTTGCCGCCCCTAAGACCATCTGCTTCGTCAATATGCCTGCATCCTGCCTGCTCAGGCCCACCTTGACCCCTGCCTCGGTAAGCGCTTCGATAACGAGGAATATGTATGCAGGTCCGCTCCCGCTAAGACCGGTGACAGCATCCATAAGGGACTCTTTGACCTTCACGGTTCTGCCAACCGAAGAAAATATTCTCTCGGCTATCCTCTCATCCTTCTTGGTGGAAAATCTTCCCCTGCATATCGCGGCAGCGCCCTGCCTGACCAAAGCAGGTGTATTGGGCATAACCCGTATAACTGACACCTTGCCCAGCAAAGCCTCAATATGCCTTGTGGTAATACCCGCGGCAATAGAGATAATGGTTGCGGATCTGGCGACTTTGCCAGATATTTCCCTAAGTACTTTATCTATAACCTGGGGCTTGACCGCAAGAACTATAACCCCAGTCTTTGTGATCAGATCAGCATTGCTTTTTGCTATCTTTATGCCTTTTCTCTTTGCCTTTTCTCTTTTTTTACCGTCACTGTCATAGGCAAAAATATTGGCCTTGGCAGACACACCGGACTTGATCAGCCCGTTAATGAGCGCCTGGCCCATATTTCCTATTCCTATAAATCCTATTTTTCCTAATTTTGCCATAAATCCCCCAAATATGAAACTGGCAATGTATCATATTATTATATATATATATCAGAAAAAATGCAATAGAAAATTAAAGGGGGCCACAAGGCCCCTCAAAGCTGAAACATATTCATTCTTACATAAATCGTTCGATCAAGATTTTATCATAACCAGCATCATCTTGAATTTTTTAAGTGCTTTTAGAGAGTGTGGTTCATTTGCCGGCATGATAATAAACTCGCCCTGTCTAACGTTAAAGGGTTTGCCTGAAATCGTAATCTGGGCTTGCCCGTCGAGGATATATACCATGGCATCAAAAGGTGCCGTATGCTCACTTAAACCCTGCCCCTGGTCAAAAGCAAACAGGGTCACCGTGCCAGTGTCCTTTTTTATAAGGGTTTTGCTTACAACGGAGTCGTCCTGATAATTTACCCCTCTTGCAAGATCGCTTGCCTTAGTCTCAGATGTCATTTTCTGCTCCCAGTTAATTGGATGCTCTTCTAACTTCCTCTTTTATCCTCTGTATATGTCCCCTACCAAGTGCTTTCACCTCGCAACCGAGCTTAAAATATTCTTTTATAACATCATCGGAGAGAATACCGAAGCAGTCAATAACAGCGATAGGTCCTCCTGCCCACTTAACGATATCCTTCGGACTTAGCTCCAGATACTGGCTATGAGGAACCGCTAATATGAGTGCCTCAACACCCTTTAGAGACTTGGGTAAATCGTTACTTATGCGCAGTTTTGTCAGACCTTCCTGGTTGCGGAAGAAACGCCCCCATGAATGTCCCGGTGCGGGATAGACATCCTGCTGTTCAAATTCGTACCAGTGCTCCACATAAGGGTCATGTACACGAATCTCGGCACCCATCTGGGTCAACTTGCGTACAACCATCTCACTGCCGCTGTAGCGGGTATCACCCACGTCCTGTCGGTAACTCGCCCCGCAGAGAAGTACATCTGCACCCGCGATATACCTTCCCATATTCCGAAGCGCATCACGTGTCAGTTCCGCAACATGCAAAGACCTCGTATCATTTATATCTATTGCCGTGGGAGTAATCTTGAATATACTGTCACCGTCTTCGAATCCAAGTATATGCCTGTACGCCCAGTATCCAAGCCCCCCGTCTTTTGGCAGGCAATATCCTCCGATACCGGGACCCGGGAATATGATATTGCTGTGCGTAGGACGCATCTTGATCGCCTTAATGACCTTTATCAGGTCCACACCGTTTCTCTCCGCAAAAATACTCCACTCATTCAGGAAAGCCAGTATCGTCGCCCTGTATGAATTCTCCACTATCTTGGTAGTTTCAGACTCGATGGGCCTATCCATTACTGTAAGAGGGAACTCTTTTGTGTTAAGCACCTCTCTTAAAAACTTTTCCACCCTGACTTTTGCTTCCTCATTGCATCCCGCGCACACACGCCAGAAGTCACGGATACTTGCCACATACTCCCTGCCGGGCATGACCCTTTCAAAGCTGTGAGCAAGAAGCGGCTCGGACGGTATACTCCTGCTGGCGAATGCTTTCTTAAGTATGGGCCAGGCCACGAATTCAGTCGTGCCTGGAGCAACAGTGGTTTCGATAAGAACAAGACAGTTAGGCTGCATTTTTTCTCCGATTGTCCTTATAGTCGCCTCAAGGGCGGCCATATCGGCTTCCCCTGTCTTCATTTTACCGAGGTCTTTTTTTGCAAAATCGCACTGCACATCAACAACAACACAGTCGGCTAACTTCAGGCAGTCACTGTTATATGTTGCGGTCAGCGTTTTCTCTTTGGATACGCATCTTGTAATAAGCTCGTCCACCTCCGGGTCCTCGGCCTTTACAGGTGACTCTCCGCGATTCAGAAGAGGTATCTTCCAGTAGCTCCTTACACTTGGCCTCTGGCAGCCTATCACAAACTTACTGTAATTGCCCTTCTCATCCTTTGTATTAGCAATGATAGCAGCCATTACAGCTCCCACAAAGCCTACGCCCATAACCACAACTACTTCTTTTCCTTCTTTTCGTGCCTTATCCGACAATTTCTCAAGGCGTTCAAACTCGGCATTGTACTCATCCTTCTGCGGCAGCGGGAATTTCTCCCCCGAAGGACTTGCTGAATGGGTCATTATTTTTTCTTTTGACATCTCTTATTCCTCCTAATTTATAGCAATTAAACCAATCAGTATTTAATTTGTGATTTCCTACGCTTTCCCGTAAGCAAACTCACAATCAGCTTTTTCTATTTTTACATTAACTATATCTTTTCTTTCTTGCTTTTTGTCAATTAATACTCGTATATAATGATTTGTTAGACCTACAGAAGATCCCTTATTCTTTGCTTTCCCTTCTATAAACACTTCAACGTCTTTGCCCAGAAACCTCGAATAATAGTCTCTGGTCATATTCTTGGATATTTCCAGAAGCTTCTTGCTGCGCTGTTGTATGATTTTAGGTTTAACTTGATCCCCAAGATTAGAGGCTTGTGTCCCTTCTCTTTTTGAAAACTTAAACACATGCAATTTTCCAAACTTCAGATTTTTAATAAACTCAAGTGTATTGTTAAAATTTTCTTCTGTCTCGCCCGGGAATCCTACTATTACATCTGTTGTTATATTTATATCAGGAACTTTTTTTCTTATTTTATCAATTAATGCTCTGTACTGCTTTCGGGTATACTTCCTGTTCATCGTTCTTAATATGTCATCATCGCCGCTCTGAAGCGGGATGTGCATATGATGACACAGCTTTTGGAGCTTGGGAAATAAATCTATAAGCTCATCTGATATGTCCATGGGTTCTATTGAGCTAAGACGTATCCTTTTTAAGCCTTCAATATCATGGATTAACTTTATTAACCTTATAAGAGCTTCTTTACCATCCTCATACATACCAAGTCTTATCCCGGTTAAAACCACTTCCTTGCAGCCATTCTTTACGAGGGTATTTATTTCCTCTAATATTTCTTCCTTCGGCCGGCTCCACAGAACACTTCTTACATAAGGGACTATGCAATAGGAGCAATAGGCGTCACAGCCGTCCTGTATTTTTACAAACGCCCTGCTGTGGCCCTCAAATTTGCTTATAGATGATACAGGAACCTTATCGCCTTTGCCTATCAGGTAATCCAGTATATCTTTCTTGCTCTGGTTTGACAGGCATATGATATTTTGAGATATTTTGTTCAAATCATTTTGGGCCCTATTAACGTAACATCCCGCAACGATAATTTTCGCCTGCGGGTTTCTTCTTAAGGCACTGTGTATGTAATAGCGGCTCTTACGGTCGCTCTTTAATGTCACAGTACAAGTATTTATAACGTAAATATCAGCCTTTTGGGAGAACGGCACTTTTTCGAATCTGTTCTCTAGGCATTGCTCCCTCATAAGCTGAGTTTCATACTGATTTACTTTACAGCCCAGTGTGTAAAAAGCTATCTTCGTCATTTCTGGGGAGCATTCGATACAAACTGAATGATTCTTTCCTGATCTTCAGGAGTAATCTCTGTAAAGTTAAGTCCCATTACAAACGGCTCAACTGCTTCTTCCTCTTTCCTGCGGGCCATCCAGCTCACCCTGGCAGAGGTTCTAATAGGATTCTCACTTCCCGGGATTTTGAACTCCAACACGAAGGTAATCTTTCCGGAGATAAGCGCGTTCATCCACTCAACGGGTATGCGCGAGGTCTCTATCAGGAGACCACCCGCGGAAATATTTCGTGCATGTGCTCCCATTCTGTCTGTCAATTCCTTTGAATCCTGTGTATCAAACAGTAAAAAATCCACTTGAAGCGATATTGGAAGACGCGTAAACGATCTTCTCTCCGGACCATGATATTGAACCATGTTCCCTCCCCTCTCACAATAGTTTTATCCCATTGCATCTAATTCATATAAAATCATAACGCATGTAGCAAACCCCGCGCTTTCTGAGCGCAGTATACGCGACCCAAGGCTTACAGGTATCATTCCTTTTGACTTTGCTTTATCCACTTCCTGATAGCTAAACCCGCCTTCAGGACCTATACATATTGCGATACTTGAATCCGGACTTATAAGAGATGCGTGGTGTTTTTTCAGGATATCTCTTAAACTTGTTATATACTCAGATTCCCACGCTATTAATTTCAAACTGTGTTCCCTTACTATATCCAAAGCCTCATCAAGAGAGACCGGTTCATGAATGATGGGAACAATACTGCTCTTTGACTGCTGGGCAGATGATTTTGCTATCTTCTGCCATCTGTTCTTTTTCGCTATTTTCCTCTTATCATCAAGCTTTACAACCGTTCTTTCTGTTATAAGAGGAATAATGTCATTTACACCTGTTTCGGTGCATTTCTGCACCACGTAATCCATCTTGGAGCCTTTGGGCACACCCTGAAGAAGTGTTATCCCGGCACATTTGGGATTCTCGATATCTCTCTTATCTTTTATAGTACAGTTTAGCTCATCATCCAAACTATCAATTACAGCAATGTACTCGTTACCTGTTCCATCGAAGATAATAATCTCATCGCCTTCTTTGAGTCTGAGTACGGTTTTTATATGTTTTACGTCGGTTCCGCTTATACGGAGCTTATTATCATATATATTCTCAGGTAATACAAAAAATCGGTTTAAGTTTGATTTAGTCATATTCTCTTTACTTGAACATATTCTTTAAGAATCCGTCATCTCCTAGGGTTTCACCCTCAAGCAGGCTTAATTGTTTAACAAGGTCTGCCTCTTTTTTTGAGACTTTCTTTGGGACCTCCACTATGACCGTTACAAATTCATCCCCTCTGCCCCTGCCATGAACATTGGGAATGCCCTTGGTACTAAGGCGGAAGGTTTTGTTAGTCTGGGTACCGGGCGGTATTTTCATCTTTACCTTGCTTTCGAGTGTCGGAGCATGCACTTCGCCTCCCAGTGTTGCAATAGCAAAGCTTATGGGAATATTACAGTAGATATCGTCACCATCACGCTCAAACACAGGATGTGGTTTCATTTTAACGACCACGTAGAGATCCCCGGAAGGACCTCCAAGCTCTCCTGCCTCACCTTTCTCCCTCATTCTTATACTGTTGCCTGTATTTACACCCGGGGGTATCTTAATGGTGATATGCGAGTTTTTACGCACCTTCCCTCTTCCTTGGCACTCAGGACATGGAGATTCAATGGTCTCACCCTGGCCGTTGCACGCCTGACATGGCTGGGCAAAACTCAAGAAGCCCTGGGTGTATCTCATATGCCCGGAGCCCTTGCATTTGGCACATGTCTTTTTCCTGGTCCCGGGCTTTGCCCCCTGGCCCTTACACAAGTTACATATAACCGTGTGGTATATATTTATCGTTTTTTCCACTCCCTTGTATGCTTCCTCCAGTGTTATAGGCAGAACATATTCCAGATCGGCACCTCGCGTTGGACCTCTTTTGGTGGCTGCTCTGCCACCACCGAATAGATCCCCGAAAATTCCCTTTCCAAAGCCGAATTCCTCGAAAACACTCCCGAAGTCCGTGGTCCTGAATATATCTTCTGAGCTGTAGCGTCCGTCAATACCAGCGTGACCGAACTGGTCATACTGGCTCTTCTTCTGCGTATCTGTCAAAACAGCATACGCTTCTGATATTTCCTTGAACTTCTCCTCTGATTCTTTCTTCTTATCAGGAGCTACGCGGTCAGGATGATACTGCATTGCGAGTTTTCTGTACGCCTGTTTAATCTGTGCGGCAGTAGCATCTTTTTTTACTCCCAGGATTTCATAGTAATCACGTTTTATCGCCATCAGGATTTTGTCTCCTATCGTGGATTATTTATTGCCGTCCTCCTCTTTGAATTCCGCATCGATTATATCTTCCTTTTTTTCCTCTTTAGTCTCTTCTGCCTGGGTGTCCCCACCGCCCTGCTGCTGCGATTGCTGCGCCTGTTGCTGCTGCGCTTCCTTGTAGATAACCTCGGCAAGCTTGTAGGAGGCATTCTGGAGCGCTTCCTTTGTCTTCTTTATGGCTTCTATGTCCGGGTTCTTCAGGGCTTCCTTTGCTTCTGTAAGAGCCTTCTCAACATTTTCACGCTCTTTCTCCTTTATCTTATCGCCATGCTCCTTTAATGATTTCTCCGTGTTATAAACAAGGGCATCCGCTTCGTTTCTTGCCTCGATTTCTTCTCTTCGTTTCTTGTCATCCTCAGAGAATTCCTCTGCCTGCTTGACCATCTTGTCTATCTCATTCTTGTCAAGCTTTGTAGGAGCGGTTATCTTTATATTCTGTTCTTTACCTGTTCCAAGATCCTTCGCGCTCACATGAATGATACCGTTTGCATCTATGTCAAAGGTTACCTCTATCTGGGGAACGCCTCTTGGCGCCGGTGGTATACCCACAAGCTGGAACCTGCCAAGGGTCACGTTGTCAGTAGCCATAGGACGCTCACCCTGGAGAACATGGATGTCCACTGCTGGCTGACTGTCGCTTGCAGTAGAGAATATCTGGCTTTTCTTTGTCGGTATAGTCGTGTTTCTTTCGATAAGCTTCGTGAAAACAGAGCCGAGTGTCTCGATACCGAGTGAAAGCGGCGTAACATCAAGGAGCAGGACGTCTTTTACATCCCCTGTTATGACTGCTCCCTGGATCGCTGCTCCCATGGCAACGCACTCCATCGGATCTATTCCGCCTTCCACCTTCTTACCCACGTGATCCTCTACAAATTTCTGAACGATCGGCATTCTTGTAGGACCGCCGACAAGGATTATCCTGTCAATGTCATTCTTGGTAAGCTTCGCATCGTTTAATGCCTGATCTATGGAATGCTTGGTTCTCTCCACCGTGGAGATTACCAGCTCTTCGAGTTTTGCCCTGTTTAAGGTCTTGGTAAGATGCTTCGGACCTGTTGAATCAGCTGATATAAAGGGAAGGTTGATATCGGTTGTAAGAGTGCTTGAGAGCTCTATCTTCGCCTTCTCCGCTGCCTCTCGGAGTCTCTGCACAGCCATCTTATCGTTTCTTAAGTCAAGACCCGTCTCTCTCTTGAATTCATCGGCAAGGTAGTCTACTAGAATATTATCCATGTCCGTTCCGCCAAGCTGTGTATCACCGCTTGTTGACTTTACCTCAAAAACACCCTCTGCCATATCCATGATAGTAACATCAAGGGTTCCTCCGCCGAAGTCAAACACCAGTATCTTCTGCTCCTTGCCTGTCTTATCAAGACCGTAGGCAAGAGACGCCGCTGTAGGCTCGTTTATGATTCGCTCAACCTCAAGGCCCGCAATTGTTCCTGCATCCTTTGTAGCCTGCCTCTGGTTATCGTTAAAATACGCGGGAACTGTTATAACGGCCTTTTCAACCTTCTCCCCGAGATATGCCTCCGCATCCTGTTTTATCTTCTGCAGGATAAAAGCCGATATCTGCTGAGGAGTATATTCCTTCCCGTAAACCTTGTATTTATGATCTGTTCCCATCTTACGCTTTGCGGCTATAATAGTTCCCTCCGTGTTGCTGACCGCCTGACGCCTTGCGGGCTCACCGATAAGCCTCTGGCCGTCCTTGGTGAACGCCACATATGAAGGAAAGGCTTTCCCCCCCACACTTGTGCCCTCGGCACTTGGAATTATAGTGGGACGTCCTCCCTCCATTACTGATGCTGCTGAATTACTTGTTCCTAAGTCTATTCCTATCATTCTTGGCATTTCCTTCCTCCTTTTAATTAATAATGGTTTAATGTTTTGATGCAAAGGATCCTATTCGGATTCTTTCTCCGGATTTTGAGCAACTTTTACAAGAGCTGGCCGGATTACCTTGCCGTTAAACATATATCCCTTCTGAAACTCTTCTATTATCTCATTTTCCTTATGGTCTTCTGAGTCCACCTGTATCGCAACGTGGTGTTTTGTTGGATCCAGTATCTCTCCCACAGACTCTATTTCTTTCACCCCTTCCTTTTTAAGAAAATTTGAGAAGTTCTTGTAAATAAGATTTATTCCTTTTTTAAGGGTTTTCAGATTCTCGGATTCCTCGGCAGCTTTTTCAGCGCGTTCAAGATCATCAAAGAGTGATAAAATTTTCTCAATTATCTTTTCATTGCTGAATTTCACGAACTCACCCTTTTCTTTTTCGACGCGCTTTCTGTAGTTATCGAAATCAGCCTGAAGACGCAGTATTTTCTCGTCCCTCTCGTTTGTCTTTAGTTTCTGATCCTCTACGGACTCCTTCAATATTGCGAGCTCACCCAGCTTTGCCTCAAGGGCGGGATCAATGTCCCCGTTATGAACATGGTTTTTCTCTTCGTCGTGATGTGTCATTTTTTCCTAAGCACCTCGTTTAATAGTTTTGATATGAAATCAACAAGGGATATCATCTTAGAGTACTCCATCCTTTTAGGCCCGATAATACCCAGAACACCTACCGCCTGATTGCCGGCCTCATACGTGGAGGTAATGAGGCTGCAGTCCTGCATCTCCTTGTACGGGTTTTCGTTACCGATTAATACCTTGGTCCCTTTATCATTGAGCCGCCTGCTCAAAAGCTGAGAGAGAAACTGGCGCTGTTCTATGACCTCAAAAACCGATTTCATCCTCTGGTAATCATCGAAATCAGCGTGGGCATGCGTGAATATATTGGTCGTTCCTTCTACGTATATATCCTCATCCGCCTCAAAAGTAAATATCCTCCTGCTCATCTTCTGTATAAAATTAAGCAGTTTCGAGTCAGGGACCTTGGCAGGAACGAACTCCCTGCTTATGGCCTGTTTTATCTGTGATAGAGTAAGGCCTCTGAGGATTTCATTATAAAGCCGGGAAGCTCTTCTCAAGAGCTCCGGGGTAATATCTTCATTTATGTCTATTATCTTGTGTTTTACCAGATCTGTATCCGTAATAAGAACGGCTATAAATTTCTTACGTTCCAAAAATATAAGCTCAATATGCTTAAAAGCTGTCCCCTGCATAAGAGGAGGCAGCACAAAGCCCGTGTAATTGGAAAGAAGCGAAAGCATCCTCGACGTCTGGCGCATCACTTGTTCTATTTCTTTTTTGTGTGTCTCATACTCCCTCTGAATGCGCTGTGCTTCCTGGTGAGCCAGTTCCTGTATATTGACTAGCTTGTCAACATAAAAACGGTATCCATAATCCGTAGGTACCCTGCCGGCTGATGTATGCGGATGTGTAAGAAACCCTCCCCGCTCTAACTCGGCCATGACATTTCTTATACTTGCCGCGCTAAGATCAAAATCATAGCTTAGCGCAAGAACTTTTGACCCCACGGGTTTGCCCGATGAGATGTAGCGGTGGATGACTGCCTGGAGGATCTTCTGTTTTCTCTGGTCAATTGTTTGCGTTATCATAAGGCTCTCTCTATCACTCTTGTTTCTAGAGTGCTAATTTAACACAAAAATAAAAAAGTGTCAAGCGAAAACTCTTATATATTGTAATGTATTATAAGAACTCCCTGTAAACACAGTTTGCAATCATCAGCCCATTATGGGTAAGCCTTATATTCGGACCTGACTTCTCAAGGAGTCTCTCTTTAACCATATCTTCTATCGTGTCACTGAAATGGACCATTATATCCTCTGTAAGAGCTATACCTTCTCTCATCCTGAGTCCCACTATAACCTCTTCAGCCACCTTCTTCCTGCCTAAGAGCTTCTCGGAGCTCTCCACCCATAAAATACTATCACTATTATTATTTACTCTATCAATATATAATTGCGGCTCTTTTATGTTTGTATATCTTACTCCATTAATATATGAAGTCGCACCTGCACCTACGCCTATATAAGGTTGTGAGCTCCAGTATATCAGGTTGTGCAGACACCGTCTGCCCTTTAAGGCAAAATTGGCCACCTCGTAATGACTCCACCCTTTTTTTTCTAAATACTCTATCGCATATTCATACATTTGTGCCTCTAATTCATTTGATGCACTTTGTATGGATTTGGTTTCAAGAAGATCATAAAATTTTGTGCCTTCCTCTATGGTGAGGTTATACACCGATATATGATCCGGTCCAAGTTCAGAAGCCTCATTCAGCGTCTTTTCCCACCTGCCAAATGTCTGTGTGGGAAGTGCAAAGATTAGGTCTATATTTATATTGTTAAAACCTGCTTTTCTCGCATTATAGAAGGTTTGCTTTGCCTGCTGGGCCGTGTGTATCCTGCCCATAATCTTTAGCAGTTTATCGTCAAATGACTGCACCCCGATACTTATACGATTAATACCGGCATCCCTTAATGTCTCTAAAGCCTTATAGTCAACCGTTCCCGGATTTGATTCAATTGATATTTCAGCATTATCTTCAATTAAAAAATTATCTCTTGAGGCTTCTAATATATCCAGGATACACCCTGCCCCGAGAAGAGTGGGTGTACCCCCTCCGATATAAACACTGGAGACAGATTTCCCCCTGTAAAAACCCATTTCTTTTTTTATGGATTTCACATAATTTCTAAAAACAGATGTATAATCCCTGTCTTCTCTTTCACAGGCTGTTGTATCAAAATTGCAGTATGCGCATTTCTTAGCGCAGAATGGAATGTGGATGTATAAACCGCGGGACATAAGATATGCCTTCTTACCTAATAAGACCCATTCGCCTTGGTGGCCAGTATACCAAGAGGGCTTTACCTTTTATATTCTTCTTCGGGAGAAATCCCCAGAAACGCGAATCATAGCTACTGTCCCTGTTGTCACCCATCATGAAATATGCCCCTTGGGACACAACCACGGGGCCGAAGTTATCTCTCTTACTATATCCTTCAGCCAGGTAATCAACATTAGGATATAATGATTTATCCTTGAATACCACGTAATCCTCTTTTATGGGTTTACCGTCAATATATACCTGCTTGTTCTTTATCTGGAGAGTTTCCCCGGGAAGGCCTATACAGCGCTTAATGAAATTGCGCTTTGGATCAACAGGGTACTTGAACACGATGATATCACCGCGCTGTGGACTTTTTATCGGTATTATCTTTGTGTCCGTAAAAGGGATCTTCGTACCGTATAGAAATTTATTCACAAAAAGGTAATCTCCCGCGAAAAGCGTATCCATCATGGACCCTGAGGGGATCTTGAAAGCCTGCACGACAAATGTCCTTATTGAAAGTGCCAAAATAAGGGCTATGACAATAGTTTTTATCCATTCAAAGGTTTCTTTTTTTATCTTGTTTTTTGTTTCCTGGTTCATTTCTTCTCCTTTATTTGTCTGTTATCTCCTGCCTTAGTACAGAGACGAAGGCTTCGTGGGGAATTTCTATCTTGCCGACTTTCTTCATCTTCTTTTTGCCCTCTTTCTGTTTCTCAAGAAGTTTCCTTTTTCTACTTATGTCCCCGCCGTAACATTTACTCGTCACATCCTTGCGCAATGCTTTTACCGTATCCCTGGCAACTATCTTGTTGTTAACCAAGGCCTGTATAGGCACCTCGAACATCTGCCGGGGAATGATCTTTCTGAGCCTTTCAACCAGCTGCTTTGCCTTGAAATATGCCTTCTCCTTATGAAGTATGAAGCAAAACGAATCAATAATTTCCTTGTTTATGAGAACAGTCAGTTTCACCAAGTCCCCTTTTCTATACCCGAGAGGCTCATAGTCAAATGAAGCGTAACCGGAGCTGACTGATTTAAGCTTGTCGTAGAAATCAACCACGACTTCCTCAAGAGGCATTTCATAAACAAGCATAGCCCTGTCAGTATCAATATATTTAAGATCCTTGAACATCCCACGCCTTTCCTGCGCGAGCTGCATGACAACCCCAACATAATCACCAGGCATTATCAGTATGGCCTTGATATAAGGCTCACCTATCTGGTCCACTTCAGCCGAAGGAGGCAGAAGGTTTGGATTGTCTACTACAAATTCCTCTCCGCTCTTTTTCGTTACATGATAACTCACATTCGGAGCTGTAATTATAAGCTCCAGATCGTATTCTCTCTCAAGGCGCTCCTTTATGATATCCATATGAAGAAGTCCAAGGAACCCGCACCTGAATCCAAAGCCGAGAGTTCCGGAGGTCTCGGGGGTATATATGAACGATGTGTCATTTAACCTTAGCTTATCGAGTGCTGCTTTTAGAAGATTGTAATCGCTGCTGTTTAGGGGATACAGACCGCAGAATACAAGTGGCTTTACATCCTTGTAACCAGGAAGAGCTTTGGTAGCGGGTTTATTGGCATTGGTGATAGTGTCCCCTATCTTTACCGTATGCACATCCTTGATACCCGCTATGACATAGCCCACCTCACCCGCTTCAAGTGATTTACAGGAGACGTTAGTGAGATGAAAAACGCCTATTTCCTGCACCTCATGCTGGGTGCCACTTGACATGAACTCTATATTCATGCCGGGTTTCATGGAGCCATCAACGACCTTTATGTAAATTATGACTCCGCGATACGAGTCAAAGACGGAGTCAAACACAAGAGCGGTAAGAGGAGCACTAACATGCCCCCCAGGAGCAGGAATGCGTTTTACGATTGCCTCAAGAAGCTCTCTAATTCCTGTCCCCTGCTTGGCGCTTGTCTGTATTACATCTTCCTCATCAAGTCCAAGGATAGTGTTTATCTGATGTTTTACATTCTCAGGATCTGCGGTTGAGAGGTCTATCTTGTTTATGACCGGTATGACTGTAAGGTTTCCTTCACTGGCAAGATCTGCGTTAGCGAGCGTCTGCGCCTCAACCCCCTGCGAGGCGTCTATCACAAGCAATGTCCCCTCGCATGCCGCGAGACTGCGGGAAACCTCGTAGTTAAAATCAACATGACCCGGAGTATCTATCAGGTTTAAGATGTAGTGCTTGCCGTCACTCGCGAGGTAGTCGAGCCTGATAGCCTTAGCCTTTATGGTAATTCCCCTCTCCCTCTCCAGGTCCATGCTGTCAAGAATCTGATCCTTGGACTCGCGCTTTGAAAGAGTCCCCGTATATTCCAGAAGCCTATCGGCAATAGTGGACTTGCCGTGGTCAATATGGGCAATAATAGAAAAATTTCGGATTCTTTTGTTAGACATTGTTATTCTTTGGCCAATTCTTTCTTCAGATAATCTATCACGGTAACCGGGGTGGGATCAATATCATAGAGGACTGCAAGGTAGGTACTTACAAAATCACCTAGACTTATAAGAGAGAAAAGACGCCCGAGCAATGAATTACCCCTGGATCTTATACGCTCGATGGCGCCAACCTTATCCTTCATTAAACCCGTGCTAACATCGATCCGTTTCGTGATGCGTGCGTTGTCATCCTTATCTTCTAAAATCATCACGTTGAAATTCCTTGTAAAATCACCAAGCGCCTCAAGACCTACAATCTCATTATGATTGAGTTCAGGGAATACGTTTGATGTGGCAAAAACTTTGCTGTTTTCGTTAAACTGGTTCCTCCAGCGAAGACCTACGATACCGGTCTTCTCACTTGAGGAGTATATAACAGGCATCTTCTTGTAAAGCCACAAAGCAAGCTGCTTCGCGTGGTTTTTGTCTGTCTCTATATCAGCAGACATCTCTTGTGAGAGTTGTTTAAGAAGAGATACCGTCTCTTCGATTGCTTCTTTCTGAGGCGCCAGTATCCCGAGCTTATCCAAGAGAACCACCATGGGGAAGAACATGTACCCGAGGCTTGACCTTGGGGGAAACCCTCCAGGAATAATAACACATGGTATGGAACTCTTATCGCAGAGTTTTTTTAGCTTGCCTCCAGACGTAATACCTATGATTTTTGCCTTGGCGTCAAGCGCCTTCTGGTAAACGCTCAGTGTCTCCTCTGTGTTTCCCGAGCAGCTCGCACAGAATAAAAGTGTCTTTTCATCCACAAAACCAGGCATATCATAATCACGGTTAACAAATATGGGTATGTTCACCTGGTCTCTCGCATAGACACGCAACAAATCCCCTCCTATGGCAGAACCGCCCATACCGGTGATCATTATCTTATTAACCTTTGAATAATCCGTGGATATTTCAAATTTTCCTGTTATATCCACTGCTTCCCTGCACTGTTTTGAAAAATCCATTACAAGCCCAAGCATACCCGAAGGATCAACTGCCTTAAGTAATGTGGGATTATCCAGTTTGGTTTCCATTATTTGTTCCTCTTATCCTGTTGTTTTCGCTTTAAGTGGTTATATCCGCCTGTTTTACAAGGCGCTTTATAGCCGCGGTGTTTGTCTGGCTGAATATCTTCTTATTCAGTTCGTCTACTTGCTTTTTCGTGACTGAACGAATCACCTTTTTTACCTTTGGTATAGAAGTAGGCCCCATACTGAACACATCAAGGTCTAGCCCCAAAAGTATCGAGGTTATAACGGGGTCTCCGGCCATTTCGCCGCATACGCTGACGCGTTTTCCTTCCTTGTGACCAGCTTCTATAACGCGTTTTATGAGGCTAAGAACCGCCGGATGAAGTGGTTCGTACAAATAAGCCACTGTCTCATTCACCCTGTCAACTGCCATTGTGTACTGTATCAGGTCATTTGTACCAATACTCAGAAAATCAGCTTCCTTGGCAAGTATCTCAGCTGTCATAGCCGCGGAAGGTATCTCTATCATGACACCAACCTGCATGTGCTCGTCAAACGGGATGTTTTCTTTGCGCAGGCTATCCTTTACTTCAGCCAGAATATCGTTTGCCTTCTGCAGCTCTTCAACACCCGATATCATAGGATACATTATTTTTATATTCCCAAGCGCACTCGCCCGAAGTATGGCCCTTAGCTGCACCTTGAATATTTCCGGATTCTTCAGACAAAGCCTGATGGCCCTCAAGCCAAGAAACGGATTTATCTCCTGAGGAGTACCTTCAGAAGATATGAATTTATCCCCGCCCAGATCTATTGTCCTTATTATAACAGGTTTTGGATAAAGAGCTTTGGCAACTTTCTTATATGCGTACCACTGCTCCTCTTCATTGGGCATATCAGCGCGGTTCATGTACAAGAACTCTGTACGATACAGACCTATGCCGTCAGCCCCGTACTTGAGCACCGCTTCAAGTTCCTCGGGAACTTCTATGTTAGCCATGAGCTGTACACGGTGGCCATCAATAGTCTTTGCCTCGAGGAAACTCAGTTTTTTCAGTTCTTTGTCTTCACGTTTAAGTCGCTTCTGCTCAGCCTGGTAGTGTTTTAAGGTAGTATCATCGGGAGTTACAATTATAATTCCCTTGATACCGTCCAATATTATGTTGTCACCTGTGGAAACCTTTTGGGTTATGTTTTTAAGAGCCACAACAGCCGGTATTTCCAATGACTGGGCCATGATAGTTGTGTGTGACGTCTTACCTCCGCGGTCGGTCGCAAAACCCAGCACGTTCTCCTCGCGCATTGCAACAGTATCTGAAGGGGTTAGGTCAGTTGCAACAACTATTACTTTTTCACCGAGATGGGCAAGCGTCTCCCTGCCCTCCCCTATAAGGACCCTTATAACCCTCTTACCCAAGTCCTGTATATCCTTACTGCGCTCCCTCAGGTACTCATCGTCTATCGCCTTAAAAACATTCACTATCTTATCCAGCACATGGCTGAACACATATTCTACGTTAAGCTGGTTCTTTCGTATGGTATCTATAGTCTCTTCAACAAATACCGGGTCTTCCAGTATCAAGAGATATGCGTCAAAAATCCTTGCATGCTTAACACCGAGTTTACTTGAAACCTTGTCTTTCATCTGAAGAAGATCTTCTTCTGTTCGCTTTATGGCATCCTTGAAACGGCTTATCTCTGTTTCAATCTCTTCCGGAGCAATCTTGTGTTTCTTGATAGGAAAATCTTCCTGATCAAGCACGAATGCCTTACCTATAGCGATACCTGGTGAAGCTGCTATTCCTTTATACATCCCAAGTGCTCCTACTCTTCATCGAACTTACGCAAGATAAGCTCTTCCAGTTTGGTCATTAAAATCTCTGAATCTTCACCACTCACCCTGATAACGAGCTTGCTTCCCTGCTCAGCCGCAAGCATCATAAGCCCCATGATGCTTTTTCCGTTGACTTCCTCGCCGTCCTTTATAACCTTAACCTGTGCTTTGAACCTGTTACTCGTCTGGACAAAAAGAGCAGCCGGCCGTGCGTGAAGACCGAGTTTATTCTTAATCTCAAAAGTTTTTTCGAATACTTGCTCTTCCATTGTTTCTCTCTTTCTTTTAACTTTTTATTTTATCCCGATATATGAACCCAGAAAACCCAAGAACACTATAACATAAACAAGCACAGTATGAGGTATACCCTTCTTGAGTGCCCCGAAAAGTAATATGATAAGACCGAAAAAGAATGAACTCTTAAGAGGCGGAAACTGATAAGCAAAAAACATCACTACGGCTGCTAGAACAATCAGCCCAAGAAAACGTGAAACCTCGATTATACCCTGGAAGTCAATATTTCGTATAGTCTCTATAACCCTTGTCTGCAGACGGTAGCCCTTCCAAAACCCCACAAAACTGACGTAAAAATGAAAGCTATTATAGAAGACAAGGAAGAAAAGTGGACCTAAGAGTTTATTATTGCCCTCACCCCATAACATTATCGTGACACCGAAGAGAGCTGCAAGAGGCCTGAGCGCCCCCCAGAACAACGAATCCCCCAGTGCGGCAAGAGGACCCGCCATCGTTGACTTTACGGCTGTAATATCTTCTGGCTTTACATCCGCACCCGATGCCATCTGCTCTTCCATGGATGAAATGACCCCTATAAGGGGAGCTGCCATGTACGGATGCGTGTTGAAAAATTCCAGATGCCTCTTAAGAGCGGCAATGCGCTTTTCCTTCTCGGGATAAAGTTTCTTTATAACAGGGAGCATAGCATAGAGAAACCCCACGTTCTGCATCCTCTCGAAATTCCACACGGCATGCAGGTAGAGTGTTCTATACATAGTCCTAAGAAGCGTAAGTACTCCTAGTTTTTTCATAGACCCTTCTTTAATTCTTCGAACCGAAAATATCAAGAACGGCAGCAAATCCCAGAGCCGGCAGGAGACTTCTTGCGAGCTCAAGACCCATTTTTACATTATGAGGCAAAACAGGAACAACTTTAACAGTAAGCTGCACTCCCAGCCATATTGCTATTACATAAAAAACAAATGTCTTTGCAAAGATAGCGGCAATACTCATTCGTGTTATGAATTCTATGCCTATAGTGTTCCCGCTCTGTGCGAAACTGTCCACTTGATGGGCAAAATGCCTGTTAAACCATCTAAGCCATATATCTATCTTTTTGTATATAACCCCGAGCGGCACAGCCCACATGACAGCAATCATAATAAGAACATCCATATGCTGATAAGGGAGAAACTGCTTTGTTAATACCGCCTGTGCGGTTGCGATTATGGCAGATGTTGAAACATCGGGCGGGATAACAGTTCCGATTGGAAGCACGTTTATCCATATCAGCTCAAGCATTATTCCGATTATAATACCGGTTCCCATGTCCCCTAAAATCCATCCCACGACAGGAGCCGTAACCAGGGGCCTTGATATCATAACCTGCCATATTGTCATAACATCAAGGCTTATAAAACTACCCACAAAGCTAATTAGAACTATCTGGTCAATCATTTTTTCCCTTTTTATTCAACGCAAGATGTATTGTTGTCTGCCACGATTTGCCATTTGTGAGTTCTATTTTCCAGTTCGGGAAAAGTATAGATCCCTGGTAACTTTTTTCAAATCCGCTTTCTGACTGTGAAATAGTCTCCAGCGGAAAACGCCATATATCAGCTTCATTTTCAAAAGCAAGAGAAATATCAACACCCTTGTAGCCGTCAACGATGGTAATGCCCTTTGATTTCTCTTTTTCGCCTATGCTGGATAGCTTCCTGTCCACAATGGTCCTTCCGGCAACCTCATAATAACACTTATCATCGTTTCCGCTTGTACCCATAAAACCGAATTCTACGCCGAACCATAGGGAAACCTTCTTCTTTGACTTATTCACTATAACGTAATGAGCGCTTACCTCAAGTGATTGGTCCACCACTATCACTTTTTCGAGGCCAATCGGAACAAATTCGTTGTCCACCCACACATTACCGTTTCTGGAAAGCCGAAGCAGTACGGAATTCTGCTGTTTCTGCAGGCTGTAGCTGTATGGCTGGTTTACAAAATCACCGGCTTCCCCGTAATCACATTCATAAAAGGACTTGAGATCCACGGAAGATTGAAGAAAATGGTCCAGAAATGATGCCCTGCGGTACCAGTCATACTTGAGGTATTTTTCAAGACCCTCTTCTTTTACACTCACGATATTATGAATAGTTTCCGCTTTTTCAGACTCTTGATCAAGGGGCAAAGATTTATTACGGACAAATTCTATTATCTTGTCGTGATAGTTTTCTTTGCGCCTTGAAATTATATTTGTCAGGTTAGACGCCCCCGGCCTGTAGTCGAGCTCAAAGAGAGACCCTCCCCCATCAGGCGAGAAATAAAGGTTCAAGAGAGGCGTGTTTATAAGGACTTCGTTTCGCCCGTCCATATCAAAATCAACGGTTTCTGCCTCTATCCATTCATCTTCAGTGTGAAGTATCCGGTCCGCTATATTTTCGGCTCGTATTAAATGAGAATACGCAGCGTCCCTTAAGTGAGCCATGTACAGACCGCCGAACACCCCGTGCCAGTAGGAATCATTACACTGGCCTTGCCATAGTTCATCGTGTGCTTCCTGGGCGCTGATGTCATCCTCTGGCATACAGGCCACCTTGTCACTCACCTCAAGCATTTTCTTATGAAGCGTATTTGCTTCAGGATATTTTACAAGGAAATTACGCCAGAAACCTCCCTTTACAAAATCACTGTACATGGATAAGTTGCCCGATGCCTTCATTTCCTGAAGAACTTCCTGGTAACGCTGACCGGCCTGGGGAAAAAGCGCCCATTCCATCATCTCGTTATAGGAGGCACAAGGCAGATAGATACGACCCTTGGCGCCATAGCGATCAATGTATTCGCTAAAAGTCACAAGATTGATCCATTCCTCATTCTTTTTAAGCAGCTTAAAAAACCTCTCAAGCCATTTCTCTTCGTAAACCGATTGGTATGTTTGCGGCCAGATACCGAATTTCTCTCCGTCATCCGCCAATACAACCAGATTATCCCCTTCTTCCGTAGCATATTCAGCAAGGTGTTCGATCGTTTTTTCCGGAACCTCAAATGGTACATAATAGCGAAGCTTCTTGCTAATAGGAAAAACCTTGACGGATTTACCCTGTTCCTCTGTCACGTAATACCCGTTTAGTTTTTCCTCCTCCAGTCCCACCATCTTAAAATGCGCGTCATCCACCACCACATATTCTATATTCGCATCATGGATGGCACCGGCAAGATGCGGTTCCCATATGCGTTCCGCAAGCCACATACCGCGGGGTATACACGCAAATTGTTCCTGTATGCATACATTGAGTTTTTCAATCTGTCCCAGTTTATCCCTGTCAGGCAGCACAGCCAGTATGGGCTCGTAATAACCACCCGACATTATCTCCACTTGCCCCCTCTGGGCAAGCAACCTTATCATATGCACCACTTCCGGGTGATTATGAAGCATCCACTCAAGGAGACATCCGCTGTAATGAAGCGTCATCTTCATCCAGGGGTGTTTTTTCAGAACCTCCAGGAAAGGGCGGTATGACTTATTAAGGGCCTCCTCAAAAACAAAGTCAAAATTACCAGTTGGCTGATGGTTGTGAATCCCGATGGCAAAATTGACTCTTTTCATCCTTATCCCTCTCTTACTGCTCGATGCACTTCATCATATCAACACTTGTGTCTGAAGGTATTATCCTCACATCCAGTTTTATACCCTTAGAGTTAATCTCCTTAAATGCCTCTATGTCCTTCTCATTAACTGATATTGATTTTAGTATCTGTTTCTTGCCCGGAGTAAAATGCATCCCCCCTACATTTATGGAGCCAGGAATTACACCTTTTTCTACAAGGCGCAGTGCTGCGGAAGGATTTGAAACAAGGACCAGAACATTTTCATCCTTTAATTCGTTGGTTTTTAGTTTCTTGACAGACTCGTCTATAGTAAAAATGGACAACTTAAGGGATGAAGGCGTGGCCATTGCCAAGAGCGTCTTCTGCATCTGATCACCGGCTACCCTGTCGTCAGAAACTATAATGTGCTGTATTTCCAGGGCCTTTACCCAGCCCTGAACGACTACACCGTGTATAAGACGATCGTCTATTCTGAATAATAAAACACTCATAATCTTCCACCACCATTATTCTTAATCATTTATTCTTGGAATCTTTGAGTTTTTTAAGAAAAATTTGTTTTGCGTTCACAATGCTCTTGTGACCTGTCTGGCAGAGTTTGTCAGACAGTTCCACGAGTGAAATCACTTCTCTGGAAGCGAAGCAAGCAAGCAACATTGGCAGGTTCACCCCTGTAATGATCTCTATATCTTCCCTATGTGCTAAAGAGAGGCTTGTATTAGTGGGAGTGCCGCCTATCATATCCGTGAAAATAACTACTCCCTTAGCTGCACTCAGTTCATCCAGGGCTTTTGTTATTTTTTCCCTGAGGGCATCTATTCCCTCTTCTGGAAAAAGCGATATAGCCTTTACTTTTTCCTGCGGACCTATTATAGCCTCACTAGTCTTAACCAGATGCGAACCTAAATCTCCATGGGTTACAATTATTACACCTATCATACACTCACCAACATTCTAACCTTGTTTTTTCTTCCTGCCCATGACAGTTATAAGACGCTTGTTGAACTCAACGGCCGAATTATATCCCTTTGCCTTAAGGCGCCAGTTCATAGCAGCCACTTCCGCTATTATGGCGACATTTCTGCCGGGCCCTACAGGAATTATATGCTGTGGAAGATCAATACCGAGTATATTGAACTTGTGTTCCTCGAAGCCCAGCCTGTCATATTCCTTAGTACTGTCCCACCCTTCCAGGTTTATCACAACATCTATCGCAGAGAAATCACGTATAGCCCCTGTGCCGAAGAGGTTCTTGATATCTATGATACCCAGTCCCCTGACCTCCATGTGATGCTTGGCAAATTCAACACCGCAGCCCATCAGCACACCGTCTGGCTTTCGTGTTATCTCAACCACATCATCCGTCACAAGCCTGTGGCCGCGTTTTACCAGCTCGAGTGCGCACTCACTTTTTCCTATACCGCTCTCACCGAGTATAAGAACACCGACACCGTAAATATCAATAAGAACCCCGTGCAGGCTCGTACTGGGGGCAAATTTATCTTCCAGGTAAAAACTTATCTTGTTTATGAACTTGTTCGTCATGAGGGGGGTGCGCAGGATGGGGATATCCTTTTTCTGCGCGGCTGCCAGAAGATCATGAGGAACCCTCATCTTGCGGGTTATAACTATGCAGGGAATGTTATATGAGCAGAGCTTTTTCAGTATTTCATCCCGCTCGGGACGGGATAGCTTCTTAAGATATGAGAATTCTGTTTTACCAAGGATCTGTACCCTGCCATAGGCGAAGTAATCGAAATAGTTGGCAAGAGCAAGCCCCGGCCTGTTGATCAAGAAGACCTTTATACGCCTTGAAAGTCCCTTTTTACCTCCACTTATGACCTCTAACTTCAGCTCTTCTCGTTTATCTTCGTACATCTCTTTTACGGTAACGAACCTTATCATAGTTCTCACCCTGTATTTAATATGTTAAGGATCTGCCGATGCGTTTATGAATTAATAACCGTTCTCTTCTTTTATGACCTTTATTACCTCATCAGCATTCTTTGCGTCTCTTAATGCCTGTCGGAAATATTTATCCTTGAGGAGTCTGGATATCTTGGCAAGCGCCTTCAGGTGCACGCCCGAGGACTCCATCGGAGCTAGGAGTAAAAATACTAAAAATACGGATTCTCCATCAAGAGCCTCAAAATCTACACCCTGCTTGGAAGAGCCGAAAGCCACAACCACCTCGTCAACCTGGTTGGTCTTCCCGTGAGGGATAGCTATACCCTGACCTATACCGGTTGAACCTAGCTCTTCTCTTTCCAGAAGTATCTTAATAATCTTGTCCTTATCTGATATTTTCTTGGCTTTTAGCATGAGATCGACCAGCTCATTAATCACGCCTTTCTTGTCCTTGCTCTTGAGATCGACTGCAACTGCTCCTTTACACAAATAATCCATTATACGCATCGTAACACTCCTCCTTTGGTTTAATCATTCTCTTTAACAAATTCAATCATTCGGCTCAATAACACCGTATTCCCCGTTGTCCTTCTTGTAAATAAATGTGACCTTTCCTGTTTCGCTGCTGACGAATACCCACTGATCATGGCGCATAAGTTTCATCTGCGCAACCGCCTCTTCCGGCGTCATGGGTTTAATATCAAAACGCTTTACTTCGCTTATAGGGACCTTGCCCTGTTCCCCCATATCTTCCGGCAAGTCATCACTCTGCTTTATCTTGCGCCTTGATGCCCGATGCTGACGGGACTTTGCTTTCATCTTTTCCTTGTGGCGTTTTACCTGCCTCTCAAGGTTGTCAACCACAAGATCTATCGCGGCATACATATCCCCGCCCTCTTCATTGGCGTTTATAGTAATACCTGGGGAGTGCAGGATTACCTCGGCAAGCTGTGTGTTTTTTGTTACAGTAAGTATTATATGCGCATCAATTACATTGGTAAAATATTTCTTTACCTTTCGTACCTTCTTCTCAGCATAATCATGAAGGGCTTTGGTCAACTCAAGATGCCGTGCTGTAATGGTTATTTTCATTGCGCAATGTCACCTCCGATTATTTTATTAATTATATAAAAATATTATAGCTCTTGTCAATCAAAAGCTCTCTGGTGAAAGGCGCTGCCTACATGGAAAATTCTTCTCCCAAATAGACCTTTCTGGCCTCTTCGTTCTCCAGCAGGTCCTTGGCAGTACCCGCGAAAAGTATCTTCCCTTCATATATAAGGTATGCCCTGTCTATTATCTTAAGGGTTTCTCTTACATTATGGTCTGTTATGAGAACACCCAGCCCTTTTTCCCTGAGCTTGAATATGATCTGCTGTATATCCACGACCGCAATGGGGTCAATACCCGTAAATGGTTCATCAAGCAGTATAAAATTAGGCTCGCTTACAAGCGTGCGCGCGATTTCAACGCGTCTTTTCTCTCCCCCGGAAAGAAGGTATGCCTTGTTATTTGCCAGGCGCGCTATATTAAACTCATTGAGCAGTTTTTGGAGCTTCTTTTCCTTTTCATCCTTTGAAATTGGGAAATTTTCAAGAATCGCCATTATGTTTTCGCGAACCGTGAGTTGTCGAAAAATCGAAGGCTCCTGGGCAAGATATCCAATTCCCTGCCTGGCTCTTTTGTACATGGCAAAATCAGTGACATCTTCGCCGTTTAGGTTAACGGTACCCGAATGAGGGGAAATAAGACCAACCATCATGTAGAAACTAGTGGTCTTACCGGCCCCATTGGGCCCTAACAAACCTACTATTTCCTTCTCTTTTACCTCTATACTCACGCCGTTTACAACTTTGCGTCGGCTGTATATCTTTACAAGATTATCGGCAGAGAACCGCTGCATAAACTCACCCCGCTTTTTTTCTGAGTGGTTTTGTATTCTTGCAGGCCGGGAAACCGCTACAGGCAAGGAAAGGTCCTTTCCTGCTCCTGCGCACTACCATAGGTTTACCACATTTTTCGCAGACCTGATTTGTAACCTGCTTTACGCCCCCTTTGGCGCGACTGCTCAGCGACACGGTATTAGTGCACTGAGGATATCCTGTACAGGCCAGAAACTGCCCGAAAGGACCGCGCTTAATAACCATCGGCTTGCCACATTTCTCACAGACTTCCTCGTATTTCATCTTACTCTGGGCAAGTTCAAGGTCTTTGGCAAAAGGTACATAGAATTTATTTAGAACATCAACCCAGTTCCGTTTACCGAATGCTATCTCATCAAGTTCTTCCTCCATCTGCGCCGTAAAGTTAACATCAACTATCTCGGAAAAATTCTTAACAAGCATATCATTAACTATTATCCCTATCTTCTGTGGGTAGAATTTTCTGCTTTCAAGGTACACATATCCTCTGTTTACGATCGTGCTCAATATAGGTGCATACGTGGAGGGACGCCCTATTCCGTTCTTCTCTAGTACCTTAACAAGGCTTGCCTCGTTAAAGCGAGGAGGTGGCTCAGTAAAATGCTGCTCCGGAAGAAGATCCCTCAAGATTAAGACTTCCTCTAAAGAAAGCTCGGGCAGCATCTGGACACTCTGCTTCGCATCATCCTTATCGTTATCGGAAGATTCCATATATACTTCCATGAAACCGCTGAATTTGACAACCTGGCCCGTTGACCTGAACATATATTTTCCTGCCTGTATATCAACCGATACCGTGTTAAACACTGCGGAAGCCATCTGGCTTGCCAAAAATCGCTGCCAGACAAGCGTGTAAAGCTTTAACTGGTCATGAGTCAAGAATGCTTTCATTTCCTGCGGGGTGTTTCTTACCGAGGTAGGGCGTATGGCTTCATGCGCTTCCTGGGCCGCCTTGGTCTTGGTCTTGTATGATCTAGGCTTTTTGGGTAGGAATTTCTGCCCATATTCCTGCTTTACAAAAGCGAGGGCTTCGGCACGGGCACTGTCTGCCACATGTAATGAATCCGTTCTCATATATGTTATGAGTCCGGTAACACCCTTAGCACCTATATCAACTCCCTCGTAGAGTTGCTGTGCCAGCATCATGGTTTTCTTGGGTGAGAATGAAAGTTTTCTGACTGCCTCCTGCTGAAGACTGCTGGTATTAAAAGGTCCGGAGGGATTTTTCCTCTTCTCCCTTCGGGTAATCTTTAGAACCTTAAATTCCTCTTTGTCTAAATCGCTTACAATGGCCTTTGCATCTTTCTCGTTCTCTATGTCAAGTTTATCATATTTTTTGCCTTCTTTTTCCATAAGCTGGGCGTCAAATATGACTTCGCTCTGATGCTTGCTTAGCTTTGCCTTAACAGTCCAGTACTCCTCCGGCTTGAACTTCTCTATCTCCCTCTCCCTCTCGACTATGAGACGAAGCGCAACTGACTGTACCCTTCCTGCTGAAAGACCGAAACGTATTTTCTTTCCCAACAGAGGACTTAACTTGTAGCCGACCAGGCGGTCGAGTATGCGTCTTGCCTGCTGGGCATTAACCAGACGCAGATCTATATCACGCGGCTTCTGGAACGCCCTGTTGACCGCTTCCTTGGTAATTTCATGAAAAACCACTCGTTTTACGTGCTTTCCCTCGGCTTTTGTGGCAATAGTAATATGCCAACCTATGGCTTCCCCTTCCCTGTCCTCATCAGTTGCTATATACACCTGAGATGCTTTTTTCACGGCGTCTTTTAGTTCCTTGACGACTTTCTTAGACCCCTTTGAAACCTCATATGTAGGCGTAAAATCCTTTTTAACATCAACACCCATCTTATAATCTGGAAGGTCTCTAATATGCCCCATGGATGATTTCACTATGTATGCATCCCCTAGCATATTCCCTATGGTTCTTGCCTTGGTAGGCGATTCAACTATGACTAATGACTGGGACATATCTGTTCCTCTTGTTTTTTATTAAAAATTGTCTTAAAGGAGTCTATTTCTTCTATGATGTCATCTATAGTTTCAACAAGCTTAGCGCCCTGTTTTATTAACTGGTTAGTCCCCTCTGAGCACTTACTGTAGATATTCCCCGGAACTGCGAATACTTCCCTTCCCTGCTCAAGGGCAAATGATGCTGTTATAAGGGAGCCGCTTTTCTGCTTGGCTTCCACGACTATCGTCCCCAGGCTCAACCCGCTTATTAGCCTGTTTCTGCGTGGGAAGTTCTCCCTGCGAGGTCCTGCCTGCAAAGGAAACTCGGAAATTACAGCACCACTATTACAAATTGCCTCTGCCAAAGCTCTGTTTTCAGGAGGGTATATATTATAGTGACCGCTCCCAAGAATAGCTATAGTCCTGCCCCCTGCATCAAGTGCAGCTTTGTGCGCGCACGTGTCTATGCCCCTTGCCAGACCACTTATTACGGTTACGCCATTTCTGCTTAATTCCCCTACCAGTTCCCTTGTTACTTTTATCCCGTAAGCCGTAGGAGTGCGCGAACCGACAACCGCGATAGCAACACTATCGAAATCCGATAAATCTCCTTTTACATAAAGCATCTTCGGGGGTGTAAAGGTGAACCTGAGATTTGCCGGATAGTCCTTATCTTTTATGGTAAGAATCCTGATATCTTTTAGCTTAGCTGGTTCCATTTCGTTTTTCTTTAATAAATTTTACAATTAAATATATATACTATTATATAGTCATGGCATTATACACTATTACTTTTGGGTTGTCAATAAAAAAGACAGCCGGCTATAAAAAGCGGCTGTCTTGACATTCGTGGTTTGGTGTGCTGAACTGAGCCATATTAGTAGATGCCCATATACATACGGTCCATTCGCTGCTTTGCTTTTTGGGCATAATTGCTCTTGGGATACTTGGCAATTAATCCATTGTATACTTCCCTGGCCTTATCCTTTTCCAGCTTCCCCTCATAACAGCGGCCCATCATGTAGGTCGCGTCATCCACGTAATCAGAACTCTTGTAAGCGAATTGTATCCATTCATAGATTTCAAGAGCCCTGTCGTATCTGCTTGTATAGAAATAGAAATTGCCCACCTTGAACTCCCACCTTGGAGCCCATTCCTCTTCCCTGTGCTCATCTATATATATTTCAATCCGGTCAACAATCTTCACGTGGTATATTACTAAAAGCATTAAAACCACGAAAGCTATCAGCAACTTTTTAAGCATGTCCCCTCCCCAGTCTCTCTAGTGAAGGATAGCACGATCCTTAGTCTCTTCCTGCAAGAGTTTTACATAAGGATACAGTTCTTTTAATTTTGTATACGCCTCATCGAGCGCAACAGTAAGATGTTCAGACTCTAACTTGCTTTTCCTGAGTTGGCGCGTCTTCTGCTGTAGCCTGAGTTCCAGACTCTTTATTTTCTTGTGCAAGTTCTCCTGTTTCATTTTTTAGTGCCTCTCTCTCTTCGCCCGCTGATGATTACAGAAGAGTTCTTCCATCTTCACCTATATAGTATATTTTATTATTACCATTTGTCAAGTTTTTTAGTGCCCTAATACCGTATTTCCCTTAAAAAATGAGGGGGTCTCCCCCCTCACAGTTAAATTTCACTGGGTCAGAAAACGTGCCTATCTTCCTCCTCTTCCTCTCCCACTCTCATTCCCTCTTGATCCCCCTACATTTCCTGACTGCTTCCCGCGGTGTTTTTCTATGATCTCTTGCTTCTTGTGGGGAGGCAGTTTTTTGAATTTCTGCATTTTTTCCCTTAACTCTTTCTTCTGTACGGGGGAAAGACTCTGCCACTTCTTGAAAGCCTGACGGATTTCCATCCTCTCCTGGCGAGACAGTTTGTTCCACTGACGGTAATGATCGATCATGGTTTTGCGCTTATCCGGGGGAAGCTTCTTGAACTCCTGAAAATTATGCCTGAGCCTCATCCTCTCTTCCTTGGACAGCGCTTTGTACTCATTGAGCCTTGCTTTGAGCACTTTCTTCTGCTCTGGTGTAAGCTTTTGCCAGTTCCTGTATGCTTCCTTTAGCTCACCCTTTTCTTTAGGGGTCAGTTTCTCCCATCTTTGGAGATTCTTCTTAAACTCCTCGGTCTGCTGCAAGCCTTCCTGCCGGGGCTCTCCCGCATCTTCGGCATGTGCGAAAGCGGCACACAGGCCAATAAGCAGAGCGAGTATCATCAGGATATTAGTTGTTTTTTTCATTGTCGTTCACCTCTTCTTCATACATTGTAGACCAAAGACATCACAAAAAGGTTTACTCGACCGTAGTATCAATGAGTATATCGTAATTGTCGTATAACTCCCACTCTTTAAATAATTCAAAATCCCTGAGAAATTCAAAGTTATTAATTATCTCCAAGTCCGCCTGAGATAACTCTTCCTGTTGAGTATCATCTGCGTATACAGTGCCCTTTCCAGCAAATGCCAGGATGACGGTAAGAAAGCTATAAAATAAATACAGCCTAGAGCGTTTCTTCATTACCTAAGTCTGCCTCCTGTAAAAACTCCATGTTTTCCAACACTTCAAGGTCCTGTATCACATCGAAATCCCTGAAAAGATCTATATTCTGGGCAAGCTGCATCTGTTCATAATTGCTGCTCTTGTTGACAAGGTAAATACTGCTTGATGCAAGCATCAGAAAAATCAGTATGCTTGCAACCGTAACAGGAACAGGTTTGGGTTCAAGGAATATGTCTATCAGCAGCCTGCTTGCAAAAGAACCCCTGTCAACCTTGTCGTAGACCTTGTCAAGGTAACTGTTCCAGAATTCCTCAGTAGGCTCAAAGCCGACCTTCTGGTCTACCAACCTGAGTGTTCTCCCTATTTCATCAAATGCCTGTCTACAGGTATCACAGCTGTTAAGATGCTCTTTCACATGAGACTCTTTTTCGGGGTTTAGTTCTTTATAATAGTATTGTATGAGTTCATCTTTTATATGGCTGCACTTCATATTAATCCACCTCCTGTTCATAATCCCTGAGGTTTTGCTTAAGGTGCCCTATTGCCCTTGAGATATGTGCTTTTACAGTACCCTCGGCACAACCAAGCATATCGGCGATCTCTGAGATTTTCATACCCTGCATGTGTTTTAGGACAAAAGCCTCTTTTTGTTTAACTGAGAGTGTACTTATAGCGTTATGTATGGCCTTTTGCAATTGCTTGTTTGCCGTTGACTTGAGAGGATCGCTCTCCCAGTGAGTGTCCGTGACAGCGGTTTCCAGTGTCTTTTCAACCTCGTCCGTCATCTCATTTTTTTGTCTGAAATTAAAGCTGAACTTTGAAACAAGATACCTTTTCCGCAAGTTACTTCGGCAGAGATTTATAATTATGCGGTAAAGCCATGTCTTAAAACTTGCTTTTTCCCTAAAAGAATCTATATGCTTGTAAACCCTGACAAACGCTTCCTGAGAAACGTCCTCGGCATCCTCATGATTACTGAGCATGCCATAGGCAAAATAGTATGCCCTCTTTTTATAACGCTCCACAAGCGCTTCGAATGCATCCTCGTAACCTTCTTTTAAACGCGCTACAAGAGCGTCATCTGAAGCCTGCCCAGGAGATCTTAACTCCTCTTCCACCATGCATCCTCTCTATACATAAAGACGCCTGAAACCAGAAAAAGTTTACACCAAACCACGGTATTCTTTTCAAATCAGGCGTAACCAGCCTGCTCCTGGTAGAGAGGCAGGGTAAAGCAGAATGTAGTCCCTTCCCCCAGCTTACTCTCAACCCATATCTTGCCGCCATGGAGCTCCACAATCCTTTTTACAAGAGAGAGCCCCAGGCCTGCTCCCGCAACCTGTCCGCTGAACCCGTCTTCCACCTGGTAGAACCTCTGGAATATCCTTTCAAATTCTTCCCCCGGAATGCCGGGTCCATTATCCTGAATTCTTAGTTGCATAAAACCTTCCGCGGCTTCCGTCGCGCTTATAATGACGGTTTTTACCTTCTTGTCATTGAACTTTATAGCGTTCTCCACAATATTCTTTATAGTTTCAAGTATCTTTTCCTTGTCTATGGATACCCTTGGAGCGACAGCAACGGAATCTTCCACTGTTACCTTCGCGTTTTCCTTTGCTATGAACCCCCCAAGGCTTGATATCGCATCCTGCGCTACCATCTGTATATTAACGGGACTGGTATGAAGAGCTATTGTTCCGGAGTCAAGAGTGGTAAACGATATCAGCTCGTTTATTAGCTCGGTCAGAACCTGGCCGCGCTCGCCTATGTTCTGGACTATCTCCCTCTGTGAATCGTTTAAGTCCTTCTGCATGAGCAATAGCTGCGTATACCCGATAATAGGAGTTAGGGGGGTCCTGAGTTTGTGCGAAACAAGCGCAAGGAAGTTCTTCTTCTGCGCTTCTTCTGTGCGTTCCTGTGTAACATCACGAAGTATCATGATATAGCCTATAGTGTTTCCCTTTTCATCCAATATCCTGTTCACCCTATTGGAGATAAACAGGTCCTGCCCCTTCTGTCTTGACATCTCGCACATAACACTTCTTGCGCTCTGCTTTGTGATCGCCCTTAGCGACACGGAAACCTTAAAATCCTTGACCACCTCAGGGAATTCTCTATTGATAAGGTCTATAGGAGACAAATTCAGGAGATTGCAGGAAGCTTCGTTGAACATTATTATCCTGAGGTTAGAATCAGTAAGAACGGCGCCGTCACTCATGTTGTTAAAGACCGTTATCATCTTCTCTTTTTCCTGGGTGAGATCCGTAAAAAGCTGGGCATTCTTTACGGCTACGGCAGCGTCATTGGCCATGGTTGAGAGTATATCAAGGTCTTCCTGCGTATAAATATCCCCGGAGAGCTTATCGCCAAGTATGAGTACCCCCAGCAGAAACCCCTTGTAAAAGCTTGGAATGACTATGCTTCCTTCCAGCGGATCCATCTCTACGAGAATATTATTAAACTCATATTCCAGGTCATCATGGCCTTCCATAAGACCCGAATCATCCATCCAATCCTCGAGTTCCTCTTTTACCAAAACGTCAACATTCTGTTTCTTGAGGAGCTTTCTTTTGACCAGTTCCTCCCCGGTCTTCTTAAACCATCTTATTATAGCGCAATTCTCTGTAAGACGTATATCCTCTATAGGCGTTTTCCCGTATGCCCCTTTTATGGCGTAATGCCTGTTCACATCATCCCACACAAGGATAAACGTATGTTTTGCACGGACCTTTCTGGTCAAAAAACGCGCTATAATGGATAGAAGCTTATCCGGCTCTGTTATCTCTATCATACCCTTACTGGCTTCCTTGAGCGTTTTCTGGTATTCATACTTCTTCTGGAAAAGCCACCTGTCCGTAAGACGCACCAGCAGACGATAGAGCGGAAAAGCGCTGATAAGTATAACAAGAAATATTATTCCGATTATTATGGGCCAGGCACCTCCGAGCATATTCCTTAGCATCTCCTGCCACACGAACATAGGCAGATACATTACCGCTATCGCAAGGCCGAAGAGCAGACCGAATACAAAAGTCCTCTTTATGACAAGAGATACATCCATAAGGCGGTAGCGGACTATTGCGGCAAAGGTTATGAGCAGGTTCGCGGTAATAAAAATTATTCCAAGCGGATAGAATTCTACTCCATAGTTTACGATATAATCAGTGGCCGCAGGGAAATAGGCAAAGACACCAAGGATAAGGTATCTTATCTGGTTGTATTTTATTGGGAAGAAAGGTTGCAGGTACTTCTTCTGTGCAAACAACAGGACAAGCATCCACACTGTCACAGCAGATACATGTAAAAGATGAAGGAAATGCAGGACCCCTGCCCTTGGATAGAAACCCCACGGATAACGGTAGAATCCGCGTATGATGTAAGGCGTAGTCCACAATATAAGAACAAGCAGGACGCCGAAAGCATAGGAAGCCCTTACTATGTTGCGGTAACGGTTGCTTCTCTCGAGATTTAGAAAATTAATAACAAAATGAAAATAAACAACGGGGATAAATATTATCCCCGTGTAACCCGCCTTTATTATGAGCATTACGCCATTCTCGTCAGAGGTATTAAAAAGTATGAACCATGCGAACTGCCACCAGAATGTAACAAGGCAAAGCAGCGCGAAAGTAAAATTGGATTTTGATCTCCTGTTTCTAAGTACAAAGAAACTCAATCCTACAAACAGCAGACCACTTAATAGTGGCGGAAGAGAATGCAGACTCATTCGTTGTCTTTTCCTTTTTCGCTTTTATGTATCAGGAAATACTGTGCTATGTCCCTTATCTGGTTAGGGATAGGGATTAGGTTTCCTGAAGGATCCCCGAACGCAATCTTCTGTTTTCCCGTGGCAAGTACTGCGCCGTCCCCTTTTCGCGTGTATGTGAAAACCAGGTCCAGGCTCATTTTTTTCAGATTATCTATAGATACATCTATTAAAACCTCATCAAAAAGTATGGCCTCCTTTTTGTATCTTATAGATGCATCACACGTGATGAGTTTTATTCCTGACGCCCATATTTCCAGGGGGAAGTTTCTCCTGTAGAATTCCTCGCGTGCCATGCCCTGCCACTGGAAATAATTCGCGAAATACACGTTGCCTTCGGCATTGGTGTCGCTTAGGTAAACGACCTTGTCAAAAGCGAAATTTTTTCTGAGCATCGAAGGAGGCAGCTGCCCCATAAATTCTCTTAAAGTGTTTATATTATCCGGAATATCCGTGAAGTACAGCCCGCAGTTGAACTTATTCCTCCCCCTGGAGGGATGAAGCCATATAACACGGGTCCTTATGGTGAGGGAATGATAGGGATAAGGAAGATCCAGAGTCAGGATAGCTACGGAGGGAATGGGAATTGATTTGTCAAGAACGAGTGACATACCATGTTCGCTGATATTGCGGAGTTTTGCTTTGATTTCCTCCACCACTTTTCTTTGTAAATCCTCTACTTCCAGTTTAAGCGGTAAATCAATGTCAAAACGTGTCACAATTCTTCTGTCCTGAAAACCCATATCTGCGATCTGCATGCACTTCCTCCTTTAGAACAGCATAAGTACTCCTCCCTTAAGGTTATACATCACGCTATTATAGCTTCTTGTTCCTCAAATGCTGCTTGTAGTAACGCGAAAATCTGTGTGTGCCGTCCTCGCCTGATACGAAGAACAAATCATCGGACTGAGCCGGATAAAGCGCCGCCCGCAAAGACGCTTCCCCGGGATTGCATATTGGAGCAGGTGGAAGCCCCACATGCAGATAGGTGTTGTAGTCAGAGACAACTCTTAAATCATCATAACTCAACTTCTTCTTATGCTCCCCCAGTGCGTACTGCACGGTAGCACATGATTCCAATAGCCATCCCTTCTTAAGACGGTTGTGGAACACGCTCGAGATAAGCGTTCTTTCCTCCTCCTGTTTGGCCTCTTTCTCTATGATCGAAGCCAGGGTAACGA
Organism: bacterium; assembly: GCA_043821115.1. GTDB lineage: Bacteria > CAYTYR01 > UBA6262 > DAOVJB01 > DAOVJB01 > JBDRDD01. The sequence goes on along the minus strand of JBDRDD010000024.1, from coordinate 123,232 downwards.
CCTCCTTCTCGCTCATGCCTATTTCCAAAGAACGTTTTTTGAGCTCCTGCGTGAAAACCTTATCGAATTGGGCCCTCATAATGCGGATAATATCATCTTCATCCATCCCGCGATGCAGCATATATGTCTCTGGGAACAGGTATCCTTCGAGTTTTCTTTCTCGAACCTTCTCCAGGAATACCTTTGCACTCCCAAATTTTTTTTCTTCGACAAGCCGGGCTATTTGCATGGCGGTATATCCCTCCGGAACAGTAAACTTAATAGCCCTGACTTCTCCCTTTATGATCTTGCTCAGAATAGAGAAAGTACCCGTTTTGGCCTTAAAAACATATTCTCCTGCCTGAAGGCTGTTCTGAGCCCCCCTTAACCTGACGAGTATGAGAAAGAGTGTCTCGCTCTGGATAAGTCCTCTTTCTTTTAAATCCGAAGCTATCTGTTTTGCACCCATGCCCGGAGAAACAACGACGTTTACATTAACCCTAGTGCCAAAGGGATGCAAAAACAGGATAACCGTTATTATGACAAGTAGTAGAATACCGATAAATACACTACGCCTATTGCCCAGATTTTTTAATAAAGTACTTTTTATATCATTCATTTTGTTTTCTGTCTAAGTAATTTTGCAGGATAAGACAAGCCGCAACAGTATCAATCACCTTTTTTCTTTTCTTCCTTGAAACATCGCCTTCAATAAGCATCCTCTCGCCTGCTTTGGTCGAAAGCCTTTCGTCCCATGGCCTAACATCCAGATTGAATTCTTTTTTAAGAATATCAATAAAAGAGTTTACCTCCTGGGCTTTGAACCCCACAGTCCCGTTCATGTTCTTGGGAAAACCTATTATGATCTCTTGAACTTCATAGCTCTTGATCAAGTCCGCAAGCTGCGCAAGGTCCTCCTTCTTACCCGAACGCCTTATGGTTTTTATTCCCTGTGCGGTATATCCCAAAGGATCGCTCACGGCAACACCTATTGTCTTGGTCCCTAAATCTAAAGCCATTATCCTCATATCAGCCCCTGCTATTTTGCTAAATCTATGGCCTTCACCACGGAGTACCTGGGCCCCGTGGAGGTTAGCATACTCTCCATGATAACTATTCTTCTTATTGAGGCAGAACCAAAATCAGAAATTTTGAAAGATTCTACCTTTTTTGCCAGTCCTGCCTTGTTCTTGAGCATCTTAATCCTTGCTATTGTTACATGGGGAACAAATTTTCTCTCATCCGGGATAAACCCGTAGCAAATGAGCTCGCGGGCTATCTTCTCGCTTAGCTCGCTTACAACATTTCCTCCAGCTGTCACACCGACCCATATAACCCGTGGATTTCTTATGTTCGGGAATCCATCCATCCCCTTAAATGCTACAGAAAAACCCGCATGTCCCTGCGAAGCAGCACGCGTGGCTTTCTCTACATTTTCAATATCAGCAGGATTAACCTCCCCCAGGAACCTAAGCGTTATATGTATGTTATCCTGTTTAACCCATTTTACCTGCGGACTAATACTTCTGCACTCATCTATTGCTCGGGAAATGTTCGAGCGAACCTCATCACTGAGCTCCAGCGCTATAAAAGTGCGCATGTTTACCCTCTATAGTTTAAGAAGTACTCTTCTAAGCATATCCAAAGCAGCCATGGCAGAGCGGTATTTTATCTCCTGGCGCGAACCCACGAATCTATACTCATTTACCTCTTTGCCCTTTTCACTTGAAACAGCTATATATACAAGGCCTACGGGCTTATCTTTTGTCCCACCACCCGGACCCGCGATACCGGTTATCCCTAGAGAGATACCTGCCCCGGAGATATCACGCACACCGGAGGCCATAGCAAGTGCGACCTCACTGCTAACGGCACCGCTCTCCAAAAGAACCGAATCCGGAACTTTTAATACCTCTGTCTTTAGCTTGTTACTATAGGCGATAACACCGCCTTTGAAATACAGGGAACTCCCATTTACACTTGTTATGAGATTCCCTAAAAGCCCGCCGGTGCATGATTCGGCCACAGAAACCGTGACTCTTTTTTTTGCAAGAAGATTTCCTACCACGCTTTGCAGGGTATCTTCATTTTCCCCAAAAACGGCCTCACCCAGGCAGTCTCGCAGTTCACGCACAAGTTTCTTCACCAGGCCCTCGATAACCATCTCGTTGTTTCCTTTAACGCTTATCTTCACATCTACTACACAGGGGCGGGCAAGAAGTGCAAAGGTTAGAGCCTCATTTTCTAGTTTTTTTTCAGTTTCAAGGATCGGGTATATCTTCTCATGAACCTCGGATTCAGTCATCCCACAGATGTGAATCAGGTAGTTCTTTATTATTTTTCTCTTTATCTTCTTTTTAAGATACAACAGGACCGAATCCCTCACCATTGGCTCAAGTTCCCTGGGTGGACCGGGAAGCACTATTATTTGCTTTTTTTTCTCTTCTATTATCATCCCAGGAGCCGTGCCGAATTTGTTTATTATGACCATAGCCCCTTCAATTATGTATGCCTGGCGATCATTTTCCTTGGGCATACGTATGCCCCTCTTGGCAAAGCTTGATGCAATATCCTCCATAACTTCCTTATTGAATACCAGCTTCTTTTGCAAAACCTCGGCAAGCGTTTCACGCGTTATATCATCAAAGGTCGGCCCGAGCCCGCCTGTTATTATAATGATGTCAGAGCGCTCAAGTACTTCTCTTAACACATCCAAAAGCTGCTGCTTCTGGTCCGCTACTGTGGTCTGACGTTCTACACTCACACCTATGCCAAGCAGCTGCTCGCCTATAAACGGACCATCAGTATTAATATGACCGTCCAGTAATTCCGTTCCGACAGAAACAATTTCCGTATGCATAAACCCCTACCGCCCTCACTCCAGTACTATTTCACCCGTGTCGACATTAAATACCTTAATATCGGCCTCACCCTTTTTGTTAATCGTTACCACTGCCACAGTGGGTTCTTCCTTAGGAAAAGACGGGCTTCCGGGATTAAGAAGTACAACCCCGCTGTCTCTTACCAGTTTCGGGCGGTGAGTGTGACCCGAGATAAAAAGGTCAACCGACCATTTCCTGGCAATATCTATCTTCTGCTCGTCGTCTAGTTCATGCCCATGATTGACCAGAATCCTAAGCGGATCTATCTGGCAAAAAGCAAAAGGAACCTGTATAGGAAAGTTTGTCACAAGCTGATCTACTTCGGAATCACAGTTGCCCCTCACCGCGATGATTGGCATCTGGACTGAATTCATGCTTGCCGCAAGATCACCCGGGGCATAACCCCCAGGTACAGGGTTACGAGGCCCGTAGTAGAATATATCACCGGCATGTATGATCATATCAACGCTGGTAAAAATAGTTTCCATGACCGCATTCCATGCAGTCAGGCTTCCGTGTGTATCACTTATTATCCCTAGTTTCACTTTACCCTCCTGGCACCGGGTTACATTATGAACCCTACTTTTTTATCATCCTCCGGCCCTCGCGAAACAGATATCTCACCGTAGCGCTGTTCATATTTCTTCACGTTCTCTCCGAGAGCAAGTAGTAGTTTCTTTACATGGCTAGGTGATGTAATAATGCGTGAGCGGACTTTTGCTTTGGGTGTCTGTGGTTGAATGAAAAGAAAATCCAGCACGAACTCGGTTTTCGTGTGGCTTATGAGAGCCGAATTACTATAAACACCCCCAGCCGTTTTATCGTCAATCTCTATATTTATTTGCTTTTTCTGCTCTGCCATTATTCCTCCCTTTTTAACTAGCGTATATATCCCATCGCCCTTCCTATAAGAACCGATGAAACCAGAAGCAACAAAAGACCCGCATACTGGGTACGCACGGCCCTTTTGGGCGCGTGTTCCCATTCCTTAAACAGTAAAAACGACCAAACGTTACCCACAAATATCTGTATCCCCATCATCATAGGGTATGATAGCGATATCCCAACTATATCGGTAGCCTTGAAATTAAACACAAGGGCCAGTGAGAACATAAGGGCGCTGATAAGGGGAAAAAGAAAATATTTTCTTCTATCAGTTGAGAAAAGCCCCCATGTTTTAAGCCGCTGTATTTTGTATATAAAAAATGTTACTTGGACCAGACAGTAAATAAATACTATTACCGCCATAGCAGGCCATGTAGTCAAAAATCCCGGTGCCTTTCTTGTCGCACCAGCATATGAAAGAGCAAAAAGGGAACCAACGCTTCCTGAACTTATACATACGATAAGCCCTGCCGGAAAATTATTTATATTAAGCTTGGAAGATTTTATTTTCCCGGCCCAGGCGCTAAGAACTATTCCCACAAGTGAGATAATGACCCCAATCGTAGCATATATGTAGACCGCACCAGGCGCACTCTCAGGAATACCACCCATGAGAAACATTGTTACAAATGTTCCCATAAGCATGGATACACCTATCATGATGGCATAACCAAGGGCCAGACCAAGCATTGTTATACCGTAACCGAATAGTATTTGACCTATGCCCCATCCCACGCCTCCCAAAGCAACCCAAAGCCATGCAGCTGCTGAAGCACTCAAGAGTTCCTGTGTGAAGGCCCCAAGGCCCGTGGTTGTAACGCAATAGGCTATGAAGCACGCTGAGAGAATAGTAACGAATACCACGAAAAAATTTTCAAATTGATGCGGCTGACTCTTTCGCATAAAAATCGTCCAGCTACCAAGAAGGATGCCGGAAACAGCACACATCGCTATAGGAAGCAGCATTACTTCTCTCCCAAGGCATTCTTTTTCAACTGCTGGAGGCTCTGCCTTATCGCATCATTTTTGCTTGCAAGAGCAATATAGATAGCCCAGATTGCCATATTACGCATATAGTAGTCGCCAAAACCGTAGCTTCCATCTGTAGCATTAACCACATCCGACTGGTTCCACGGGTTTTTAACTCCTAATGAGATGTTATCCCATACCTTTTTTGCCACCTCAAGACCCTTGTCGGCCATATCCTCGTAGATAGCAAGCGCACACAGAGCATAGTTCATCGCCGGCCATATAACGCGTGAATGCCCGCTCGAGTCATCTATTGTTCCATCAGGCAATACAGAGTTCAAGCCGCCGTATTGACATTTTGAGACGTTAAGCTCAAAAATACTCTCAAGCGCCTGTTTTACCCTCTCTGGATTTACTATGTAACCAAGGCCAAGCATATGGGCATACCACTGCCCGTTAAGCTGCGACAATGTACAGCTTATATCCCTTCGCTCGCTGCCGCTGCAGTTCTTGTAAAACTTCCCGGTCCATAACTGTTCCTCGAAACTCTTCTGACCCTTTTCAAACCACTGTCTGCACTCACTTGCAAAGCCTTCATCATCATTTAGCTTTGCTATTTTCGTTGCAGCTTTTAAGGCGGCCAGGAACAGGCCGGATGTGTAGGCATTTGTATCGAAGAACTCCCACAGGTCGAATGTCTGGTCAGCCCCTTCATTATCAGGAAGACCATCCCCGTTCTTGTCCGTGGTAAAAAGCCACCTTATGGCTTTCTTAATACTAGGATACAGATCTTTTACTGTAAACTCGTTACCACTCCACAGGTAATCGCGGTATGCCATAAGGACGAATTTCGAATTAAGGTCCTTCCACTTCGGGGGAGAGGTCGTCCCGTCATTTGCAAGGTCAAGTCTTTCCCAACCCAGATCATGCGGAAGATACCCGTCATCTCTTTGTGCTTGTGAGAACTGCAGGATAGCCCTTCTGTCAAGTTCAGGGAAAAGCAAAGCCACGGGAATCGAGCCGTAAAAACGCACATCCAGAGTACCCATAAGAGGGCATATCATAGGCGCTTCGTAAAGGCTGAATTTGTCGTCTCTTGTCCACCAGCTAGAAGAGAACATAACATACAGGTTGTTCTTAAGCGCGTCTTTTAGCCAGCCGTCCACGGGAGATTTATCTATGATTTCATGCCACGCAAGAGTCTTCTCGCGCAGAGAATCCGCGTTATCCCTTAAGAATTTACCGACTTCCCTCGAACTCTTAAACCATTTCTCATAAATGTGCCCTTCGTAATGATTCGGGGCATACCAGCTGTAAAAAAACTTTATTTGCTTCTGTTGACCTGCTTCAAGCGTACATTTTACACTAACAGCAGCAGCCAGGTCCTCCCCCTGTCCCTCAACGACTTTCTTTGTGTTAGTGTTAGGCAGGGTACCGTCAGCTGAGAAATACTTCCACGCGTCAAGCCTGATAGCAGTCAGAGCAGTCATAAATGATTGCTTCTTAAGATTCCACTCCCCCATGTATGAAACATCCCCTGATTTTTTTTCAGCGGATATGGAGAGCTCTCCGGCGGCAAAATCATGTGCCAGGGGCTTGGTAGAATAAAAAGTAACCCCTAGAGCTTCATCATCTTCAAAGACCTCGTTGTAGCGGCCTATATTATTATTCAAACTGCCGCTTGTATTTCTGCCCGTGGCCATAAGAGCCACCGTAACAGTTTTTTGCGAGGGGTTTTTGATATAAAATGTGAAAACCGCACCAGGAATAGCCGATTCCTTGTAAAGATAAGGTACAAATGATGATGTTGCCTCAAGCGATACTTCCACAGGCAGTTCGCTGTCCTGGTATTTTAGATTTGCTACAGGAAAACTCCCTTTAAATAAAATTGATTCAACAGTAGGGTATTTCCCGACCCCTGCCGTCTGAAGCAACTTACATATTTTCCTTTCACCGCTGTCACAGAAGATGGCAAAATGGTTGCCGTAGCTTCCCTCCTTTAAATCCCCGAGAGGAGTCCTCCAGTTATTCTGATAACTAAAAAAACTAAGCATCCCGGTCGGAAGGATCTCTATTTTGCCTGCGCCTATCCCTCCAAGCGGAATGCCCGAAAGCACCTTATCACCTGACTTGTACTGTACCATACTCTCCCCTTAGCTTCGTTAGTTTTACTGTAGCTGCACTATCTGTCCGTTGTACACACCCAGGATCACTACCTCTTTTGTTACATCCCCGTTAGCCTTAAATGACATCCTGCCGGTCACACCGGGAAAATTTTCTATTTTTAACAAGCCTTCCCTTATTCCCTCACGGGTTTTACCCCCCACAAACATTGCCTGTACTATGACGCGAAGAGCGTCATATCCCTGTGCTGCAAAGCCGTCAGGATCCTCTCTGAAATTCATTTCAAACCTCTTTACGAAATTTACGCTCAGGGGATCGGTTGAGTCTTTATAGAATGAAGACGTGAATATCGCCCCGTTCATATATATCCCGCCGCTCTCAATTATATCGCCGTTGCCCCATTCGCTGGTCCCAAGAAACACCACATCAAGATTCTGTTGATTTGCTTCCCGGGCAATAGCCACAGCTTCATTAAAACTACCGGCAAAGTAAATTGTTTGGGGTTCTATGACTTTGAGTTTTGATACAAGAGCCGAGAAATCCATAATCGGAGTCGAATACTGCTCGTTGGCTATTACCTTCCCGCCTATCTCCTGTATTCTCTGTGTAAATATCTTGTTTAACACCATACCCTGCTGCGTGTTCGGATAGACCACTGCGAACGTCCTGAAACTCTTCATGGTAAATGCATATTCAGCGATATTTCTTGCCTGGTCATGGTCAGTGAGGCTGTTTCTGAAGGTATAAGGACCTATATTGGTAATACCGACCTGTGAGGCAACGGGAGCCATCATTGGCATCCTGACCTTTGAGGTGATAGAAGCTATCGATATAGTGGATTCATTTGAGACACTGCCTATCAGCACAGTAACATCCCCGAGCATCAGGAATTTTTCAGCTCCTCTGGCAGACTCATCCGTATATCCTTTATCATCAAAAAATAAAAGCCTTATCCTTGAACCATCCACCCCCCCGATCATGTTTATCTCATCGGCTGCAAGAGCTATTCCTTTTTTTACCTTCTGGCCGACTCCGGAAAGCTCACCGGTAAGAGGCAGTATGACACCTATATTAATTTCCCTGGGACCTGTCCTGCTAATAAACCTGTTCTCCCTCTCACATGCAAGCATGAAAGAGAGAACAAAACACATCAGTAAGAGCACAAATCGTTTCACATCATGCTCCTTCAGCTCATTTTATATACTTCTCCATCTGTTTCATAGAGCAAAATTTCCCGCACATTGTACATACTTTCGCTTCCTTGGGTTTTGACTGCTTCCTCTTGGCGCGGAAATTCTTCCCGTCAAGCGCAAAATGTTCCTGCTTCTTCCAGTCGAGCTTGCCCCTCGCGCGTGACATGTTCGTATCCCACTCCATGGCTCCTTTTACACCTTTTGCTATATCAGCGGCATGAGCCGCAATACGCATGGTTATGACACCCACCCTTACATCCTCGACATCAGGCAGGCTAAGATGCTCGCTCGGGGTGACATAACACAGGAAATCAGCACCGCATGCAGCGGCAATAGCGCCCCCTATAGCACATGTAACATGGTCATAGCCGGCAGCGACATCGGTGACAAGAGGTCCCAGAACATAAAACGGTGCGCCGTAACAAAGAGATTTTTCAAGAGCGACATTGGCTTCTATCTGGTCCATCGGAATGTGGCCAGGACCTTCTATCATAACCTGCACATCCCTTTTCCACGCACGCTTGGCGAGTTTCCCTAGTATGGAGAGCTCTGCTATCTGTGCTGAATCCGTGGCATCCGCAAGACACCCCGGACGAAGCCCGTCACCGAGGCTAAGGGTTACGTCATGCTTGTAGGCTATATCAAGGAGCCTGTCGTAATGCTCGTAAAGAGGATTCTCTTTCTTCGTGTGTGACATCCAGGCAGCAAGAAAAGCACCACCCCGGCTCACTATCCCGGTAACTCTCTTGTGTTCCTCAAGTATTTCAAGCACCCTTCTTGTCACACCGCAGTGCACGGTTATAAAATCAACGCCTTCCTCGGCTTGCTGTTCTATTGCATCAAATAGTTGCTCGGGATCCATTCTTGTCACTGGTTCCTTATATCTGCTACTCTGGCATACCGCCTGGTATATCGGAACAGTGCCTACGGGAACAGTGCATTCGTCAAGCACCATCTTACGTATCTTTTTAAGGTCCCCGCCTGTTGAGAGGTCCATAACAGCGTCAGCCCCTGCCTCAAGGGCTACCTTCATTTTAAGTCTTTCTTTTTTTATGTTTATATTCTCAGGGGAGGTCCCTATATTGGCATTGACCTTGGTACTCAGATTCTTCCCCACGGCTCTTAAGTCATATTTCATCCTTTTTCTTCTAAGACTGTTTGAAAAAAGAGTTATCAACCCTCTTTCGATGTTATACCTTATAAATTCAGGGGAAAGCCCTTCCTGTTTTGCTATTATCCTCATCTCTTTTGTGATGCGGCCTTTTCTCGCCTCGGTAAGCTGTGTCATCTACGTCTCCTGTTTGAATTATCTAGTGAACCTAAAAGATACTGTTTTACCTGTCTTGCTGCCCCGGTGATGTCTTCTGCCCCGCAGATCTCCCGCACCACTGCTATTCTTGTTGCTCCTGCTTTAAGTACTGCTTTAAGATTGCCTTTGTTTATTCCCCCTATAGCTACGAAGGGAACCTTTATCTTACCCTTGACTTTTGCGACCAATCCCAGACCTACGGGTTTGTAGTCCGGCTTTGTCACAGTGGAAAAAACAGGTCCCACACTGATATAATCAGCTCCTTCTTTTTCACCCTTTATAGCCTGCTTCATGCTGTGTGTCGAGACACCTATAAGAATTTTTTTTCTTGCACCAGAAATTTCCCTGGCCTCAGTAACGCTCATGTCGTCCTGTCCCAAATGAACACCGTCCGCCCCAACAAGGAACGCTATATCAACACGATTGTTTATGATAAAGAGCACACGGTTTTTCACTGCCAGAGTTTTTATCTTCTTTGCGGCCTTAATAAATTCTTTATCTGTAATGCCGGAGGCTCGTAGCTGCACTATATCGGCTCCGCCTTTTATGGCAAGGCGTAATTGCTCCACAAAACCCTTGTCTTTTCTAAAACATGTTATTGCGTAAAGATTAAAATCTCTCATTACGACAGCTTTCTCATCAATTGCTTCTCAATAATATATAGTGAAAATCTTATCTTCTTGAACTTGTGTCCGGCATCTTTTGAGACAAGCTTCGAGTATTCTTCAAGCACCCTCATTGCTTCCTCAACCCTTCTGAAGTTCGATGCGAAAACACCTTTAAGGTCTTTTCTCTTCTCTTCTTTCTGGGAACCTCTCACGTCGCGCACGGAATCACGAGCTGCGATAAGCTCAGGATATATCTTTCTGGTCACGGATTCCAGCGAGTGCCTTAGCTTTGTTATTTTAGATGTTATTGTTTTATCATTAAAAAGAAACCGTGCACCATCCTCAATAACCCGTAATCCCTCACGCGCACGGTTAAGGTTGGCATCAATAATACGGTAAACCTTTAGGTTCTTCAACTTCAGTCAACCCCGACAGATTCATAAGTTAGCAGGAGCCAAGAAAACTCCCCAGAATCACAAAAATAATAGCAAGTGCCACACCAAGTAACAAGGGCATCAGAAGAGCCAGCGTCACCTTACCTGTTGAAAAATTATGGACTTTCTTTAAGCCCACTATGAGTATGTATGCACCGTAAAGCCCCATTAGAATGTTAACGAAAGGAATCCAGTTAAAAACATTTACTGCACTGCTGTATGCAACAACGTCAAATGTATCTTCGAAATTACCAGTCCCCATAAGCAACTTTGCACATATGTTTATAACCGCTGCCTGTATGAAAAAGGTGACTGACAGGATACCAAAAATTATAACAAACACAACAAGACCTAGTAACATAAATATACCGGAAAGAGCAGGAATATGCATATTCGGCTGCATCTTACTGCCTAGCATGAAGAGCAGGAAAAATCCAATTCCAGCAATAATCATGTTTATCAAAATAAAGACAAACGGTTTAGCAAGACCTTCACCCCTTGGCATTGAGTCAAAGAATGACTTAGGTGATTTCAGCACCGCCCATAGAGTAGTCCACCAACGACCTAATAAACCATGCTTCTTATCTTTGCTTAACGGTTTTGCCTCATGTTTTGCCTTATCCTCCAGTGAGGGTTTCAGAGGTGGTGGGGGAGGAACAAGTGCCTCCTTTTTTGGTTCAGGTGGAGGAGGTGTCGGCTCAAGCTTTATCTCTTCCACAGGAGCAACTGGTGGTTCAGGTATAGGCTCAAGTTCAATCACTTCCGGCTCTGGTTCAGGTGGAGGTGGTTTAGGCTTTTCTGCCTTAGGCTTTGGAGGAGGTGAAGGTTTAGATGCTTCTTCACCGGAAGTTTTGAGCATCGCATAGCACATCAAACAGGCTCCGATACTACTTTTATTCTCATAACCGCATTTTGGGCACTTCATACTCCCTCCTTGATTTTCTTGATAAGGCGGGTAGTAGACCTGTCCCTTACAAGAGGAACAAGAATCACCTTACCCCCTGCTGCTTCAACAAAATCCCTTCCTACAACCTCATGCACCTCGTAATCTGAACCCTTCACCAGTACATCAGGCGCAATCTTTTTTATAACATCCTCGGGGGTGGTCTGCGAGAAAACGACCAGGTAATCTATGCACTCAAGTTCAGCTAGTATCTCGAGCCTCTCCACCGCAGGGACTATAGGCCTTTTCTCACCTTTTATCTTGCGCACCGAATCATCACTGTTAATACCTACAATCATTACATCCCCGTGTGATTTGGCTTCCTTTAGATAACGCACATGCCCGACGTGGAGAAGATCAAAACACCCGTTTGTAAATATTACTTTCTTCCCCTGTTGTTTTAGCTCTTTAACTATCTTTTGCATATTTTCTAATTGTTGAACCTTTTTGTTTTCCATGACTCACTCTTTTTCTCAGGCAAACAGTTCGTTCTCCACTATGGCGCATATTATATGCCCGACAGTAATATGAGCTTCCTGGATGCGCGGGGTATCATCGCTTGGAACATCGAGTGCTATATCCGCCTCATCAGCAAGAAGCGTTCCCTGCTTTGTAAAGCCTACTGTTACGGCACCCATTTCTTTTGCCTTCTTTATGGCCTCTATCACATTGGGAGATGTACCGCTTGTGCTTATCCCGACAACTACATCCCCTTTTTGCACTATGGCCTCAACCTGACGCGAGAATATGTCCTTGTATTCAAAATCATTGCCTATTGCCGTTAAGATTGATGTGTTGACAGTAAGAGCAATGGCGTTTAAGGCACTCCTGTTTTTCTTGAACCTGCAGACGAATTCTGCAGCAAGATGCTGGGCGTCTGCAGCGCTTCCACCGTTGCCGAAGAAAACGACTTTTCTTTTCCTCTTATATGCCTTTATAATTGCTTTTGATATCTTCTTGATCTCGTGAATCTTCTTTGAGGCAAGCAGCTTGGTTGTGTTTATATTTTCTTTAAGGCATTCTTTTATAAAATCCCTCATTATTTATTCTCCTTGTTATTTTTCTCCCAGAAGCCTTTTCTGTATGAAGTTTGTATACACTTCCCCCTTTCTAAAAAAGGCATTATTAAGCACCCTCTGGTGGAATGGTATGGTTGTCTTTATCCCCTCTATAACGAATTCCCCGAGAGCGCGCTGCATATGCTCTATGGATTCCTGACGATTCCTACCGAACGTTATTAGTTTTGCAATGAGCGAGTCATAATAGGTGGGGATTTCATATCCAGCGTAGAGATGCGAATCAACCCTGACCCCGAAACCACCAGGCGCTATGAACTGGGTTACTACTCCGGGTATGGGAATAAAATCCTTGTTCGGATCTTCAGCGTTTATCCTGCACTCAAGTGCATGCCCCCTTATTTTAATGTCATCCTGGTCAATATCGATTTTACCTCCGGCAGCAAGGCGTATCTGTTCCTTGACGAGGTCTATTCCTGTCACGAGTTCCGTGACCGGATGCTCTACCTGTATCCTGGTATTCATCTCCATGAAATAGAAGTCGCCTTTCTTGTCCACGAGAAACTCTACCGTGCCCACGGTAACATACTTGACCGCCTTTGCAACCTTGCATGCAGCCTTGCCCATACGCTTCCTGAGTTTGGTGCTTACCGAAGGAGAGGGGGATTCCTCGAGCAGTTTCTGGTGACGCCTCTGTATGGAACAGTCCCTCTCTGGAAGGTATATGATATTACCTTTGACATCAGCCATGATCTGGAATTCTATATGTCTTGGTTCTTCTATGAATTTCTCAATGTATAAATCGGCTTTACCGAAGGCCGCTTTTGCTTCTGCCTGGGCGGTTAGCATAGCGTTCTCAAGAGCCTCTTCGTTCTGCACTATGCGCATACCTTTACCACCACCGCCCGCGGAAGCTTTTACGACGACTGGGTATTTTATCTTCTTGCAGATTTTTACGGCGTCCTCGATTTTAGAAACAATCCCTTCGCTTCCCGGTATGATGGGAACTCCGGCTTTTCTCATGGTCTTCCTGGCCTGGGATTTATCCCCCATCTTGACTATGACATCCTTGGAAGGACCTATGAACTTGATACCACAGGACTCGCATACCTCGGCGAAGTAAGCGTTCTCGGCAAGAAAACCGTATCCCGGATGAATGGCATCAGCTCCTGAGACCTCGGCCGCGCTTATTATATTAGGGATATTGAGATAACTGGCGTTTGACTCGGCAGGCCCTATGCATATGCTCTCATCAGCGTTCTTCACATGAAGACAGTCTTTGTCCGCCTCTGAGTGAATAGCCACGGTGAGTATACCCATTTCCTTGCAAGCCCTTATTACTCGCAGGGCTATCTCTGCTCTGTTTGCTATTAGTATTTTTTTGAACATGAAACACCCCTCTTATTATTTTTTTGCCTTGGTATCAACCAGGAACATATCCTGACCGTATTCCACGCGACTTCCGTCTTCAACCAGGATTTTTACTATCTTTCCGCTTACCGTGGCGGTAATTTCCTTCATGACTTTCATCGCCTCTATCACACATATCTTCTGGCCTTTCTTTATGATAGAACCTTCCTCAACAAAAGGCGATGAATCCGCAGACGTTGAACGGAAGAAACTTCCTACTATAGACGCCTTTATAGATATTCTCCCCTTGCTTAGCGCTTCCGTATGCTCTTCCTGTATGCTCGGCACCTGCGTGCCGGTACCGTCTGAGGACTTTGTGCTCTTTTTCTGAGTCCCGGAAGAACTCTCCACAGCTGTCTCGCTCAACTCCGGTGCAGAACCTTTCTTAAGCCCTATCTTCACACCGTCTTTCTCCCAAAGCAGCTCAATGATGTCGGTCCCTTCAATTAGGTCAATAAATTTTCTGATGTCCTTGGGTTCCATAATTACCTCCTATAACTTGCGGTTATGCTCTCTGACTGTATTCTCCTGTTCTTGTGTCAATGCGTATTAAATCGCCTATTTCTACAAAAAGAGGAACCTGTATCTGTGTTCCTGTCTCAAGTGTCGCGGGTTTACTCGCGTTTGAGACCCTGTCACCGCGCAGACCGGGTTCGGTATATGTCACTTTCAAGTCAACGAAAGTCGGCAGTTCCGCCCCTATGACGGAAGCGTTGTGTACGAGTATTTCTATCTCCATATTTTCTTTCAGGAATTTCATGCTGTCCCCCAAGAGTTTCACGTCAAGCGGGACCTGCTCATATGTTTGGAGATCCATAAAATAGTATGTGTCTCCGGAATTGTACAGATATTGCTTCTTTTCTTTCTCTATAATGGCTTGCTCCACTTTTTCGCCTGCCCTGAATGTCTTGTTCATGATAGCGCCGGTCTTGAAATTCTTAAGTTTTGTCCTCACCACCGCACCGCCTTTGCCGGGCTTGTGGTGCTGAAATTCTACAATAGAATACAAATCTCCTTCTAATTCAATGCTCATGCCGTTTCTAAAATCTGCAGTTGAAATCATGTTCTAGTTTTTTCCTCCTGTTCATGTTCTCATTTAGGTATTTCGCTTAAAACCTTATGGCCCCTTTTTGTGACCAGGACCATATCCTCTATCCGTACACCGCCCCACCCGGGGATATAGACCCCGGGCTCAACGGTTACAACCATATTCTCTAAAAGAACGTCTTTACTCTTCGGAGCAAGAGACGGTCTCTCGTGTACACTCATTCCTATGCCGTGGCCGGTAGAGTGCACGAAGTATTCACCAAGACCTGCTTCCTCTATCACATTTCGAGCGACTTTGTCAACATACCTGCAAGGTACACCTGGCTTTATTTTCTTTATTGCTTCTGTCTGTGACGCAAGAACAATCCTGTACACTTCCTGGTAAGTTATATTCCTACCGCTTTTTAACTTCCGGGAAGGCCCCTTTCCCTTAACAAGTGTCCTTGTAACATCCGAAGCATATCTTTTATAAGTACATCCCATATCAATAAGGGCAATTGCGCCCTTGGAGAATCTTTTATCAGAAGGCACATGATGTGCAAAAGCACCATGGCTTCCAAAAGCGATAACAGGATCAAATGATACGCCTTCTGCACCTTTTTCTATCATTACTTCGCTTGCCTTGCGGGCAAGGTCAAATTCGCTTACACCGGAATTCAGCCATGAAAGAAGCCTTCTGTATGACTGGGCAACTATATGTGCCGAGCGACGCAAAAGCCTTATCTCCACCTTATCCTTTATTGTTCTTATTTGCTCTACAAGATCAAGCCCAACGAGCCTTGCTCTAGGGATCATCTTTCTAAGTCTCCCCAAAGCTCCCACGCTAACATACTCTTGTTCAAAACCCAGCGACTTTATTTTCCCTGCTTTTACAATATCCCCGAGCCTTTTCTGCAAAACAACCCTGACACGTCCACCCTTCACCTCAGAGCAAACCTGATGGTAGAGCATCTTAGAACAGGCAAGTATTATTGTGCTGTTTGCCTTAAATAAAGCGAGACACCCCTCTTCACCAAAGCCGGTAAAATACCTAAGACTTACCGGATTAGTGATAAGAAGAGCATCAATTTTATGTTTTTTTATTAAGGATACAAGCTTCCTTATCCTCGCACTGTTCACGCCTTACCCTTTTTTGGTGTTTTTCACCAAGTTGATGGCAGCTGTTAAACCCAATAGATAGCTGTCCACTCCGAAACCGGAAATCTGTCCCTCTGCCGCGGGAGCAATAAGAGATTTGTGACGGAATTCCTCCCGCTTGTAAATATTTGAGAGATGCACTTCCACAGCGGGAATACCGATTGCAAGAAGAACATCCCTTATAGCCACACTCGTGTGTGTGTATGCCGCCGGGTTTATCACCAGCGCATCCATATTGCCCTTGGCCTTTTTTATCTCCTCTACAATGGTCCCCTCATGGTCCGACTGTACAATATCAAGCTCACAATCGTGCTTCTGGGCGAGTTCCATGAGTTTTACGTTTATCTCCTTCAGAGTTAGCGTACCGTATATCTCCGGCTCTCTTGTTCCCAATAGATCCAGGTTCGGACCATGGATTATAAGAATTTTCATTTTTAACTCCTTTACTTAGTGATTAAACTAAGAGCTTCTCTTACTTTTTTCTCATCAATATCATCACGGATTACAACCTTACCCATTGATTCAGGCAGCACAAAGCGCACCTTCTGGTCTTTGACTTTCTTATCATGCTTCAAGAGTTCTATAATGCCCTCATGTGAGAGTGAGCTGTCAATTGTAACTGGCAATCCCGCTTTGCTTAGTAGCTTTTGCAGTCTCTGAGCAATACTTTTATCACAAATTCCACAAAGCTCGGCTATTCTAGCCGCGCATACCATACCTATGGAAACCGCTTCCCCGTGGCGGTATCTTTTGTATTCCGTCAGAGTTTCAAGCGCGTGAGCAACCGTATGACCAAAGTTTAGTATCGCGCGTAAGCCCTTTTCTCTCTCATCCTGCTCAACCACATCAGCCTTTGCCCTGCATGAAGTTGTTATCACCTTCTCAAGGCTTTCTGCATTAAGGGCGAGTATTTTATCTATATTCTTTTCAAGGAAATCAAAGAACTTCCCGTCAGATATCACCCCGTATTTTATAACCTCAGCCATACCGGCACTGAACTCTTCCATCGGGAGCGTAGAAAGCACACTTGGATCAATGTATACAAGTCTTGGCTGGTAGAATACACCCACCATGTTCTTGCCGCTTGGCATGTTGACGGCTACCTTACCGCCGACACTGGAATCAACCTGGGCAAGAAGTGTGGTCGGCACCTGTACAAAGGGCACTCCCCGCATGAAAGTCGCCGCGACAAAGCCAGTCAGGTCCCCTATCACCCCTCCGCCAAGCGCGACGATAGCGGATTGCCTTTCAAGCTTAGCCTTCATGCACTCATCGTATAGGCGGTTTGCTTCCTCCTGTGTCTTGTACTTCTCACCCTCGGCAACCTCGGCACTAAAAACACTAAAACCCGCTTTTTGGAGGCTTCCCTTTACCTTCTCACCGTAGAGGGAATCCACGGTGGGATTACTGACAACCATGATCTTTTTATCAAACTTTTGCTGCTCAAGAGCTTCTCCTGTTGACTCGAGCTTGACACCCACATGTATATCGTAACTTCGTTCTTTAAGATCTACCCTTACAACGCTCATTAAGCACTCCTGTGTGAGCTGATAAATTCGATTATCTTCTTAACGACAGCCCCTGCTGTCATACTTGATGTATCAATCTTTAGATCCGCTCTCTTGTAGAAGGGTTTGCGAAAAGAAAGCATTTCTTTTATTTTCTTCCTTGTGTCCTCTACATCTGCAAGAAGAGGTCTCTTCCTGTTCTTAGATGTTCTCTTCATTATGACATCAACATTTGCCTCCAGGCACACAACCACAGCGTTCTTCTGGAGTGCTTCCATATTCTGTTTGCGAAGTACCACGCCGCCACCGGTTGCTATAACACAGTTATCGAGTTTCGCGGCTGATTTCACCGCCTTTGTTTCAAGATCCCGGAAACAGGGCTCACCGAACTTCTTAAAAATCCCGGGGATCGTCAGCCCCGCTTCCTTCTCTATCATTAGATCGGTGTCAATATATTTCATGTCCAGCTTTTTGGCCAGTTTCTTGCCAACAGCCGTTTTACCTGTTCCCATAAACCCAGTGAGAGCGATATTCATCCCAGCCCCTGTTATCTTCCTTTGACGCTTTCGATATAATTCATAAAATTTGTCTTCATTTCATCTACGCTGTCTGCGCCGAATTTTTCCTTCATCGCCCGGGCAATCTCAAATGCAACAACTGCCTCGCCAACAACACCCGCAGCAGGAACAACGCACACATCGGAGCGTTCTACCGTGGCTTTGACAGCCTTCTTTGTCACTATATCAACCGATTGCAGGGGATCCATCAGAGTGGAGATAGGTTTCACAGCGACTCTTAATGTGATACTCTCGCCGTTGCTTATCCCGCCCTCTATGCCTCCGGCATTATTCGTCTTATGGAAGAACCTGTTCCCTTTATTGGCCGATGAGCCCTTCTGGTAGAGGATCCTGTCATGGACAAGAGAACCAAAGCGCCTTGCGGCTTCGAAACCAAGCCCTACTTCTACTCCCTTTACAGACTGTATGCTCATAAGACCCTGTGCCAGCCTGCCGTCAAGCTTAAGAGAGGCATCAACATGACTGCCAAGCCCCACCGGAACATTTGTTACCACTATTTCAAATATTCCTCCGAGAGTATCGCCTTTATCCCTGGCCTCATCTATTAAGGCTATCATCTTCTTGGTGGAGTCCTTGCAAAGACATCTTACTTTAGAGGATTCTATCAGTTTTATACTGGCCGGTGAAGGATGAAATTCATCCGTACACTTCACACTACCGATTTGAACAGTCCTGCTGTATACCTTGATCTTGAACTCACCCAGTAGTTTCTTGGAAACAGCGCCAAGTGCAACCCTTGCCGCGGTCTCTCGCGCACTGGCCCTTTCAATAATATTCCTCGCGTCGCTGAAACCGTACTTAAGAAGACCCGCAAGGTCAGCATGACCCGGTCTTGGATGCGTCACGGCCTGGGCGGAATTCTTTCCCGCAGGTTCAATAGACATGATATTCTTCCAGTTCTGCCAGTCCCTGTTCTTTATAATCATGGTAATTGGACTTCCAAGTGTCTTGCCGTGCCTTACGCCCGATGTTATCTCAGCCGTGTCTTTTTCTATCTGCATGCGCCTGCCACGGCCGTATCCGCTTTGGCGGCGCGTGAGCTCCTTGTTTATATCCTTCTCACCCAGACCAAGCTTGGCTGGAATCCCCTCTATAATAGCAGTAAGACTCTTTCCGTGAGATTCTCCTGCTGTTAAAAAGCGCAACATGGTTTCCTCCTTTTGATCTTCCAAAAAATACCTGGTTAAAACCTTTTTTTTAATTCCTTACGCATTATATCAACCGGAGCTTCTCTCCCGGTCCACAATTCAAATGCTATGACACCCTGGTATAAGAGCATACCGAGCCCTCCCAGGTGTTTAGCGCCCACTTGCTTTGCCTGCTTTAGCAATTCCGTCTCCCTGTTGTACACAACATCATAGACAAAGAGTTTTTTTCTGAGCAGTTTCGGATCCACCACAGGCGGATCTTCTGGGTGCATTCCCAAAGGAGTCGCGTTGATCAGTATATCGGCAGCTAATATCTCGTCCTTAAGCGCCCTGCCTTTGCAATGAAGAGCATATACGCAACAGTCAGGAATGTTTTTAACAATATGCCTTGAGAGTTTCTTGGCCTTGGGCGTTATCTTGTCAGTTATGACCATGTGCTCTATGGGCCTCTGTGCCAGCTTTACAGCTATGGCTTTGCCGACACCTCCCGCACCTATAAGAACGACCTTTTTCCCCTCGAGTTTTATTTTCGCATCTTTTAAGAGAGAAGTAATAAAACCTTCCCCGTCAGTGTTATACCCCTTAAGCGTTCCGCCCTCGTTGCATACGGTATTGACAGCCCCGATAAGTGATGCATCCTTGCTCACAGAGTCAAGATGCCTCATAACGCTTTCCTTATGAGGTACTGTTACATTGACACCCGCTATACCCAGGGCTCTGATGCCTTCAACAGCACCTTTGAGTTCTTTAGGATGCACACCGAACGCGACATAAACATAATCAAGTTTTAGCTTGGCAAACGCGCTGTTGTGCATTATGGGTGAGAGCGTATGCTCAACAGGCCATCCCAATATTGCGACTGTTTTTGTTTTTCCTGAAATACTCATATCATCACATCCCGCCTATCATTATATCCTGTATCCTGAGAGTCGGAGAGCCTATACCCCCGTAGAACATGAGGTCACTCCCAACACCGTCTATTGAATTCAAAAGATCTATAATGTTTCCCGCTATCGTAACTCCCTGAACAGGGACCGTGAATTCTCCCTTGCGTATCCACAAGCCCGATGCCCCCACGGAAAAATCGCCTGATATGGGGTCAGCCATATGCATTCCCATTACTTCTATGACATAGAAACCTTCTTTTGTATCCGTTATAATATCCTCTTTGGATTTTTCTCCCTTTTCTATAAAAAAATTGGTAGTGCCAACACCCGGGCTGTCCTTGAAAGAGCCTCTTACCGCATTACCTGTTGATTTTGTATTATCCCTTGAAGCGCTGTATGTGTCATACAAATAACCCTGCAGCACCCCATCCTTAACTACTGTCTTTTTTTGGCTTAACACTCCTTCATCGTCACAAAAAGCAGTGGAAATACCTCCTGAAAGAATACCGTCATCCTGGATCGAGACAAGCTTTGATGCTATTCTCTTACCCACCTTGCCTTTAAAAAGCGATTTACCCCTCTGCACGGAATCAGCACAAACCCCGCTTGCTATAAGGCTAAGGAATTCTCCTGCAACAAGAGGGTCAAAGAGTATAGTGGTACGTTTTGTCTTGACAGGTTGTGCCCCGAGCATACTCACCGCACGCCATGCCGCGCTTTGGGCCATTTTCCCCACATCAAGGTCTTTGTAAAACCTCCTGGCAGAGAACTCACTGCCGGTCTGCGTCTGCTCGTTTCCCATAGCCAGTGCAACCACTCCTATGGAACATCCCGTTCCGCAGTAAGAGGCGTCAACTCCCAGTGAATTAATTATGTTCACGGTGAATTCGCTGTCACTATAAGCTGCATGAGGAACATTTTTTACCTTACTATCGAAAGCAAGCGTCTTTTCTTCCATCAGGAGCACTTGCTTCATCTTCTCATCAAGGGAAATCCCCACAAGAGAAGCGTCATATATCATAAGGTCATCCAGGTCTCTCCCCAGTCCCTTTTCGTGAGCCGGCAATTTGTTATGCTGATCAGCGGTCGTATGGGATAGGTTCATCCATGCCATACCTACCATGGCATCAATATCCTTCGAATCAAAACTCGTTGTATAAGCGCTGCCCCATCTGTTGTCCGAGAGGATCCTAAGACCTACCCCCTTGTTATGCGAAACCTTGCAGTCCTCTATCTTTTTCTGGCTTATGACAATATTGGTGCTCTTTCTTTCGATGAGATACACCTCTGCCTCAAGACCTTCCTTGGTGCAGACTTTTTTTAGAATATTATTGCACAGATCACGTACATTCACTGCGTGAACTCCTTAACCTTGATATTTTTAATGCGCTACTGGCATGCTCATGCCCATGTACAGGGCTATGAGGGACATCACAAACAACAGAACCCCTACCTTCCAGCGATGGCTTATTACCCAAACATCATTAAAGATATAATCTCTTCCTATCTCGTTTATCTTCATTATGATGTTGGGTCGGTAGAGAAAACCCATGCTTGCAACCAGCAAAAACAACCCCAAAACGATTTTAAGAGCTTTCATAGCACCTCCCTCTTAATATTTGTTATATCCGTGCTCAAGCGCCTTTATGTTAATGTCTATGAGATTCTTTTTCTTCTCGCCTAGAAGTATCTTTAAACTCTCTTTAAGACTCACCAGTTTCAGTATACCTGTCTTTTTTATATAACTTCCAACGGCAACCATGTTCGCCACTTTCTTCTCACCCAAACTCTCAGCGATCCGGCTTGCCTCTATCTTCACAATATTTATACCGTCCCTTTTATCTATATCATGCACTAGAGACGAGTTGACGACTAATATCCCTTTATCCTTTATCCTGGGAAGAAATCTATCTGTAGAAGGCTGGTTAAGGACTATAATACTATGAGGATGCTTTACTACAGGAGACCCTATCTCCTCATCAGATATTACAACAGTGCAATTTGCTGTTCCTCCGCGCATCTCGGCACCATATGAAGGAAAGAACGTCACGTTCTTATTCTCCTGCATCGCGGCATGCGCCAGCAGTCTACCCATGAACATTATACCCTGGCCCCCGAATCCTGCAACAATTACTTCTTCCTGCATAAAGACTCCTTTAAGTCTTATCTTTTACTACCCCAAGAGAGAAGTACGGTATCATGTTCTCCCTGAGCCAAGCAATCGATTCCTGGGTGTCAAGCCCCCAGTCAGTCGGACAGGGCGAGAGAACCTCTACCATCGAAAAACCCTTCTTATCAAGCTGCACCTTGAATGCCTTTTTTATCGCCTTCTTTGCCTGTATAATATTCTTGGCGCTGTCCACCGACACACGCTCAAGGTATGTTGCACCGTCAAGACTTGCCAGCAGCTCACAAGCTCTGATAGGATATCCCGCGAGCTTCTGGTCCCTTCCAAAAGGTGTTGTAGTGGTCTTCTGCCCGATAAGCGTTGTCGGAGCCATCTGACCCCCTGTCATCCCGTATATACAGTTGTTGATAAATATAGTCGTTATATTCTCACCGCGGTTTGCGGCATGGATTATCTCCGCTGTTCCTATAGCCATAAGGTCACCGTCACCCTGATAGGTAAAAACCACCTTATCAGGCATTACCCTTTTTATGCCTGTTGCAACAGCAGGAGGCCTTCCGTGTGCAGCCTCGGTCACATCAAAATTCCAGTAATCATACGCAAATACCGCACAGCCCACGGGAGCGATGCCTACTGTACTCTCACGCACCCCGAGCTCATCGATCACCTCTGCGACAAGCCTGTGCGCGATACCATGCCCGCAACCAGGGCAGTATGACATAACAGTATCTTTTAGTGACTCTGTACGTGATAGTACCTTCTTCATATTAAAGCTTCTCCAGCTCTTCTAATATCTCTTCATGGGAGCTAATCCCACCACCCGGCCTTCCGTAAAAATGCACCTCTGCCTTGCCGGCCACCGCAAGTCTGACGTCCTCTACCATCTGCCCGAGATTCATCTCCACGACCAGGAATTTCTTTACCTTACCAGCCACCTTTGATATTATATCACTGGGAAAAGGATAAAGTGTTACAGGTCTTATCAGACCTATTTTCTTCCCGTCTTTATTAGCTATCTGCATTGCTGTCTTACATACACGTGCAGCTATACCGAAAGCAACAAGCACAACATCAGCGTCATCTATATCTTCCACCTCGCACTTCACTTCACTCTGCATCTTTTTATATTTATCGAAGAGCTCCCAATTATGAGCCTCAAGAGCTCCTTCCTCCATTAGTAGAGACTTAATACTCCTGGGTTCCCTTCCTTTGCAACCGTTAAGCACCCAGTCCTTCTTTGGTAACTTGTGTTTCTTTACCTCGCTATCAATATCAACAGGTTCCATCATCTGCCCCAACACGCCGTCAACAAGAATGACTACGGGATTTCTATACTTGTCCGCAAGGTCAAACGCCTCCTGCGTAAGGTCATACATCTCCTGTACAGAGTCGGGGGCAAGAACAAGTGTTCTGTAATCCCCATGCCCTCCGCCGCGTGTTGCCTGGAAATAGTCTGCCTGGCTTCCGGATATATTCCCAAGACCGGGGCCACCACGCTGTACATTTACTATGACACAGGGCAGCTCACAACCCGCAAGATATGATATGCCTTCCTGCTTGAGACTTATCCCGGGAGAGGACGAGGATGTCATGGCACGAGCCCCTGTAACAGCAGCTCCAAATACCATATTAATTGCGGAGATCTCGCTCTCCGACTGTATAAACACCTTTCCAAGCTCCACCATCCTCTTGGCCATATTGGCGGTAAAATCATTCTGTGGTGTTATGGGATACCCGAAGTATGCCCCGCAGCCTGCCTTGATAGCACCCTCCCCCATAGCAATATTGCCCTTCATTAGCACTTTTTTTGCCATACTATTTCCATACCTCTATAACAAGATCCGGGCAGACTTGAAAGCACAAGCCGCACCCGGTACAATCTTTTTCAGACGTAAAATGAGCAGGATGATACCCTTTCTTGTTGAATTCCTTACTCATTATTATCAAGTGCTTGGGACATGCATGCACACACATTGCGCATCCCTTGCACTTCTTCTTGTCTATTACAATTTTGGGCATAAGAATCCCCATATTAACACTTTATTAACTCTATAATTCTAATATATTTCTATATATATGTCAACGCATTTTATGGCAAATACACCCCTCAAAGGAAAAACGCACAAGAACTATTCCAATCCCATCTTGTGCGTTTTGGTAAATTACGTTGAAATTTATGTGTTTTTTACGGATTTAATACTAGGAATCACCCTTTTCCGGCTTTTTCTTCTTAAGTTTCTTCATTAGATTCATATTTTCTTTCCTTTTTTTTTCTTCCGGGGCAGTAAGCTTTCTCTGCTTGGAAAGCAATGAATAGGCTTTTTCGATCCTCTGGTACGAGAGCTTGCTCTCCGAATCAAGTTTTATCATCTCTTTGTATTCTGCTATCGCATCTTCGTATTTACCCAGTTTGGCATAAACGTCCGCCTTACTTTGGTGAACCCAGAAACGCTGGTATTGCCTGTCAACCACAGCAGTAGGTGATTTCCCCCCGCTTTGAGGACTCCTCTTGCCATCGATCTTGGAAGGTTTACAGCCTGTCAGGAAAATCAGAGAAAATACCGTCCACACCAATAGATTTCATAAGGTCTATATCATCTTTGTCATTTAAAGTGTATATAAAAACCTGCAGTCCCCTTTTGTGCGCATCATCAATCAGGGTCTGGTTAATGAATTCCTTGGACGGGTGCAGAGAATAAGCATGAACTTTCTCAGCGCAAGCTGCGTAATCAACTGGTATTCCTGCAATGACTGCCCCTATTTTAACATCTGGGATGAGTTCTTTTAGTTTGAGAAGTTCCGGGTGATTAAATGAAGAAATGAGAAAATCACCCCATGTCCAACTCTTTTCATTTACATAAATCTTCAAAATATTAAAAACGGCTTTTGCCGCATTTTCTCCCTTGATCTCTATATTTACTTTTGTTTTCCTGTCTACCAGGTCAAGCACTTCCTCAAGTGTCGGGATTTTCTCCCCCTTACCTGCATCCAGCATCCTTAATTCCTCAAATGTTCTCTCTGTAATGTATCCTTTTCCGTTTGTTGTCCTGTCGATTTTAGAATCATGCATCGCAATCACTTCCCCTGTTTTGCAAACCTGCACGTCCAATTCTACAAAATCAACTTTTAACTGAAGTGCTTTTTTTATTGAAAGCAACGTGTTTTCAGGTTCATATCCCGCCGCACCTCTGTGTCCTATCTTCAGTACCATTTTTCTATCCCCCTTTAAAGGAAAGGCTCCGCTATTGTTTTAACTTTTTTGGCAATAGACATTGCGCAGGTAAGTCCTGGAGAGTCAATACCCACAAGATTTATGAAACCCGGAAGTTCATTTTCGGATTCATCCTTTATAATGAAATCCCTGAACCCTTCACCCTCCCCCTGCAGTTTTGCCCTTACCCCGGCTATATCAGGACTAAGATCTCCCAATTCTATAAACGGCAGAAAATGTCTTGTGCCCTCATAAAAAAACTCTTTTTTTGACTCATCGATATCATAATTTAGCTTATCTATATATTCAGCATCCGGCCCCAACCTTAGATTCCCTGATAAATTCAGAGCCGTATGAATACCAAGGCTCACGCTTCCCTCGCAAGGAAGAGGATA
Organism: bacterium; assembly: GCA_043821115.1. GTDB lineage: Bacteria > CAYTYR01 > UBA6262 > DAOVJB01 > DAOVJB01 > JBDRDD01. The sequence continues at coordinate 97,441 of JBDRDD010000024.1, read as the reverse complement.
AATGAGATGGTTGATCAACTTTGCTTTTTCACTTTTAACCTTAAAATAACTCCCTTTGCATTATTTCAATTTATATTCTTTTTTCTCAATACCGGCCATTCTCGCTATTTTTTCTGACCCAAGTCCTGCTGCGTTAATTAATATATTCGTAAAAAAGCTGGACATGCGATCTGATTTATCCCTGACAAATACCTTATAACCATCATTTTTATGTTCTATATTCTCTGGTTCCGTCTCATAGGCAAATTCTACATTGCGGCGTTTGGACTCCAAAACAAATGACTGCATAAGAGCCTGAGAATCCACGAGTCCAGTGGAAGGCGAATATATAGCCCCAACAGCTCTTATGTTCGGCTCAAGATTTTTTACTTCTTGCTCGGATATTACCCTTAAATCCTCTACACCGTTTTCTATACCGCGCTTACAAAGGCTCTCAAGTCTCTCCACCTCATCACTATTCACAGCTACTATTAGCTTCCCTGTTTTCTTAGAAGAAACATTGTGTTCTTTAGAGTATTTGTATATTAACTCCTTGCCTTCAACACATAGCCTGGCTTTGAGAGAATTTTTCGGATAATATATACCGGCATGGATAACTTCACTGTTTCTGGAACTTGTTTCCTCCCCAAAAGAGAAATTCTTCTCTATAACTACAATTTCACCGTAGTTTTGGGAAAGCTCCCTGGCTATTGCAAGCCCCACAATGCCTGCCCCTACAATGGTGATCTTCACATTTTCCATGGCTTAATTCCTTATTTGTAATGCTTGCCTGTATTATATTTTATATTACACCAATTAAAACCCCTCTGCAATATATTTTTGCAGAGGGGTAAATGCAACAATCCCGTATTTCTAAAGAAGAACTGGTTTTTTTTCCTTCATTTATATTGATTCAACAAATTCGTTCCCGACCTTCCTCGCGCGTTGGGGCTTGTCCAGGTTGATATCAAGAGCCAAACCTATCTCAACAAGCAGGTTCCATCCGGCTGTTAAATAAACATAAGGGTTCATCACACCTGCATCCGGTGTCAGAATAGTGGGGAAAGGTGTTTTCTTGTTAGAAATAGCCACGACTTTTAGCCCTACTCCCTTAATCAGAACTTCCTGAAACTTTTCTATTTCCTCATCTATAGGGTCCACAACAAAAACTATGTCATCTTTATCCATAACCTCTTCTATCCCGTGAACCGCATATGTGCCTTCAAGATAATCTGACTTTCTTCTGGTTATTTCATTGGTCTTTAATGTCAGCTCTTCAGCCACACCGTCATTGTAGCCAGCAAAATAAATGGTCGGAGCTTTTGTTGCTGCATCAATTATATCTGAGGCAACCTCTGTTGTAAGGGCCGTTTCAATCTTCTTGGCCAGGCCCTCGCTTGCAGCCGGATTACCTTTACCGCTTATATGCCACAATATTGACTCATAAAACAGTGCCTGCTCAACAACACTCTTTGTTGCGGCCACTGCCTGTTCCCATCCGCATGTAAGAACAAAGGTCTCTTTGCATGCTTGCTCCAGAATCATTCCCTCATTAGCCGATAATGCATAGCGTTTTTCATTGCCTATTTCAGCAAGTTTCTTCGCAAGAAGAATCACTTCCTTGGTCCTTCCTGAGTTAGACGCGCAGAACACCGCGAATTTTGAAAGGTCATACTGAAGCGACTGACGGCTACCGTCAGTAACTATGCTAAGGTCCAACCCCCATGTGAGAGCCTTTCGGATAGCATTCTTAGCCGGGAATATCCTGCTCGAGCCTTCTCCGGTAAGAAAGAGCTTTCCAGCAGATGCAATCGCCTTTGATATATCTTTTGTCTGCCCGGCATTGAAATTCTTCACTACACCGACAGTGTCCATCATTTCCTGCACCAATGCAAACTTTGAATACTTCTCTTCTTTAAGATTCATTCTTATCTCCTTTCTTTTATTTTTTATACAGCTTTATTTGATATCACCCCATTGCCTTAATTGCTTCTACAGACTTTGCAAACGCCGCTGTCTCATCATTTACCTGCTTTACAAAACTGTTATCTTCAATGGTGCCTATAGCCGCTGTCATCTCATCCATATTCCTGAACGTGGCTTGGCGAAACGGATTGTCAAAATCCTTTTTTCTTGAGATAAATACCTGGTCTCTTACATATTCCTGAATCTCAACGGCCTTATCCAGCACCTGGGTCCATTGTTCTTTTGTCAGTTTATCTGTACCAAGCATATCACAAAGCGTTGCATAGGAATGCTTTTGTTTCTCAAACGGGTACTTTTCCCAGATCTCATCATATCTTTTATGTATATCTTTCCATTTGTTAAGTTTACCCGAACCTATGTCCGCTCTTATCTGGTCAACGTCACCCTCCGGCATAAGCTGACCGCCCAGATTCACCCAGTTGCGTTTGCGATCGCCCGCTAAGGTATCACGCATTAAGGAAAAATCAGCATTAGGGGTTTTCTCCATGTATGCCATAAGGTTCTTAAGAGCATAGTAACAGAGCATATCCTTGTATGCATGGTATGCCTGATAAACTTTCAGAATAACTACCTTCCTCTTTGACTTTTCCATGTCCTCGCCGAGAATCTCCAGCCCTTTTATATTCTTCTCAGAACCGGATAAAAGTTTACGCCCCATTTCAACAAACTTATTCGCATCCAGGGAACCCTTCAGCTTCCCTTTTTTTCTAAGACTCGCCTTTGCCGTCCATATCTCAAGAAGCCTGCAGGCGTTGAATATCTCCTCAACAGTGTCCGGTGCAAGGGATTCAAATTCGATATTCTGGACTTTTTTCTTTCTCTTGTCACGCTTTGTGAACTTCCATGAATTCCTCGCAAGCGCGTACATATTGTACATCCACCAGAATGCCGGCAGTACCTCCAGCTGGTCTTTAGAACTGTTATTGTTAAGAAGCGTGAAAGGAAACGGTATATCCATCTCCACAGGATAATCTGCCTTGGACAGAAGAACAAAAGATGCAAAACGGCACGAATGCTTGACACTCGTGCACAGCCCGGGCCAGAAGCCTCGGCCCGCCTGTATCTCGTTGTCATTTGCACGGCTGTTGTGATTTGACCCTATGGTTGCACCCGCAGCCATATTGCTCTGGCCCATGACAACAGAGGCTATAAGGAATGAATTGTTGTGATGCTGCTCATGCGCTGGGAATATGAGGTTATGCAGCACCTCGCAGCATGATATGGTGGCATTGTCTCCCAGGAATGAATGTATAAGCCTTGCCCCGTATTTAAGGTTTGAGTTGTCACCAAGAATAAACCTCACGGCTTTTGAACCGTAGAACATGTGACACCCGTAGCCTATTATGCCGTTTACAAACTCAACACCCTCTCCTATCTGAGTGGGCTCTTCCTCCGAAGAATTAATTGTCAGGTTCTTTAGCTTGTTTGCTCCTTTTATATAACAGTGGGGACCGATCTTAACGTCTTTTAGAATGCGGGAATTCTTAATAACAGACTGTTCGCCCACCGTACCGTAGTAACCCCGGTGTGAATCAAAGCTGTTTTGTGTAATTTCTTTTAGTTTTTCCTGCAGTTTGGCATCATCCCTGTATTTCGCCCATATGTACGCATCCGCTGTTATCATCCCGTCAAAAGGAATGACCCTCCTGCAACCTGTCTCGTTCATAATATCAAGCCATACACGTACATCTTCCGATTCGCCTTCCTTGACTATACCGTTGCCGAATTTCGCGTGGTTACTGGTGTGCATCTCATCAATATTGGACAATATGCATCGGTCGCCTATAATAAAATGGGCAAGGTATCTCACATCATGAATTGCCACATCATCCCCTATGTCACAGGAAACTATAACGCTGTTTGTAATGCCTACCGGCAATTTAAGGTCATGATGCTCCAGTATCACATTTCGCACATTACCTATCCTGACAAGACCGTAGAAGTTCGTGTTTTTTATAAGCCCTGGGTCAAATGTGTTTGTAACGAGGATTTCTTCCCATTTATCCGAGGTATTGTTGTTCTTTATAAGTGCTTCAATTTCTTCTGACTGCAAATTCCTCCAAAACTGTTTTGGTCCCAAGGTCTGAAGGTTCCGATAGTGATATTCGTCTTTCCCATCCGTAAGAAACTCTTTTGGAACAAAATTCTTTCCAATGGCATCTGCTGAGAGAATAGAAACGTTATCCATGGTTGCTCACTCCTTTAATTGGATTTTCATTCAGCTAAATTGATCTGCTCTGCGTTCTGTATTGGTTTATAAATTAAGGCAACGATTATCCCATAAATAATAAATTGGAGCATCCCAAATCCAAACCATTGAACAATAATAGTGAAGGGAACAGGATAAATGACATACTGGTTAAGAACACCTACCACATTCATTAAAAATCCTATGATTATACCGAATCTTATCCCTTCAATTACACCCTTTCCTTCATATCCTTTTGAGAAAATGTATACAAAAAGCAGAGCAAATATCAAGGAAGTGACCCTCATAATCCACATCTTGGACATCATGTCAGCACGCCAGACATTTTCCATGGCCATGTATGTTTTGCCCAGGATCGCCCCGTGAATTATCGCGTCTGTCACCTGTATTGCGACAAATACTGCAAAAGCCGCACCTATAAATTTCTTGATGTTCATTTTACTTTCCTCCTTTAAGATTTTTATAACTCCTTACTTCATGAACTTTCCAGGTTTTATCAACCCACAGTCCTATTATTTCTATTTCAGGGTAGTTGTTTTTAAGATGCTTGACAGATCCTCTTATTTGTTTTTTCTGCACTTCTTCATCGCAGGGATTCCCCGCGCAATCATAATGGCCGGAAACAGCGATGAGTTTTGAACCATGCTTATTTATTGATATTTTAATCCTTTTCATAATGGAGTCAATAGATACCTTGTATTCATTCTCAGCAAGTATTTTGCATGGTCCCGGTTCGGTTATTGTGTCAACATAGCTTATACCATATTTCTCTCTTAAATATTTTATGATAGGTTCCTGTATCCTCCCATCCATACAATGAATTGACGTGCAAAAAGTCATTTTATAACTCCATTTTTAATCTTGAGAGTCTTTTGCCGCCCGAACAGCGGCAAGAGCATTTAGTCTTCTAGCTCCGCTGTCCAACTTTCTGTTCTCTGCAGATATATCCGTAGCCGTAGTAATAAGTATTTTTTCAACACTATCTATCCTAAGATTTGGGTTAATCCCCATAATCAAAGCCGCTATTCCGGCAACAGTAGCTGCTGAAGCCTGGGCTCCGCTTAATGTTATGAACCTATCGTTCCCGAAAATTGATTTGACATTGAGCCCAGGAGCATACAGGCTGACCCAGTCTCCATAGCTTGTAAAGGACGCCAGTTTACCTTCTCCATCTGTGGATCCCACAGCCAAAACATTCTTAAAGAAACCCGGATAGATTGGCTTCTCAGAGCCTGCATTACCTGACGGAGCAATAAAAAGAACTCCATTTTTTCTCGCTCTGACTGCGGCTTCCCCAAGCTCTGCGGTTGCTTTCGGCCCTCCGCCTGCAATCAACAAAATTTGTACTTTTTGATCAATCGCGAAATTAATTCCTTTAATTATAACAGGAAGGCTGCTATTTCCCCTTTTATCAAGCGCTTTAATCGGCAATATCTTTGCGTTAGGCGCAACTGCGGCAACAATGGCAGTTACATGTGTTCCAAAACCGTGGTAATCAAAAACATCCGGTTCGCTTTCAACAAAACTTGCACCCCCGAGAAGACGCCCTTTTAGTTCCGGCACGGATGTATCTACACCTGTAGCTATAATCCCCACGGTTACGGTCTTCTGTGCCCCAAGTTTCCTGAATTCCTCTATCGCCTCTTTGACCTTGACAGAACTAAGCGCACTCTGTTCTGCAATTTGCTCGAGTCTGCCATTCTCCGCCTGGAGTAGTTTAGTGCTCATTGCTATTAATACGAAGGATACTATTAATAGGACAACAATCGTTTTAAATATAGCTATTGAACTTTTCATTTAAGAACTCCTTTTTTAGATAGCCCTTTTATTTTTCTCTCTTGTATAGAGCATAAATGTATGGCCTTGGATCACCATACGGGTTTAGATATATATGATCAAAGCTTGAAACTAACGCAAAAGATGCCCCTAAGTTTTGTGATAACTCTTCTACAGAATATCTATAAAGTTTTAAGCCAGCACACTCTTCAGCTCCTGTCTTTGAAAACTCAGCAAATATAGCGTAACCTCCTACTTTCAACTTCGATTTTACGTTTTCAAAATATCCTTTAATATCATCAGTCTCTGTCAAGAAATGTAAAACCGCCCTATCTATCCATATATCAAAATTCAATATCCCCCTATCGATTGGTTGAGCTATATCTTGGCAAATCCATGTATTTCCAACATCCTTATTCTTCAACCTACTTTTAACTTTGTCTATAGCCTCACAACTAATATCATTTAGGATTAACTTAGCGCCTTTGTCTAGGAGTTCCTCAATTAAATTTGAGGTTCCAGCTCCAGGTATAAATATTGTAGCACTTTCCCATCCTGGGATTTGATTCAATAACTTAAATGTTTGTAATGAATCCTTTTCATACCATCCTAATTTTGCATCCTCTGTACTACAAAATATTTTATCCCAATGATCACCACTTGATTTCATAATTTCCTCCATACGGTCTTGTTGCTGTTATTTTAATACCTTGCCCGTCTCAATGCCGATGGACATATCGTGTTATACGGGCAGTACGAACAGTCATTGTAATTCGGTGTTGGTTTATAGTCTCTTCTCCTTATCCCTGTTGCTGCCTTATTTACCTTATTTATTGTATCATCCAGATCCTTGTCTGTTTTGACAGATTTTCCTATTATACCAGATTCCAGGAAATAAAGGCCAACCCAATCTGGGGTTTTCCCCAGAACATTTTTGCTCGCAAGAGCATAGATAGCAAGCTGAGTGTTTTTTTGAGCCTTTTTATCGGCCTTATCCTGCTCTTTTACATCACTGCTCTTAAAATCTATAATTACCACTTTTTCCCCATCCACGTCTACCCTGTCCCATCTTCCGGAAATTCTGTTATTACCAATAGGGAATTTGAATTCCTTCTCGATATATGTCGGAAGGATTTCTTCCTTCTGCTGTCTCTGGTAGAACTTCTTTACAACCTCGAGTCCTTCCCTGTACCTTGTTTCCTCGTGCGCACGGCTTAAGAACCCTTCGCTCTGCCAGTTCTGATCAAATATCTTTTCCATATCCTTCCATGAGACTTTTTTCTTTTTTATCCTGCGCTTGTAATATTCCTCCACCACTTTATGAAGAGCGCTTCCATATACTACCGTGTGGTTTCTCATTATGGGAACACGAAGAATGTGTATGTATTTATACTTGAGCGGACATGTCAGGTAATCATCCACATGATAAGGCCCTATGGTCAATATTTCATCATCTGCTATAGGGGCTAGTTCCTGTATTACCTCATTCTCGGGCTTAGGTGCATAAGCCGATATCTGCTGAAGCGGATTTGTCTTGTATGGTGTCACGTCTTTCTTGCCAAGCTCAAGTGCTTCCCCGACAAATATGCTTATCTTCTTGGGCCTTTTACCGCCGTAATCCCTTGCGCCTGTAAAATAGAGCTCTCTCTGAGCCCTAGTCATGCCCACATAGAAAAGCCTTCTTTCTTCCTGCAGGTGAAAATCACCGCTAGGCAGTATATCTTTTATGAGTTCTTCAGGAAGAGAAATTTGATCTCTCTTGAATCTCGTTGGGAACCTTTCTGATACAAGGCTCACCATGATGACCACCGGGAATTCCAGGCCTTTTGCCTTGTGGAATGTAAGGACATTCACACAGTTTGCTTCAGTCTCAATCTCTGCTGCAGTCGGGTCATCTCCGGCTGCAATAAGCATATCAAGGTACTTTATAAACTGGCTCACCCTATCATGCTGGAGCAGGTTTGACGTGTTTTTAATAATCAGGAAGAACTTGGCTATGTTCTTTATCTTTTCCTCATTTGAGGAACCTTCCCCCTTGGTGAGAGCCTCCAGATAGCCTGAATCATAGATAAACCTGTATAGGAGCTCACCTGTTGCGACATTAAGACCCAGCTTAGAATATGTTTCAAGATCTGTAAGGATCTTCTCTATTATGGCAAGTGTTTCTTCGCTAAGGCGCTCTTTTACCTCTCTTATATCGCCAAGTTTTGTGAGAACATAATATATCGACCTGTTATTGCGCGTCGCGTAGTGGTTTATCAGGCTCATATCCACTGCTTTTAGCTCGTAGATCTCACTTGTGGCAAGATGGAAGAGGTTTATGCTGTCATCAAGATTTGCGACCACTCGCAAAAAACTAAGAAGAAGCTTTATCTCCTTTTGTTCATAGAGTCCCTGCGCACCGGTGAATTTCCACGGGATATTCTCTACATTTAACGCCTGGAGAAACGGGTCTGCCCCGGCATTTGAGCGAACAAGTATCGCAACATCTCTGTATTGCCACTTACCTTCATTGACTTTGGATTTTATCAGCTCTGCTACTTCATCAGCTTCTCTTGATATGGTGTCATAGTGAAGGTGTTTTACTTTTTCACCCTTGCCTAAATGGGATACAAGACGCTTGTTTATATTGCTTTTTACCTCAAGCCTTTCAGGGTTATTGTATGATATAAGCTTGTAGGCTGTATCAAGAAGAACCTGCTGAGAGCGGTAATTTCTAACAAGCACTACCTGCTTTGCTTTTGGATAGTACTTTTTGAAGTTTAAGATATTGCTTATCGCGGCACCGCGGAACTTGTATATGGACTGATCATCGTCACCGACGACGGTAATGTTCTTATGATCCCCTGCCAAAAGTCTCACCAGCTCAAATTGTGCATAATTTGTGTCCTGGAACTCATCAACAAGGATATATTTGAACTGTTCTTTGTAGCGCTTTAGTATAGCCGGATGCTCACGGAAGAGCTTCAGGGTCAAAAGTACCTGGTCCCCGAAATCTATGAAACCCTCTTGGACCATTAATTCCTGGTATTTTTGGTAGGCCAGAGCTATTTCCTTCTGTTTGATTATATCTTCTTTTAGCTCTTTGTTCTTCTTATCTTTCTTTAATTTATTCTCAAGTTTTTCAACATAGCAGAGGTAATCCCCGGGCAGTATATCTTCGTCTTTCGCCCGGCTTATAAGCGAAAGCATGGCTTCTATGTATTTTGTCGGATTGCCTAAAGGCCTGAAGTACTGCAGTTTGAAATCAAAGAGATGGTCCCTGAAGAATATTATCTGTTCTGGTTTGCTCAGAACACGGAAATTGCTCGCCAGCCCCAGAGACAGAGCGTTCTCACGCAGAACCCTGTCCCCGAAGGCATGGAATGTGCTTATCCATGTCTCGGTATAGCCGTAGGGGACAAGAACGTCAACACGCTCCTCCATTTCCCCTGCTGCTTTATCTGTAAATGTAAGCGCCAGTATTTCTTCAGGAAGTGCTTTTTTTGCAGATATGAGATTTGCTATGCGGTGGGTGATGACAGTGGTTTTACCGGTACCGGCCCCGGCTACTATGAGCAGAGGCCCTTTATCATGCTTTATTGCTTTAATTTGTTCCGGATTTAGGTTTTTGAGTATGTCACTCACAGTTCCTTCTTTACATGGGTGGGAATTACTAAAGAAAGGAGGAAAATCTCAGCTGCCCGCTTCTTTCTTGGACTGGCATGAAACGCACAGAAGCGCAAAAGGAACAGCTTTAAGACGATCGGAGCTGATCTTCCCTTTGCATTCTTCGCACACACCATAGTTCTTGTGCTCTATTTTACGTAAGGCCGCTTCAATATTGTTTAGAAGACGCTGCTCCTTGTCCGTCAGCTCAAAAAGGAACTCCTTCTCGTATGAATCCGAGGCGATATCCGCGGAATCGCCCACATCGTTGAAATGGAAGTTGTTGTGGGCTTCCCTGTTCTTTTGAACTTCCTTAAGGATATTCTCCTTTTTTTCCTGCAACATCTGACGAAACACGTCAAGCTCTTTCTGATTCATTCTTCTCCTCCGTCTTATCCGAAAATAGCAATCTGGAAGTTACTCGCAGACTACCTTTACTTTCTTACCCTTTACGTCAGGATCTACATCCTTTAGCTCATCAAGATAATCACATACTTCTTTTTTTATTAGTTCTCCTGGAATAAGTATCGGAATCCCGGGAGGATACATTGAAAATATTTCTGCACTTACCTTTCCCACGGCCTTTTTAAGGCTTACTTTCTCTGATTTTCTGGCAAGTGCATCAGCCGGCGTCATCACCATCTCTGTCTCAAGCGGCAGAAACGGCAGTTCTCTTAGCGGCTTTGCCTTACGGTATTTATCGGCAATGTCTTTTAGAGCATATACCAGTTTGTCAAGATCCGCTTTATCGGTCCCTAATCCCGCAATGGCTATTATGTTGTAGACATTGGAACAGTCAACCTGGATGTTATATTTTTTATTCAGGAACCTTGAAATATCATGGCCTGAAATTCCAAGTTCACGCACGCTTATAGAAAGCTTTGTCCTGTCAAGCAGATACCCTTTATCAAGGTCCTGCTTAACAAGACAGGACACACCTTTTATCCTGTTAATATCCCTGGCAGCCTTATGAAGTAACTTAAGTAACTTACCAAGAATCGCTTTGCCTTCTTTTGCAAACTGCCTTCTAGCAAGATCAAGCGAGCACAATATTATATAGGAGGGACTCGTACTCTGAAGCATTGAGACAATGCGCTTCGCCCTTTCCATATCAACAGCGTTTGAATTTACCTGAAGCAAAGAACCCTGGCTCATCGCAGAGCCCACCTTGTGAGCGCTCTGGACAACAAGGTCCGCCCCGCAGTCTACAGCCGAAGGAGGTAAGCTCTTATGAAACTTCAAGTGCGGTCCCCAGGCCTCATCCACAAGAAGAATTTTCTTTCGCTTATGGACTATTCGCGCAATTTTTCCTATATCCGTGCATATTCCGTGATATGTCGGGGAGCTTATGAGAACAGCCTTTGCCTTTGGATGGCGTCTAAGTGCTTTTTCAATCTGCTCAGGAGCAAGATCATAGAAAAGATTAAGCTTCTCATGCATGTGCGGCGTCACATATATTGGGGAGGCACCGCTTAAGATAATACCCCCTATGACGGACTTATGCGTATTGCGTGAGACGATAATCTCATCGCCGGGATTGCAGGCGATTAAAATCATCGCCTGCACTCCGGATGTGCTCCCGTTTACAAGAAAGAACGAATGTTTTACCCCGAATGCCTCAGCTGAAAGCTCCTGTGCTTCTTTCAGAGGACCTTTCGGATGATGCAGCGAGTCCACATCGGGAAAAACCGTAACATCCATGAAAAATATATTGCTCCCACTGAAACGCTTTAGGCGGGTATCAATACTTCTTCCGTTTTTATGCCCGGGCGTGTGGAAAGACGCCATCTTTCTCTTAGCATGGCCCAATACCGCATCAAACAAAGGGGTTCTGTTCTGATCTTTTTTCAATTACGCCGGACCTCTGGGTATACAAAAAAATCGCTAAGGCCCTTGTCTGTTTTCAACTTACATATATTCATCTGGGCTTTCCTAGCGTTTTATTTATAAAAAAAGACTGGTTTAGAGTCAGTAATTACTCTTTTTTCCTGCTTTATGAGTTCCCTCTGGTATTTCGGGATCTTAAAGAGCCCCTCATGGAGCTCGCCGTCATAGAACCTTAGTGTGCCTTTTACCCTTTTCTTTATCATAGTATCAACTTGGCGTTTTGTAAGCCTATCGGGGTCTTTGCCTTTGGTGGCTATGATAAATGCCCAGGGAACGTCAAACGCAGGGACAAATCCAGAGAAAGAACGAAGCATTGGGAATACCTTTGAAAGCGTTCTATGTATAACTGTGTGAAGACCGAACTGAAGCAACCCTCCGGATCCAGCCTGAAGACTGAAAACGCCGTTAGGCTTAAGCTTCTTTGCAAGTATCCTGTAATATTGTATTGTGTAGAGTAAATATGCGGGTCCGCCCTCGATAGGACAGGGAAGATCGCTTATAATGACATCGAACTTTTCCTTCGTGTTCGCCAGGTATTTACGGGCATCCTCATGACGAAGTTTAACCCTCTTATCAAAAAACGCTTTTTGATGATAAGAAGTGAGGTGTTTCTTACAAAAATCAACTACTTCCTTATCCAAATCCACCATTACGACCTTCTGTACGCTCTTATGCCTAAGAACTTCTCGTAATGTGGCCCCTTCTCCTCCGCCTAGAATCAGCACATTCTTTGGATTTGGATAAAGAAGCATTGCCGGGTGTGTCAGCAACTCATGGTAAATAAATTCATCCACAGCCGCGGATTGTATCTCTCCGTCGAGTACAAGGCATTTCCCGAAAGAAACTGTGTCTAGTACCAGAACTTTCTGATATTTCGTTTTTGTCTTTATCAAAACCTTGTTTACCCTGTGCCGATGAATTTCATCCGGAGTGAATCTTTCGGCAAACCATAAGTTCTTCTTACGCACCAACCATCTCCTTATCTTGCGTTACTGAAAAAGGCTTATGCCTTATCTTCTGTCCTGGGATATTAAGCACGCCCCTTTTCATCTCTAGAGCACTCACATGCTTGGCCTTTAGCTTCGTTGAAATGTCATCACACGCTTTCCAAGGATCCACCGTGTCCCCACAAGTGTAGATGTCAATGGATGCAAAACCGTATTCGGGCCATGTATGAATGGCCAGGTGTGATTCGGCAATAACAACAACCCCGCTCACCCCGTGAGGATTAAACGTGTGAAACGATACGCTGACAATTGTCGCACCCATGTCTACCGCCGACTTTGTCATGATACTCTCTATTTTCTGAGCATCATTGATCATGTTCCTGTCACAATCGTATAGCTCCACCAGCAACTGACGCCCCAACGCTTTCATTTTCCACCTCCTTCTTTAACCACAGAAGATGAATTCGCTTAGCAACCTGGTTGCTTTTTCTGGTCGCGTACCTCTGTGGATTCGTCTATAACTACATATAAAAATAGAGACTGAGGCTCCCCTTTAATCTCCCATCCAAAAACTATTTTTTCTATTATAAATTATACCATTTTATGTAAAATGTCAAGAAAAATTTTATGCTTTTCACTCAAGATCAAATATTATAGGCAGACTCACCACGACGCCGCTGGCGGCGAGTATCTGAGGAACGGGAATAAACGGAGCTGCTTTTTCCACGGTTTTGATGGCTGACTCATCCAGGATGTCGAATCCAGACGATTTAACGAGCTTGATTTTATCCACTTCTCCGTCGGTATTTATTAAAAACCTGAGATGCACCTCTCCGGTGTAGTTTTTCATGCGGGCATGGGCGGGATATAGCTTAACGCTCTCTATCTTCTTTCTTATAAGCTCCGCAAAAGATGCCTCTCCATTAAAAGATCGCTCAGAGAGCGGTTTTTGACTGACGGAAGAATTTAAGATTTTTTTATTCTCACCCCCTTCAGCCTTATCTGGAAAAAGCGACTTTTGTGCTTTTACTTTATTAGAAGAGGAGACATTAATTGCCGGAACTGACACGTCCATAAGTTCAACCTCAAACAGGAAGACCTCGCTTGAGCGCCCAGAAGTAACCTGCGTCCTGAAGAATACAAATCCCAGGTGCAGAATAAAGGATATCAAGATAAAAACAAGTAAACTATTTTTCTCTCTCATAAATTATCACCCTAAGAGTTTAACTGTAATTCCCCCGAAAAAGGCCCTGCCGGGAAGAGGATAAGGTCTGCCGAATCCGTCCGTTCTGTCCATGTATTTCTTGTTGGTGATGTTGTCTATACCGAAGAAAAGTTCCGCTCCCGCGATTTTCTGCGTGATGCGGATATCAAGGAGCGTGTATGAGGGAAGTTTCATACCGGAGAGCCCGTCAGCCTCGAACTGCTTGTGCGCATATTCTCCCGTAACTGTAACACCGAAACCGAAATCGTTCCCGTAGGAGATTTGGTAATGAGCCTTGTGGTGGGGACGGAATTTGAGCAGCTTGTACTCTAGTTCTCCTTCTTGCTTGCCTTCGGCGTGAAGATATGTGTACCCTATGGCGTGGGTTATTCCAGTCGAAATACGCTGGTGCAGTTCAAACTCTGCTCCGCTTGTTCTGGCTCTTAGATAATTTTGGGGCTGATATGTATAGGTGGTTGAATTTGTCATTGTCTGCTTCCATGCTATCATGTCTTCTGTTGTTATATAGAAAAGTGTAAGTTTGCTCAAAAAATCTCTGCCGTCTGTATACTCCACACCGATATCATAGCTATAGGCCTCCTCAGCCTTAAGGCTTGGGTTACCCTGCGTTATATAGTTCGTACCCCAGTAGGTCTCCTGGGTATAAGGCCAGTAAAGATCGTTAAATGTAGGAGCCCTGAATGCCCTGGCAATATTTAGAGAGGCCTTAAAACTCTGTAGTGGATACCACAGAACACCAATGTGCGGATTGAACTGGTCCGGATATGCCGAGTGGTGATCATATCTTGCCCCCACTGTCAAATCCAGAGGGTCTCTTCCCATAATATCCTGGACATAAAAGGATGCGCTGTTAGTTTTCCTGCTTATACTATCCGTTCTTGTGTTCCTGTTTTCCTGCCGGAAAGAATCCCGGTGTATATCAGAACCAAGTGTGATCTCGTGCGGGAATTTGGTGCCGGAAAGCACTCTGTCATACTGGACTTCCATACCGCGGGTCATATTACTTCTCAGGTCATTTACCGACCAGTCCGGATTTACATATGTCTGAAGGTCCTCATTTCCATACAGTTGAAGACGAGCTTTTGATATTTTATCCAAATCCTTTACATACTCAAGGGAAAAATTTTGTTTGTGCGACTCCTGCCTCGCGTTAGGAGACGAACTGAGCCTCTCAACAGATCCGTCCCATGCATCTATTGTTGAATTACTGGGCCCCGGAATACCTATCTCATCGGCGTAATGAGCGCCTGATACTCTAAAAGTACCTATTTTGTCGAGGTTATACCCCAAATTTGCCGCAAAGTGCTTACTTTCATAATCGCTGTTATCGCGCCAGCCGTTTGAGATATCCTGACCTGCGTTCACACTGTAATTGAGGTTTTCTTTTCTCTGGGAGAAATTCATCCCGAGCTTGCTCGTGTTATAGCTGCCCGCGGAAAAATATATGTCGGTTAAGGGAATATCCGTGGAGGGTTTTCTTGTTACGATATTTATAACACCACCTACCGCATTTGCTCCGTATAGGCTTGAGTGAGCCCCTCTTATTATCTCTATCTGCTCTACATTGTTTAGCGGTATCTGGCTTATCTCGGCAAGACCGAGCGAGGTACTGTTTACAGGACGCCCGTCTACCATAACAAGCACCTGCTGTGCATTAACCCCTCTTATAGCAAGGGAGCGGTTGGCACCAAGTGTTCCTTCCTTGCTTACGATAATGCCCGTCTGCCTACCAAGTATATCTCCTATATCCTCTGATTTTAACTTAAGGATATCCTCTCTTGTTATTACGCTTACGTTCGTACCCAGTTCCTTAACCGCCTTAGGATTGCGCGCGGCACTTACCACTATCTCTTCAAGATGCAGCTCTGAAGCATAGACTGTCCCGATAACAGACACTAGTGCTATAAAAATAATCCCTGCTTTTACAAATCTCTCCATTAATATCTCCTTATTTAACTTTAAGATAAACTACTCGGCAGGAGCATAACATAAGGTGTATCAAACTTCGGATGCTTCTTTACAGAAACATCTGTTTTATATACCTTACCTATGTTCTCTTCTGTTATGACCTTATCCGGACTTCCCTCTATTACAAGCTTTCCTTCTTTTAACAGAAGGAGCCTGTCACAATAGAGGCTCGCAATGTTAAGATCGTGTAAAACAGCAATGATGGTTAGATTCATCTTCTTCTTGAGATCTTTCAAAAGGTCAAATATCCCGACCTCGTGATTAATATCCAGATGCGTGGTAGGCTCATCAAGTAGTATTATATCAGGCTCCTGGGCCAAAGCCTGAGCTATGATAACACGCTGCCTTTCCCCGCTGCTTAGCTCATTAATAAATCTCTCTTTAAGATCAATTGTTCCTGTTCTCCTCGTACATTCTTCTACTATCTCTTCATCCTTTTTTGTTTCAAAGTCAAAGCGGCCAAGATAAGGCATGCGCCCCATCATGACAACATCAAAAGCTGTAAAGGCAAAACTGACATGCGTCTCATCCGGCACTACAGCAATACTCTGCGCTATTTGTTTTGCTTTTAGATGTTTTGTATCGGTACCGCGAAGATATATATTTCCTGATTCAGGCTTTATGCTCTTCATAATGGCTTTTAGTATAGTTGATTTCCCACTTCCGTTAGGCCCTATAATTCCTATAAATTCCCCTTTTTTTATGCCAAAATCGATACCGTCAACAGCTACAATATTACCATAACGGCAGATAAGTTGTGAAATGCTAAGTATATCCATATATTTTTATCCCTAATACCTATATATTCACCCTAAGGTGTCTCTTGTGCTTAGCAAGAAGGAATATAAAAAAAGGCGCCCCGAAAAGAGCCGTGACAATACCCACCGGCACCTCTATAGGAGAAGCTATTGTTCTTGCAATCGTGTCTGATATGACCAAAAATATCGCACCAGCTATACCGGAGGCAGGGATAAGTATGCGGTGGTTCGGACCTACAACCAGCCTCACGATATGAGGAATTATGAGACCAACAAACCCTATCATGCCTGATATGGACACAACAGCTCCAACAATAAGGGATGTCACGACAAACAATATCTTCTTGAGCTTTTCTGTCTCCACTCCCAGGTAATGCGCCTTCTCCTCACCCAGTGAAATAGCATCCAGATCGCGGGAAAAAAAGTATATCACCAATGATCCCGCAAATACCAGAATTCCCACAACGCTTATAAAGGTGTAATTTGTCTGAGCAAGATTTCCCATTATCCAGAATATGATCTCATGTGTCTCCCTTCTGGCAACAGACATTAGAAGCATAACAACCGATGCTATGAAAGTACTGACAATGACGCCGGCAAGAAGCAGCACCTCAACACGCATCCTGCCCTCTGATGAGGCTATCATATAAACTGTTATGAGCGATATCAGGGAGAACGCAAAGGCACATAAAGGAAGGCTGTAGATAAAAGCGTCAAAGCCTAGTAGAAGACCAATACTTGCCCCAAGAGCCGCACCAGAGGAAGAACCCAGTATATACGGATCGGCAAGAGGATTTCTAAGCAGAGCCTGGAACACAACACCGCTTAAAGCAAGCCCAAAACCCACTATCACGGCGAGAATAATCCTTGGGAGCCTTACCTTAAACAGTATGGTCTTATAAAACTCAGGCCAGCCTCCAAACCCCATAAACCCCACGCTGCCAGTGAAGAGACTTACAAACCCTATAATAATAAGGATAATTAAAAGTATTATAAGAATCCTAACCAACTCTTTAATATCAATCATTCCTCTTGAGGCCTCCATACATTTTACAGAATAAATGGTCCAGGCCTAGAACAAGCCTGGGCCCAGGTCTCACCAGTATATCAGGATTTATATCGGAATATACCCTGTTGTTCTTAATCGCGGGTATGTCTTCCCAGCCGGCTCGCTTTAGAATATTCTCTGCGCTTGTGTGTGTTACAATAATTACATCCGGTTTCTCTTTTATAACAAGCTCTTCGCTCACCCTGCAATAGGGACGCGCAAGATCCCCCGCAACATTTATGCCTCCTGCCATTTCAATCATTTCATCCAGAAAAGATCCCCTGCTTGAAGTCATAAGCGGATTACTGTTTATCTCTATAAAAACCCTTGGCCTCAAGTGATAAAGCTTCACCCTCTCTTCGATCTCTCTTATCACTGCCTTCATATCGCTTACAATATCCAGCGCCTTCTCTTTTCTGCCCGTGAGCGAACCCATCATGATGATAGCTTCGAAAAGCTCCTCGAAACTCTCAGGTTTCACTATCACCACATTCAAGCCCAGTTGTTTTAATTTGCCTGCCACGCTGTTCTGTTCCAGGCCGGCGGCAAATATAATATCGGGCTTAAGCGATACTATCAATTCTATATTAGGATTGGAAAAATCCCCGACCTTTGTTTTGGACAAAGCACTTTTGGGGTAATTACAATAAGATGAGACACCCACTATCTCCTCATCGAGTCCAAGCGCGAACAGTATCTCCGTATTAGAGGGCGCAAGCGACACGATTCTTTTATCAGCGGCCATGGCATGAGGAGGAAAAATCAAGAAAAGAATAACACCTAATAATAAAGCATACTTCAAAGCGGCGAAGGTTCTATAAAACAAAAAACCCACACCTTCAGAAGAAAGCTGGGTAAATAAAACCTTATGCATTCGGCTCTCCTTCCCGCGAAGGTTTAAATATTTATCATCAAACAGGTATTCGGACTTTCCCTTATCTTGGGGCCGGGATAACCGTTGCGGGGCAGCATCCGATTTTCACGGATTTTCCCTGTCTGGTTCTTTTACCTAGTAATTATATTACCATAGATAATATTTCTGTCAAGAAATATTATCTATCTTGTATTTCTTCAGGTCCTCGAGAATGCTGTATTGAACCTTAACGCTTCCCATGAGCATATCCCTTGAACCTATATTGCCGTGACAGTCGGAACCGCCTGTCACGAGAAGATTATTTTCCTGTGCCATACAAACAAAATGCCTTGCTGCGTCACCGTTGAGCTTGTTGCAATACACTTCCAAACCTTTTAGCCCTTTGCCTGCCAGGTCCTTTACTATATCCGCATTTATGTCCCCTATGTTCGGGTGCGCAAGAACAGGGATACCCTTCACATCCTGTATGATTTTAATGGTCTGGGCAGGTTCAAGATACATCTTCGGAACAAAGGCAGGCCTTCCGTCACCTAAGTATTCTATAAACGCATCTCTTATTGACATCACATGTCCCTTTTCAACCAGTTTCTTCGCGCAGTGAAGCCTTCCTATAGCACCGTTGCCGACGGAAGCGAATAATTCCATTTCGTCAAGATGCACCCCCAGATTATCAAGCTTCTGCAGTATTTCCTTCGCCCTCTCCACTCGTTTTTGTTTGAACATGGATAGTATCTTCTGAAACTCTTCGTTCTGCCATTCTATGAAATAGCCCAGTATATGTATTTCCTCTCCGAAGACATCAGCAAGATAAGCGCTTAACTCTATACCTGGGACTACCTCTATGTCATATTCTTCAGCGGCGGCTTTGGCACGTGCGATACCGTCTGTAGTGTCATGATCCGTAATAGCAATGGCGCTCAGGTCTCTCTCGTGTGCATATTTTATCACTTCCTCCGGAGAGAAAGCACCATCAGAAAAATTCGTATGCAGATGAAGATCAATAAATGACATAGCACCTCATGATTTGTCCCCTGGAAAATATAAAATGGAGCGGGGAACGGGACTCGAACCCGCGACGTCAAGCTTGGGAAGCTTGCATTCTACCACTGAATTATCCCCGCAATACTATAAGACCAGATAAAGAATACAAAATAATATTAATAGACCTGCCTGACCATTCTTGCAAGTTGCACTAAGATTATAACAGCAAATATTATGACCACAATCAAAAGCAGGATCAGACGGTGGTAATGGTAATCTTTTTTTTTCTTCTCAGCCTCCTTGGCGTATGCGAGATTGAGGATATCACGCCTCATCTCAAAAGCATTCTGATACCGCTCGGATGGTTTCTTAACCATGGCCTTTTTTATAACATCCTCAAGTCCTATAGATATCTGAGGGTTAAACACCCTGGGAGATACCGCTGTCTGGGTAAGATGAGCGTGCTTTAATGACTGTATGTCACCCCTGAAAGGGAGCTTCCCTGTGGCCATTTCATACATCATTATGCCAAGAGAATACAGGTCGCTTCTTATGTCGTTTACTCCCTGGAGTTGCTCCGGTGCCATGTATACAGGGGTTCCCCCCACGGATATCAGATCAGCCCAAACTTCTTCTTTTAGTTTCTCCGCGTATGCAAGACCGAAATCCAGAATTTTTACGTCATCATCTCTTGTAAGCATGATGTTATCGGGTTTAATATCGTGATGTATAATCTGGTGCTGGTGTATGTATTCTAGCGCATCACAGACCTGAATAGCTATCTTCAGTATCTGCTTTAGCGGTAGAGGCCCTTTGTTCTTTATTAACTTTGTCAGCTCCGGACCATTCACATACTCCATGAGCATATAAGGCATACTTGTCTGAGAACTGTGCTTAAAGACTTTCACTATGTTTGGATGATCTACCATCTGCCCGATTTTCTCAGCCCTCTTAAATTTCTGGCATGAGGCAAGTTTCTCCGTGAACTCGGTAAATGGTATTTTTATGGCAATTATTTTTTTATCGGAAAATCTTTCGGCCTTGTACACGAAGGCCATACCGCCGCGTCCTATCAGCGCAAGAATCTGGTATTTACCATCTATGACTTCTCCCGCTTTTAGTTTTTTCAAGCTCGTGCTCCTTATAAAAAAATTATATCCCCTTATTCAACCTCTCTACAAGAAAAACAGGAAGCCCGTATTCTTTCATCTTTTCCTGTGTTTTTAGAATATCATATTCAATGCGCTTTATAATTATATTCTTCTCTTGGTCATCAAATATACCGAAGCAGGCCCTCGCATCAGAGTCACGCGGCTGACCGACTGAACCTATATTGACCATATGCCGGGCCATATCATCGAGCAATATCATAACTTCATCAGCAAGCGCTTCCCCTCCTATTCCCATCTCAGCGCCTGCAAAAAAACTAAACGGCTTATGCGTATGCCCTATAAAACACAACTCCGTTTTAAGGTACTCCAGACTTCTCTTAAATACCTTCTCATCAAGCACATATTCATCCAGAGGATCGTACGGACTGCCGTGCACAACTGTGAATGCAGGTTCCTGAAGAATATAAGGAAGTTCTTTCAGGTATTGCTTATTCTCGGGACTCAGCTGTCCCCGTGTCCATATGATTGCCTGACGGGCATCCTCGTTAAACTTGGATATGTCCTCAAGTTCAACCGCTGCCCAATCGTGATTTCCCACCACCATAAAGAGCTTTGTTTTTTGAGCAAGCTCTTTCATGATGTTGACACACTCATTAGGCCACGGACCATACCCCACGATATCCCCGCAGCATATGTATGCATCAATACGTTGGAACTCGAGATGACCCAGTACCGCCTCTAATGCAGGCAGATTACTGTGTATGTCCGAGATAAGCGCATAGCGCATATACTTCCCTTACCCGGCTTCTTAAATGGTAGCCTCTATATTTTCCTCTTCTTTGAGGCGCACTGACACAAGTTTTGAAACGCCGAACTCCTCCATGGTGACACCGTAAAGGACATCGGCCATTTCCATGGTTCTCTTATTGTGCGTTATCACTATAAACTGTGAATTACTGGAAAATTCCCTTAGCATCCTCACAAAACGCTGCAGGTTCGCTTCGTCAAGCGGAGCATCTATCTCATCCAGCAGGCAGAACGGGGAAGGCTTAACCATAAAAATAGAAAAAAGCAGCGCTATAGCCGTAAGCGCCCTCTCTCCTGCGGAAAGAAGGGAAATGCTCTGAAGTTTCTTGCCGGGCGGCTGAACTATAATTTCAATACCCGTATCAAGAAGCTGATCAGGATTTGTCAAAACAAGATCCGCCTCGCCCCCCTCAAAAAGCTTCTGGCATATGGTTATAAAATTGTTCCTTACCTTTTCGAAGGTCTCCTTGAAATGTGAGCGTGCCGTTAGATTTGTTTTTTCTATTACCTTATGAAGGTCTTCTTTCGCCTTTATGAGATCTTCTTGCTGCTTCAGGAGGAATTTATAACGCTCCTCCAGCTCCTGGTATTCGTCAATGGCTACAAGGTTGACCGCACCCATTGATTCTACTTTTCGTTTAAGCTTTGCAAGTTCTAGCTTCTGATCTTCGATATCTATATTCGAAAGATTCTCGGATCTCTTATCGCCATCCGCTATGGCAAAATCCTCGATCAGTCGCTTACTGACCTCTTCTCTGTGAGTGTTGATCTGCGCATTGCGTAATTCCTTCTGGTGAAAATGCGCTTTACGCCCCTCTATATCTTTTCTCTTTGTCTTTATAAACTCGTCTTTTTCATCAACCGATGATGTGATTCGCTGACGCTGGCTACGTATATCCTGCAGTACTTTATCTATGGAATCCCTTTCGTCAAGCAATGATTCTATTTGAGAATTCTCCAGGCTTGAGGAGTTTCCCAATTCCTCAATACCAGCGTCAATAGATAAAATTTCAGCTTTCTTTTCTTCAAGAGACTTCTCAAGGACTTCTATTGTCTCCTTCAGGCGGCCAACTTCGCTGTTTAGATTTTCCCTTTTCTGAATATTCTGGGCCAGGTCAACCTTTATTCCCGTAATCTCTTCCCTAATGCCTAGATGCACACGGTTTTTATCCTGGACCTGAGTTTCAAGCGCATTGATATTGCCCTCATTATGTGATTTGGCCTCTTGCAATTGTCCGAGAGATATGTTTACAGCTTCAAGATTCTCTCTTACCTGGGTGAGTTCTTTTGCCCACTGGCCCTCTTCCAGATGGAAGGTTTCCTGCTGCTTAATTATTTTTTCCTCTTCTCTTTGCAAGACTTCTTTCTCGCTTCGTAAGCCACCAAGCATTACCTCTATTTTTTGCAGGCGCAAATTTAGTTCTTCAAGCTGTGCCCTTTTTTCCTTTAACGCGGCTTCAAGTTTTTCCTTGTCCTTTCTCAAAACCTCTATGGCTTCGGAAATACCAGGTAAAGCATCTTTTAGTTCTCTGACCTCGCGTTTTGTCGCCAGAAAACTTCCCTCGCAACTGCGCCCTCCCCCATGGACCATCACTACACTGCCCGAGGAACACTCTATAACCTCTCCTGTAAGCGTTACTACTACACCCCTGCCTTTTGATGTTCCTGCAACCTCAAGTGCATTGTCGAAATTATCAACTATTACGGTATCGCTCAAGAGATATTGGACAATGTTGCGGTAACTTTCGTCGAATTTTACCGCGTTTATGGCCCTGGTAATTATCTTTGACTCATCAAAGGAAAAGGTATCTTCTCCTTTTTGGGAGCTAAATGATCCCCTTAATAAAAAAGTAACCCGGCCCTTCTGTTCTTCGCCTAGTGACATCGAGGCTTTTCGGGCCGAGCTTACATTCTCGGTAATTATGTATTGCAGTTTTCTCCCCAGGACATTTTCTACAGCCTTTTCATACTCGGCCCCTGCGTCAATAACGGAGGCTAAACTGCCGTATACCTGCGGGATATTCCTGCTAAGGACCTCTTTTACGGCTTCATCATAGCCTTCGAAGCTCACCTGCATCTTCTCTAGGAAATCACACCTGGAAGAAGTCCTGTTTAATTCCTGTGTTTTTCTTTCGTATTCCCCGGTTAGTTCTGAAAGTGAGGCCTGTATAGTGTTAATATCCGAACCTAACCGCTCTTTTTGGTCTCTTGCACCAGAGAGTTCAGTCTCTTTGCTTGCAATTGAATTTACTATCGCTTCGGATTTTCCGCAAAGGTTCTTCTTTTCATGTTGGAGCGCGCGCTTTTCCCTCGAGAGCTTCTCCTGCTGCACGCAGATGTTTCTATCTGTCATAGTGAGAGTTGTGATGTCATTTCTGCATTTAGATATATCATGCAACAGGGAAAATACGGCTTGTTTTGAGGTTTCAAGCTCAGCAGTAAGTCTGGAAAGAATCTCGCCTTCCTGGTTTAGGATGCTTCCTTTTTTCTTTAGCAGCGCTTCATGGGTATTTATTACATTCTCAATATTTTCCAAATCACTCTGGACATTACCGGATGTTTCCTTTAGGTCCCTTATTTTATCCTCATCCGATAAAACCTGCTCCTGAAGTTTTATCTTTTGGGCGTTAAGGGTCTCTTTCTTCTCCTGGATGTTTGTTATTCTTTCTTCTTTTCTTTGGAGCTCTCCTGTCACCCTGGAGAAGTCCTGCTGTATTGTAAGCATTTTCTCATCGAGCTCGGCAAGCCGGAGCTTAAGCGCGCTGATGTCTGCTTCATGCGTGTTTATGCCGGCCTCAAGGCCTTCTATCTCGCCTCTCACACTGCTGAATTCCTCGCTTGTCCCTTCGATGCTCATTGTAAGGGCTCGAAGCTCGTGCAGAAGGAGATCTATTTCTATTGCTTTGGAGGAGTCCTTGTGCTTCTGGTATTGCCTGGCTTTTCTCACCTGGTAGTCAAGTGAGCTTATCCTGGATTTGATCTCCTGCAGTATATCGGCAAGGCGCGCGAGGTTCTGTTCTGTCTTATCGAGTTTGCCGAGTGCCTCGTTCTTCCTGATCTTGTATTTCATTATACCGGCTGCTTCCTCGAAAAGGAAACGCCGGTCCTCGCTCTTTGAACTGAGGATCAAATCGATCTTCGACTCTTCTATAATCGAATACGCATCGGTCCCTATGCCCGTATCCATAAAAAGCTCGGTTATGTCCTTGAGCCGGCACGGTGTTTTGTTTATCAGGTACTCGGTATCACCTGAGCGGAACATCCTGCGCGTTACAGTTACCTCGCTGTAATCAACAGGGATCACGTTCTGGGAGTTATCAAGGGTGAGAGACACCTCTGCCATACTCACGCCCTGACGGGAGCCGGACCCGTTAAAGATCACGTCTCCCATTTTCATACCCCTGAGCTGCCTTGCGCTCTGTTCACCGAGAACCCACATTATAGCTTCCGAGATATTGGTCTTACCACAACCATTGGGTCCAACAATAGCGGTAATCCCTGACTCGAATCTGAGTTGGGTCTTATCGGCAAAAGATTTAAAACCAAGTAGTTCTAGTTTCTTGAAGTACATCTAGTATCCTATTTTTTTCTTTT
Source organism: bacterium (assembly GCA_043821115.1). GTDB lineage: Bacteria > CAYTYR01 > UBA6262 > DAOVJB01 > DAOVJB01 > JBDRDD01. Next base: position 72,642 of record JBDRDD010000024.1, on the reverse strand, counting down.
TTTTGCTCTTCTCCTCTACTACCGCCTGTGCCGCTGCAAGCCGTGCGATAGGTACCCTAAAAGGAGAGCAGCTTACGTAATTCATTCCCACCCTGTGGCAGAACTTAACGCTCTCGGCTTCTCCTCCGTGCTCACCGCAAATTCCGATTTTGAGATTCTTTTTCGTTTTGCGTCCGCGTTCGATGGCGATTTTGACCAATTCCCCGACACCTTCCTGGTCGATTGTCTGGAATGGATCCGCTGGAAGTATCTCTTTGGCCATGTAATCAGGCAGGAAGCCTCCCATGTCATCGCGGGAGAATCCGAAGCTCATCTGCGTGAGGTCATTTGTGCCGAATGAGAAGAAATCAGCTACCTCGGCAATCTTGCCGCTCACAAGACATGCTCTGGGAATTTCTATCATAGTACCTACCATGTGATTTAGCTTCCTGAGGTTGTATTTCTTGAGAACCTCACCATACACACGGCTTATGATCTCTGCCTGGTTTTTAAGCTCTGACACCAGGCCAAGCACTGGGATCATGATCTCAGGCATCACCTTCTTGCCTTTCTTGGAAAGCTCGGCTGCTGCTTCGAGGATAGCCCTGACCTGTGTCTCGGTAATCTCCGGATATGTAATCCCAAGACGCACACCGCGGTGCCCCATCATGGGGTTAGACTCACGAAGGCCAGAAGCTCTCTTGGAGAGCTCTTCAACACTAACACCCAGGCTTAGGGCCAGTTCTTTTAGCTTCTCTTCCTCATGAGGCACAAATTCGTGCAAAGGCGGATCCAGCAGCCTCACGGTCACAGGCAGACCTTCCATTGCCTCAAGTGTAGCTTTTATATCACTCTTTATATGAGGGAACAGCTCGTCAAGCGCAGCCCTTCTCTCATCGGTATTCTTGGAGACGATCATCTTCCTCAGCTTAAACAGCGGCTCCTCGCTGTTTTTACCGTAGAACATGTGCTCTGTCCTGAAGAGGCCGATTCCCTCCGCACCAAACGAACGGGCGCGTGCAGCATCCTCGGGAGTATCCGCATTTGTTCTGACGTTTAGCTTCCTGACACTGTCGCAGATCTTGAGAAACTGATTAAGAACCTCATTCTCCTCTGATGCATCAACCATTGGAAACTGACCTTTGTAGATATTGCCCTTACTTCCGTTAAGCGTTATCCAATCTCCTTCGCCAAGCGTCGTCCCATCAACCGTCATTGTCTTGGAACTGTAATCTACGTTAAGAGCACCGCATCCGACAACACAGCATTTACCCCAGCCTCGTGCAACAAGTGCCGCATGCGAGGTCATACCGCCGCGTGCCGTAAGGATTGCCTGTGCCGCTCTCATACCTTCGACATCTTCGGGATTGGTCTCTTCCCTGACAAGTATAACTTTCTTGCCGTTATTATTCCATTTTACGGCTTCCTCAGCGCTGAAGACTATCATGCCTGTCGCACCGCCGGGACCCGCAGGTAAACCCTTTGCAAGAGGCTTCTGTGCCTTTTCAGCCTTGGGGTCGACAATGGGATGAAGCAGTTCATCAAGCTGATCCGGTGTTACACGCATAACCGCCTGTTCCTTGGTGATAAGCTTTTCCTTCACCATGTCAATAGCCATCTTGATGGCAGCAGGACCATTACGTTTTCCTACGCGACACTGCAACATGAAGAGATTACCTTTCTGAATGGTGAATTCAATATCCTGCATGTCGTAATAGTGCTTCTCCAGACGATTCTGTATGTCAAAAAGCTTTTTATATATAGTTGGCATACCCTTCTCAAGGGTCAGAAGCTCCTTGTTGTTATCACTCTGGCTCACCTTGTTAATAGGGGCGGGGGTCCTGATACCGGCGACTACATCCTCTCCCTGCGCGTTAACCAGGTATTCACCGTAGAACTTGTTCTCCCCGTTACCAGGATCACGGGTAAAGGCAACGCCCGTAGCACTACCATCACCCATATTACCGAATACCATTGTCTGCACGTTTACAGCCGTACCCCATTCATCAGGAATGCTCTCGATGCGGCGGTAGCTGATAGCTCGCTTGCCGTTCCATGAAGAGAACACTGCTCCTATTCCGCCCCAGAGCTGCTTCATCGCATCATCAGGGAAAACCTTTCCAAGGACATCTTTCACCTTTGCCTTGTACTGCTCGCACAGGTCCTTAAGATCGGCTGCATCCAGGTCAGTGTCATTGGTTATGCCCTTCTTTTTCTTCCTTGCATTCATGAGTTTTTCAAGCTGTTTACGGATACCCATCTCTTCGCTTTCGGGTTCAATACCAGCTGCTTTCTCCATGACAACATCTGAATACATGGTTATCAGCCTGCGGTATGCGTCGTAAACGAATCTTTCATTGTCTTCTGTCTGTTTGATAAGTCCGGGAATAGTCTTTGTTGTAAGCCCGACGTTCAATACTGTCTCCATCATGCCTGGCATTGATTTTCGCGCACCGGAACGAACCGATAAGAGCAGCGGATTCTCGGAATCCCCGAATTTGCTTCCCATTATCTTCTCTATTTTCTCGAGCGCTACTTTTAGCTGCTTTTCCAGTTCTTTCGGATAGGTCCTCTTGTGATCATAATAGTATGTACAAACATCTGTTGTAAGTGTAAAGCCTGCGGGAACCGGGAGCTTTAATTTCGGATGCCCCGCCATCTCAGCAAGGTTCGCGCCCTTGCCACCGAGCAGGTTCTTCATGCTTTCGTTTCCGTCAGCCTTACCTCCCCCAAAAGAATAAACGTACTTCTTAGCACGGGTTTTGCCCGCTTTCTTCTTGTCCTTTGTAACCATCTAAGCATATCCTCCTTCTTGGATTATTTATTTTTTCACTATTAACTACTAATATATAAAATAGTCAATAGTAGTATAACTAAAAAATTTTAACATATTTAGCACTTATGTGCAAGTGTTTTCATACATTTCCTAATTGGGTTGAGGTGTTAAAGCCAGAGGCACTTTAAGAAGCAAAAGCCCCCCTGCTACAAAAAGGAAAAGGAGGCTTAAAATACCAATCCTTGGATTGCGCGTAATATGTGTAAGCAAAGCGACAAGAAAAGGTCCAATTATTGCGGCGAATTTCCCAAAAACGTTGTAAAATCCGAAGAATTCTGCAGACCTGTCCTTCGGAATAAGCTTCCCGAAGCATGACCTGCTGAGAGCCTGTATACCCCCCTGGGAAGTGGCAACCAAGAGCGCCAGTATCCAGTAATGAAGTGTTGTTTTCATGGAATAAGCGAAGAGTGTTATAAATATGTAGATAACTATACCTGAAAGAAGCATGGCTTTTGCGGAAAAATTTTTAGCCAGCCTGCCATAAAGAAGCGCAAATGGAAATGCCACAAGTTGAACCACAAGCAGTATAAGAAGAAGCTCCTTTGCACCAACACCCACATCCCTTCCGTATATAGCGGCCATCCTTATGATGGTATCCACACCATCGATGTAGAGAAAATAGGCAAGGAGAAAAATCGCTGCTTCCCTGTATTTGCCAACATCCCTTATTGTATTTAGAAGTCTCTGAAATCCGTCCTTTACCGGATGAGAAGACGCTTTGACATAGTATTTTTGACTTGAGTTTTTTATAAAGGGCAGGGAAAAAACAAGCCACCACAGGGCGGTGATTATAAAAGAGAGCTGGGTTGCGACAATAGATGAGGAAAGTCCTATGATCGAGGGTTTTAGGATAATAGCTATACTGAAGAAAAAAGGGATAGTACTTCCCAAATATCCCCAGGCATAACCACTTGCGGAAATCCAGTCCATGCGTTTGGTGTCAGTTATATCCAAAAGGAAAGAATCATAGAAAATGTTAGCGCAGGAGAAACCTATACTAGAGAGAACATAAAGCGCAAGGCAAAGACGCCAAGCGCCCTCTCCAACTACGGAGAGAAGAGCAGTAAAAAGAACACCTATAATAAGAAAGAGAACAAAGAACTTCTTCTTATAATTTTTATAATCCGCTATCGTCCCGAGAATAGGAGCAAGTATGGCTACCAGTATTACAGAAATAGTGGTCCCATACCCCCAGTACGCTGTTGAGAGATGGGATGACATCCCCTTTGATACCACGTCCTTAAAGTAAATCGGCAGTATCGCAGTTGTTATTGCTATGGAATAAGCTGAATTCGCCCAGTCATAAAGTATCCAGCTCTTCTCTTGAGTGCTAAGCATGGCACCCTCTTTCGTACTCTTTCTTTAGCTCGAGAACCTTCTCTCTTATCCCAATGGCAATCGCCTCATATTCACTCTTTGCACCCTTGGCAAATCCTATTTTACAGAGTTCCCCGGGCAAATAAGGTCTTGAGAAAACGACTGTGACAGGATGGGATTTTGGTAAATTCTTCGTCCTGGGCCAGGCTTCATATGCGCCGCGGATATATACAGGAACAAGTGGTACTCCGAGTTCTTTTGAAAGTATCCCGACCCCTTTTTTGAATTCTTTGATATCTCCGTCTATTGATCTTGCGCCCTCTGGAAAAATACATGCGGCAGACCCTTTTCTGAGCAGATATGCGTATGTTTGCATTGTTATCACCAGGTTCTTGGCAAGGTCTATTGGTATTACCCTTATAAGTTTTGTGAACTTCTTAAGCAGTGGCCCTTCAAAATAGGCCTGCTGTCCCAGCAGGTACACATCGCGCCTGAAGAAAAACGGGATAGAGGCAGAGATAATAAAACCATCCAGGTAGCTTACATGATTGGGGCAAAGGATAAAGGTCTTATCCTCCGGAAGATTATCTGTGCCTATAACCCTGAGCCTCCACAGGAGCTTAAAGAGCATGTAGAGACCTATGCGCACTGACACGGTCCACAATCTGAGTATTCTTTTGTATGAAACATCAACTTTTCGAGCTACTTCTTTAGGGGGAGTCCTGCTGAGAATCTCACCCCAGAGATCGATTTCGGACCCGGGTAACTTTGTAGCGCCTTTGCCTATACTCTGCCCCGCAAGAAGTTTCTCAAGAGCGCTTATAAGCTCTTCCACTGTATATACACAGCCCATCACAGCCTCCGGCACCGTTACGGAAAAAGCCTCCTCAAGTGCTGCCAAGAGCTCTACACGCCCAAGGGAATCCACTCCGAAATCAAGTTCCAGATGGTCTGCGAGACGGATATCTCTTTTTATCTTAAGCTCCCTTGATAGAAGCTCTACGACCCTGCTGCCGATCTGGGTAGATAGAAGATGCTTTTCCTCTTCAGTAGGATGAGTTTTATCCTTGTGTGATACATCAACACCCTTGAATTTATCCTTATACCGCTTCTTCGCCTCGAAACGTTTTATCTTCTCAAGTCTTGTCCGCGGGAGCTCCTCGTTTACAATAATGAAATTAGTTATTCTCTTGTATGGAGGAAGCTCCTTTGAAAGCTGCTCAAGCTCCCATTTTATCGCAGCGTGTATGTTTATCTCCCCTGCATTTCGGATATAATTCAGGTCCGGCACTATAACGGCTCCAAGGTATTCTTCCTCGCGCTCACCTATCCCCAGTATGCACACCTCTTTTATAAAACTACTCCTGCTGTAATAGGTTTCCAGCTCCACGGGAGATATATTCTTCCCTGAACCAAGCACTATTATCTCTTTCTTCCTGCCCGTTATGTATAGATAACCATCATTATCTATGTATCCGAGATCCCCGGAGCAGAACCAGCCATCCTTGAAGACTTCCCGCGTCTGCTCTTCTTTTTTGTAATAGCCTACCATGACATTGGGCCCTTTTATCTGTATCTCACCTACCCCGTTCTCATCCGCGCCGTCAATTTTAACATAAACACCTTCAATAACCTTGCCGACAGAACCTATTTTTTGCTTAGCTGGAGGGTTCATGGTCACGATAGGAGATGTCTCTGTAAGACCATATCCCTCAAGTACTCTAAACCCTACCTTTGTGAGGAAATTCGCGGTTTGCTTGTTAAGAGGAGCGCCTCCACTAACGAAAAACCTCAGTTTCTTACCAAAAGCCCTGTGCAAGGTAGCAAGAACCACCCTCGAGATATTAACTTTAGATACACTGCGAAGAGCGGACATAAACTCTATTGCCCCCAGGAGCGGGAACCTCACCAGGAAATTTATCTTCCTGAACCCTTCATACATATGCTTATAGAAAAGATTAAAAAGCTGGGGCACGCCAATAAGAAGCGTCACGCCTTTTTCCCTCATACACAATAGAAGTTCATCACTCTTTAAGGTATAAATATACGTAACCCTTGCTCCCAGAAAAAGCGGGATGATAAGTGTAACCATAAACGGGAACACATGATGCAGAGGCAGGATGGAAAGTATGTTATCCCTCGGAGTTATTAGTCTAAGAGCTTCAACACTCTTGAAGTTAGACAGGAAATTCCTGTGAGTCAGCATAACCCCTTTTGCCCCTCCTGTAGTACCCGAGGTATAAACAATAGAAGCTATGTCATCTCCTGCAACCTGAGGTTTTTCAGATACCTTCTTGCTCTTTTGCGTAATAAATTCCGAAAAAGAAACTACTTTTCCGGAATTTTTCTCATGGTCAATTGCTATTATTTTTTTAAGAGAGGCAGAACCAGATAACAAAGTCAGTAGTTTGCCCGAGGCAAAGCAGATCCTGCTACCAGAGTCACCAAGAAGGTATTCTATTTCATTTTGTGTGGAGTGCGCATCGAGAGGTACCGCGATTGCGCCCATGGATACTATGGCAAAATATATTGCGCCCCACTCGGGTCTGTTCTCAAGTATTATCGCAACCCTGTCGCCTTTTTTTATACCAATTAGAGACAGAGAAGCCGAGATGGCTTCAACCATCTCGTAGAACTCCCTATAGGAATAGATGACGTAACCGCCGCCTTCGGTTTTATACTCAAAGGCAACCGAATCGGCGAAACGTATAGAGACTTCCTTTAATTTCTCAGGCAGGCTGCGATACATTTCATTCATTTCTAACCTCAAGGCAAAAATTATTCACCCATATGCATAAGCCAGCTTTTTACTTCAAAATCTTGTGGGGAGAGTTTCTCGGTAATCTTCCACTCCCTTTTTGCCTTCTCTTTGTCTTTGGCGTTATAGATAAGCCCCATATTCTTGTGTATGATGGGGTTAAAGGGATTTATCTGGTTTGACTCCTCATAGTACTCCAAAGCCTTTGACATATTCTTCTCATTAAAGTATAGCTCGGCGAGATTCGTGTAGGAGGAAACATAATTCGGACTGGTGGCTATAGCCTTCTTGAAATACTCCTGTGCCTTATCTAGATTTCCAAGCTCTATATGCACCTTCCCCATGCGATTCAATATAGCCGGACTGTGTGTCTGTTTAACCAGGGCTTTACGGTACTCTGAAAGCGCCGGCAAGAATTTTCCCCTTTTTTTGAAAGCATCGCCGAGACGAACATGTGTACGAAGTGTTTCATCCACGTACTCCTGCATGTCATAATCTTTGGTATCATCTCTGAGCTTGAAGCTGTCCATTATAAGGGCACTGTTTCTTTCAGGATTCATGTCCTCTATAAAATTTATCCAGTCCTTCTCGAAACGCGCGTAAGGCTTGTCGGTGACATCCTCGATGATTTTGTGGTAATTTCCACCCTCACGAAAAGCATCCAGCATATTAGCGAGAACAGCTTCCCCGCTTGATTTTACAAGGGATCCTACCGCCGAGGACGCTTCGGCAAAAGCAAGCGTCACCTCTTTCTGGCTCTGCAACTTTACAAGAGAAGGCGACATGCGCTCAAAACTGATCAAAGCGTCTTTATCAATGGCCTCACGCAAGAGACTCCTGTGAACAGGGGTGAGATACTCATTACCGTATTTTCCCCTCCAGCGCTGCTCTTCGAACTTCGCGATTCCTTCATGCAGCCACAGGGGACATTTACCATTACTTTTTATATTAACCACAAAGTGTGTATATTCATGCACCAGACTATCCATCCACCTGTAGCCAAATGCCATGCACCTGGGAGACACTATCATTAACCGATTGAATTTGCATATGCCTATCGCCCCCGAAACCTCCATGTCGCGCTTGGAGAGACTGCTTGCCACATTAAAACCCTCACTTGTAGGATATATCTCCACCAGAATTTTGGCCTCGGGATAAAAATCAAGATCATTTCCGATTTCCTTATATCCTTTCTCCAGCACAGAGAGAGCATATTCCACAAGAATATCGTCTTTTTTATCAAGCCTTAATATGAAGTGCTCACTTTCATACCTGCTGAAGCCGCGGGCTATATCAGCCGTTTTCTTCACAAAAGACGCGAAACTGTTCCACTCTGTACTATCGGGAACCTTCTCTCTTGCATTTGTCATATGTTTTAAGGCATTATTATATTCTCCCTGATAAAAATAAAAAAGACCCAAAAACCATTCTTCTTCCGGAGCCAGTTTATCTTTTTCCAGCAATTGACGGGCTATAGGAGTTACCTTGTCTATTTCCCACTCGTTGTAATAGATGACCTCTGTGTCCTCTATGTTAATATTAGCACGCACGCCGGATGGCATAATTAATAACATGATTAAAAATACAAATAATATCTTCTTCATTTGATTTATTTCCCCAATGCCTTATTTAAGTTTTTAGCCGCAGCCTCGAAACCCTCATTCACGCCCATCAGCTGGTCTTCATGTTCTATACTCAATACATCATCGTAACCAACCGACTGCAGAACGCTTACAAAATCCTTCCAGAAAGAAATATCATGGCCGTAACCGACCGTGCGGAATATCCAGGAACGGTCCTCATGCTTTGTGTACGGTCTTGTATCCAGCACCCCGTTAAGTTCTGTGTTCTTGTTGTTTATAGCAGTATCCTTGGCATGAACATGATAGATGGTTTTCCCCAGCTTTTTAACCGCCTTCAAGGGATCTATACCCTGCCAGAAAAGATGGCTTGGGTCAAAATTAGCTCCTATCGTATCACCGACTGCTTCTCTTAACTTCAGCAATGTGTATGGATTATACACCACGAAACTCGGGTGCATCTCTATACATATTTTCTTTATGCTGTGCTGGTTTGCGAATTTCACGGCCTTTTCCCAGTATGGTATGACCTTCTCCTTCCACTGCCAGCGCAAAAGCTCAAAATGCTCGTCCGGCCAAGCCGCTATAACCCAGTTTGGAAACTTCGCGTGCTCACTGTCACCGGGGCAACCGGAGAAATTGACTACCCTCCCAACCTCCATCCGTTCCGCAAGTTCAACGGTCTTAAGAAACACGTCGTGGTGTTTTTCCCTTACCTCTTTGATCGGATGCAGTGGATTCCCGTGACAGCTAAAAGCACTGATCTCAAGCCCCGCGTCACTGATCATTTTCTTATACTTAACGAGCGCATCATGCTCACCAAGGAGCTCATCAATAGGACAATGTTCATCCCCCGGCATATTACCCGTAGCTATCTCTATCATATCACAACCATGACTCTTAACATATTCAAGAACCTTTTCAAGTTTCTTTCCGCCAAAAACAACGGTAAAAATTCCAAGCTTCATATTGCCCCCTCTTATATTTTTACCCATTTCTTTGTTTTTGCCGATTTCTCTGCCGCTTCCAATACTTCCTGGCACTTTAGTCCGTCAACAAAACTTGGAACTGGCATCTTGTTGTCGGCAATGGAGTTTAACATGTCATAAATTGTATTTACGAATGTATGTTCATATCCTATGATATGCCCGTCAGGCCACCAGGCGTTTATGTACGGGTGCTCGTGCTTGGTAACAAGTATGATCTTAAACCCGCTTTCGTAATTCTTATCAGCCCTGGAGTAATACTTCAGCTCATTCATACGTTCAAGCTCAAAAACAAGGCTTCCCTTGCTGCCGTTTATCTCTATTCTTTGAGCGTTCTTTCTGCCCGCGGCAAACCTTGTAGCCTCAAAGCTTCCAACAGCCCCCTTCTCAAAGCGCGCCAAGAACAGAGCCGCATCATCAACCGTTACCCTGCCTTTTCCCTTCCTATCAGGTTTATTGCGCTCTTTTATAAAAGTCTGGGTCATCGCCGAGATTTCGCTGAATTCTCCGACAAGATAGCGCGCTATATCGATTATATGGGCACCGAGGTCCCCCAGCACACCTGAGCCGCATTTGGTTTTATCAAGCCTCCAAACAAGGGGAAATTTCGGATCAATTATCCAGTCCTGCAGGTAAAGGGCCCTTATATGATATATTTTGCCTATCTTCCCCTCCTCTATCAGGCGTTTCATCAGTCCTATAGCAGGAACCCGCCGGTAATTAAAGCACATCATGTGCTTTACCTTCGCCCTTTGCACGGCTTTTAACATCTTCCTTGCTTCGGGTAGATTCATAGCCATGGGTTTCTCGCAGAATATATGCTTTCCCGCTTTAGCGGCGGCCACGGCAATATCCATGTGGGAATCATTGGGAGTAGAGATATCAATTAAATCTATATCCTTTCTAGTGACAAGCTTCCTCCAGTCGGTTTCATAACTTTCCCAGCCCCAGTTATCTGCTACTTCCTTTACTTTTTTCCTGTCTCTACCACAGAGCGCTTTCATAACGGGAACAGCCTTGCACTTAAAGAATTTGTCCACATCATAATATGCGTGGCTGTGTGCCTTACCCATGAATGAATAACCTATTAGCCCCACATTTATTTCCTTTACCATTTGTCTCTCCTTTACTCTATTATCCTTTTGTAGTATTCTTTTATAAGTTTATCATAAGCCTCAGGAAATTTCTCCTTCAGACCTTCCATTATCTGCTTTCTAAAATCCTGCGGGGCCTGGTATTCCTCAGGAGAAGGTATTCTAACAAATCCGGTATCTATGCCAAATCTGCCCCCAGAAGAACCCTGTGGCTGCATGAAACCTGCCATCGGCAGTCCCATCTTCTGCTCCATCTGGGCTAATGCCGCAGCAGCTGCCTGCAGCTCTTCCTGCGAGCTAAAAAGATGATAAAGCGCTTCCTGTTCTTTCTCAATTGCGGATGAGGTTTCACTCTCGCCCAGGAAATCCTCAGCTTTGCCCATGGCCGAGGAAGCTTTTTTAAGACTATCATTTATCTGGGGACCTACCAGGGAAGTCTTTCTTGAAAGAGCATCTATCATGCGCTCAAGCTTATCCGTATCAATGCGGTTCTGGGTCTGGTGCATTTTTATATCTAAAATTTCATCCCCTTCTATTTTCGTGAAGATCTCTTCAGGGGTGTACTTGTCCGGTTTAAGAGCCTCTAGAATTCTTTTCTCTCCCTGATTTATCACGCCTGTTTCTTCGAGAATGATACTTTCGTTTTTTACCTTCTCCTGGAGAATGAGCATATCTTTTTCAAGTTTTTTCTCGTCTCCTTGTGGTTCTTTCTTTTTTTCACGAAGGTCCAAAACAGCATCCTGGTTGCCTGAAATATTTTTCTTTATAATCCTCTCTGTATTTGAAAGAATATCCACTGTCTCTCTTAAAAGTTTGACAGAATCCCTTATCCTGAGGCTTTGCAGTTCCTCGTATATCTTCTGCATTTTGAGAAGTACAGCATTAACGCTGTTTTGAACACTGGCGCGAAGCTGGGGTTCGGTTCTCAAAACCTGGGAGATGGAGGCATTCATCCCGTGAGCCTTGCTAAGAAGCTCCTGCTGCTTTTGAGCCAGGCTATTAAGGAGTTCCTCCTGCTTTGAAAGGGTTCTATCAACCCTTTTCTTTTCAAGCACATCGGTATCATCTATTATGGCCTGCTCTTCTTTTATAAGCTTTTCTATCTCTCTGCTCATTTTATCAGCCTCACCGGATAGGTAAGAGAACTGACCTCCTCCCGGTGCCTGACTCGCGGCAAGTCTAAGTGTGGACATCATCTCCTGAAATTGCTGCGCCAAATCCATAGCATGTTGCAGGGCCTTTTTCAGATCTCCGGCGCGCAGGGCCTCATTCATGTCCTGCATCATATTTGACATCTTCTCAAAATCAAGTGTTTTCATATCCGGCTGATTGACAAATTCCTCCGGCAGCTCATTTGGCATGGCAGAGAGCTTTTCCTGAAGTTCTGCCATCATTTTTGAAAGCTGCCCCATAGCAGCCTGGAGCTCTTTTAACAACTGCTCATTGGGATTGTTCTTGTATGAATCCAGCAAAGACTCAAGGTCACCGTAGAGATCTTCCATGTCGTAGGCACTGTTCATTACGTCTTCCATCTTCTGGTACTGATTCATGTCTTCTGCAAGAAGCGCTATTTTCTCAAACTCATTTATTATATCATCCTCCGCTCTCTTCTCCTGCTGCAGGTACTTTTCTTCTTCTTGAGCTGATTTTGCCCCCATCATGTCATTGAAAGCCCTGTTCGCCTCCTGTATACTGTTTTCATGAAGGCTCTTCAGGTTCTTGTTTATACTGCTGTACTCGGAATACACCTGGTATGTGCTAAGTGGATCATTGTTCATCCTGGAGAGCATCTTCTCTAGAGAAGTGGAGAGTTTCTGTGTACTTTCTGAGATCTGGTTCTGTCTCTTCTTGAGTGATTCTATGTCCTCTCTTTTCATCCGGCCATTCTCGTCAACGCTGTTTTTGAGCTCTTCAAGCAATCCTCGTACAGAAATTTGCTCTTCCAGCAGATCCAGCAATTCCTCGTAAAATTGTTCGCCCAGAGCCTCTATAGCCGCATGCTCCTTCTCAAAACCGAATACCTCAAGATAATAGGTACCGCAGACACTCTTCTTGGGCCCGGACACTATATCGTTGTCAGAGACCTCAAGATGATATGCTATTACGTCCCCGGGAGACAAAAACAGCTTTCGCAGAAGCCATATGTACTCCACAACACTTTCTCGCGAGGCAAGAGGAAATTTTTTAATACGGATGCGGTTCTCCTTAGCGTCCGATGCTTTCTTATATACCAGCTCAAGGCGACCGACACCGAAATCGTCTGACACTTCGCAAAGGATCTTCACTTCGGCAGTCTCGGAAACAGTCAGGTCGCCTGCTGGGAAAAGAAGCTCTACCCCGGGAAACTCATCTTCCAGTGTAATTATGCTGTATCTGGCCGGTTTGGTATTGACAAAACCTTTTGTGTCTTTAATGCTGAAGGAGTACTCTTTCTCTCCTGTCAGTACAAAGCTTCCCTTTAGCTCCCTTTTCTTATTAATCTCAACAGGAATGCTTTTGCCGTCATCGGTTACAATCGAGGCTTCTTCTAAATCAACGTTAGAGAAAGCCCTAATATCCACTGTCGTACCCAGTATAGCCCTTATGTCACCGCTTGTATTTTCGTCTATCTCTTTAGGATGACCCGTGTAGGCAGGATAGTTATAGCTGATGCTAACCTGTCCGATCCTTGGTATTTCGCGAAGCTTTATCACGTAATTAGAACTGAGCACATCCCGGTAACCTATAGAGTATTTTAATTCCTCCCTCAAATCCCTGAAGACATATATGTATTTATCATCTGCAACCTTCTTAAGAGCAACCTTATTCCAGGACCCTTTTTTGTAGGCATATCTAAGCCCGGGCACTATTTTTTTAACAGTTCTCACCTCAACGACTACGTCAGTTCCCTCGAGAACCTCTGTGTCGCCGGGGGTAACCGTGAAGAATTCCCCTGCCTTGGCGTAGCGGAAGGGATACACAAGGGAGTAGAGAGAGCGACCAAAGACATCCGGCGAAGTCATTGACAGAATAGATATTATTAAAATTCCTATTGCTGTCCACAAGAGCGGTTTTTTGAGTTTCTCGGCATTAGTTACATCACTAGGTCTTAGAGCCTGTATCTTATCGGCCGTACCCCTTACAAGAGCATGGATCAACTCACCGGAAACATACTTTTTTTCTGTCTCAATATCCCTGAAGAGCTGTACCGAGCTGATAAGGTCGTCTTTTAAGCCGGGAAATTTCTTTTGTATAAGAAGAGCCGTAGCGTCTGTGCCGGGCCTTCTCAAGAACGGGATAAGAATAAACACCGAAAAAGAGACAAGAACAGCGATAATGTTTATAATCAGCATGAATAATTTTACATGCGTGCTAAACGTAATAAAGTAATCAAGAGCGCACTCAGCTATAAGCAGGAATAAAAACGAGGCTAAAAGTATAAACAATCCTTCCAGCAGCATAAAAGCGCTAAATCTTAAGCGCGTTCTTTTAATCTTTTTGAGTATGGTCGCGTAATCCTTATCCATTTCTCTTACATCATTCCCTTCCTGCGCCTCAGGTACCATTCACAGCACATAAGCACAAGAATTAATATATAAAGGTAGACGGAATCCCACAACGAATCCCTCCTGCTTGCAAGCATTGCCTTGGCCACGGAGACATCCGGTATAAGCTCGGTCGAATCATCAATATCATCAGCATGTATATATATTCCCTGGGTGATACCGGCAATTTGCCTTAGCAAATCCTCGTTTATATGAAGACGAGCCTGTTCCACATCGGGTATTACGATCTCGCAAACAGTACTGTCCTGGGCCTTGAACCTTAACCCCTTACTTGCTTTTGCACTGAATTTGTAGACGCCTAGCATATCAGCATCCACTTGTGTCTTGTAGACACCGGGTTTTGATTCTAACAGATTAGATGCTACAGATATGCTTTTGCCCTGGGGCGTTATCATAGTAGCATCAAGGCGCGCATCCTCCATGGGATGATAATATTCGTCGAAAACCCTTATGGTCAGGTTGATCTTCTCTCCTTTTAAGTACTTGTCCTTGTCTGTTATGACATTTAGCAGTTTTAACTCAGGTGCCTTGGTCAGCCACCTGACGCAGCGTTTCCAGAATAGATTGTAGAGGAAATTCGTTTTACCCTGACCGGCCAGTCCCATGCTCCAGCGCCATGTACTGTTTGAGGAAAGGGCCATTACCCTGCCCTTTCCCTTTTGCCAAACCGCAATAATAGGAATATTTTTACCCTGTTTCTTCACCCACGGGTGCACCGCCAATGTAACCGCATCCTCCTTTACGCCCAAGAGGCTATTGCATGCTTCAAGCCCTGGCATATCATTCCACAGCTCAAGAGTCTCTTTTGAACTATCGCCCAAATTAACGATAGGATGCGAGAAATCCGTTATCTGCGGCTTAAATTTACCCGGTATAATATTCTCATTTGCCCCATCGAGCACGACAGGCAGTATTTCCTCCAAAACCGTTCCCTTATAACCTCCGAGGCCGAAAGACTTATCCCCGCCTATCATTATAAACGCCTTGCCTTTTTCTACAACGAACTTCTTTATATTCTCAAGGTAAGAACTCGGGAAGAACCTTATGTAGGAGAAATTCTCGAACACAAGCAGGTCAAAATCAAA
The DNA here is from genome assembly GCA_043821115.1 of bacterium. Classification (GTDB taxonomy): domain Bacteria; phylum CAYTYR01; class UBA6262; order DAOVJB01; family DAOVJB01; genus JBDRDD01. Next base: position 57,462 of record JBDRDD010000024.1, on the reverse strand, counting down.
AATTTCTTTCGTGAATATCTCCTGGGTTGGAAAGGGAATAAGGGAGAGCTCGCTATCGCTGACAATGGTAAAGTTCTCGGGGTTTCTAAGTATAATAAAAGATACGAATTCTACCGTGGGATTGCTTTTTAATACTTCCCTCAAAAACCTGTATTCCCAGCTGGGCTCGCCGCATATATACAGGATACGTATTTTCTCACGCAACACCTCAAGACTAAAATCCCTCCTGTTATTCTCGTGCGAGAACTCGTCCTTGTAATTTGGGATGCTCAGGGAATACCTGAAATTACCCACTTCTTTAGGTGTAAAAGTAATCTGTGTGTAGAGAGTTTCATCATCTTCGGATATTGAGAGCTTCTTGTTTTTTACTACTCTTTCGCCCTCCTTAAGCAAAAGTGACACCTCTTTACCTTTATACCCTTTTGCCGTAAGACTGACACCCAGGTTAACATCCGTGTTGGCGAAAACAAAATCACTGACCTTTACATCACTTATCGCAATATCGCGAAACTGTGTACGGTTGCCCACTCCTATCGCTGAGACAGGAACGTTCATGTTCCTGGCTACATTTACCGGATCCCACTGCCCGTTATGAATACCGTCGCTTAAGATCAATATCCCGGAGAGATGTTTCCCCTCCATTTCCTTTTCCACCTGCCTAAGCGCAAATCCTATATCGGTAAGCTGCGCATCACCTGCTTTAAGGGATGCAACCTCACCAGCTGCGACCTTGTTAAGTGTACTGGAAAACCCAAAGACATGTATATTGTGCTTTTTCTTTGCCTCCTGTATAAAAGCCGAATCTTCCGAAGCAAAGTTCCTCGCCACATCTATCCTTTTTGACGGGTCTGCCAGACCCATGCTAGATGATGTATCCACCAGGACCGCCAGGGCTGGTTTGTCAAACAACTTTTCTCTTATATGCCTGGTTGGATAAAGGAAAAAAAACGCAAAGCATAAAAAAAGCACCAGTCTCAGTAATAAAGGTACTTTCGTAGCGCCTTTTAAGTACCTGATATATACCGTTATAACTGCCGCGCAGGAGAGCACAAACAGAAGGATTATCCACCACTTGACAGGATGAAATTGTATAATACCGGTGTCCATAGCCTAACCACCAAGTTTTCTTCGTATAAAAGGCTCATGTATAGTATCTGTCTTGTAGTCCCCTGTCAACGAATAAAGAATTATATTCACCATGAGTTTTATCGCATCAAGGCGCTGTGCTTCTCCTCCCGGGACACACTCATATTGCCAATTGCCTATCCTGTCCCTTGCCCAGGCACCCGAGAGGTCGTTCTGGGAGTAGATAACCGCAACGCGCCCTTGGACCTTAATACTTTCAATGTAAGGACTTACTATATTACGCCCACCTATAGTCCTCAGAAGATAGTAGGAGCGATAAAGAACATGTGTCCTTGGCACTTTTTCGAATTCATCTTCGGGAAATATCGCTCTCATCTCCCTTCTCACGGACTTGTCAAAGCCGTAGTTCTTCCTGCCGAAACAGTCATCGATGAGCAGTACACCACCACCCTCCAGATAACGCCTCAGGTTCTGCCTCTGTTCTTCTGAAAATGGTTCAAAAGCTTCGGTTCCGGCAAGATAGAGAAAAGCCGAGTCGAATATCCTGTTGTCGCTAAGAGAGAGGTCCCTGCGCTGCAGCTCGGGCTTGATGCTTGTAGTCGAACTTAAGAAATGCGCTATCTCACCGAAACTGGCCGGCCTGGGATCCCACATGCCGTCATATTTTATCTGGCAGAAAACAAAATTGCTCCCCTGCCCCCAGCAAACAGGTGCAAAATACAATAAAATACAGAGAAAGCTCAGAATAAAAACAATCCGCTTCATTTTAATAACGCTCTCCTTGTTTATCTACCCTTTATTATCTTGTAAACAGGGGTAAGCTCTGTTAAAGGACGCATCGCATCATCGAGATCGGTTAGAAGAGAAATGATATAAACCCCGAACGATATAAGCAACACGCATGCGATAATAAGAAATATCTTGCTTTTCATCTTACGCACCTCCTTCTTTTTTGTTTTTTTTGTTTGCTACATAACCCTCAACCATCACAAGCCCCACCAAAAGAAAAAGCAGGCTTTTACTCATCTCCCTGCCTTTTAAGAGCCGCAGGAATTCTCTATCGAGATTTTCAAAATCATCTATTACCACAAGCGGGCTTTTCGCAAATATTTTCTTAAGTTGCCCCCTACTCACCTTTTCAAGCTGCGACTCACCGCTTTGCGTATCCAGGTTGACCGCCACATATTCTTTTTCCATCCTTGCACCGTAGGTAAATCCAAGTTCGTATATGCCGGGAATATCCACACCGTCAAAGCTTATAGCATAACCTGCTTCCTTCTGAGCAGGCCTTATGAGGACACTTTTCTCATCAGGCCCTGTAACGCTCACATACTCGGGTGCACTGCCGGGTGCGAAATCCCTCTTTATGACATCGCCTACTCTGAGCCCATCTTTGGTACCGATTACATCCGATTTCCCAGACGCGTATCGCACAGCCTCTTGCATGAGGGCAACATAAGCGGGCTTCGCTGGCAGGTTGTTCCAGTCTTTGTCAGCTGTTGATGTGAAAAGAAGTGCTCTGCCGGAATTTTTTACCGGCAGGGTGTGCTCTATTAAATACGGATCGCCTCCCGAGAAGGAAAGTATAACACTGCTTGTATCTTTAGGTTCAGCCAGGAAGTAATTGTAGAAACTTGCATTTGAGAGAGCAACCCCTTTGGTTTTTGAGAAAGGCTCCAGAACAGTATGCGTTGAATCCCTGCTAAAGGCATTTCTGTAGTCTATTGTGTAAGATGTCCCAGGACGTGACATCATTTGCTTAAGAGTTCCGGGTAACAAACGCACAAGGGTGCTGTTGTATATTTTGGCAGTTGTGTTGTCCCCCGCAAAGAATATTAAACCGCCTCCGTCTCTCAGGAAAGCGTAAAGCCTCTCTTCTGCACCCTTTTCAATATCTCCTACATTGCAAAGGACAACCACGGAGAAATCCCGGAGTTTTTTATCGCTAAGTTCTGCCACGGTGCATATCTGGCTTCTGATATTACCCTCACCCGCAGCGGGGTTAAGTGCAAGTTTAATAAAATATGTTTCGTTGTTGTAAAAAGACATCCCCGGGGCACCATCAACCAGAAGCACGTTTATTTTCTCATCCACCTCGGCAACGAAATAAAACGTATCATCAGCTTCTATACTATCTCTGTTTGTCTCTACCCTGCCTTCATATGTGCCTGCCTTGCCAAAAGTATAAAAAAGTTCCTTTTCACTATTTCCGTCACGGCCCAGGGATACAAAATCCTGCAAAACTTTTCTTTGCGCCTTTTTTATGCTACTGGCTTGCTCAACATAAAGGGAAATACTCGTATCTCCTTTGGTTTTTACCCCGTTTGAACTTATCACGGCTTTAATCCCAACAGACTCCGCTACTGTGGCATTACCGATTCTTAGACTTGAAATAAATGTATTTGAGGTACTTTTCCCAGCTATATTAACAAAAACAAACTTCACCTTTTCATCAAAGGTTTTAATAAGATCCGATGATACACCGAGCTCTGCCAGGTTCCTGTAGCCGTGCATAGCCATATCACCGACAATCACTATCTGCTTATTGGTGGATACGGAATCCTTAAGTATCGTATATGCCTTGGAAAGCGCCTCATACATATCCGTACTGCTGAAGCTAAGAGTGCTCTTCCCCACCTCGGATATAACGGCGCTTTTATCTGTAGTTAGATAACTGACTGGGGACACGACGCCCTTATTTGCAAGAAGAAAAGCTGCTTTATCCTTCTTATCCAGTTTCGATATCAACCCATTGAGGATTTGTTTCGCCAGGTCAAAATATGTCTGCCCACGAACACCATATCCCATGGAATACGAATTATCCAGTATGAACACTATGCTTGAAGCATCATCCTGCGATGATGGCAAAATTGGCAGCGCGTAAAAGATGGGTCTGGCAAAGAATAATATTACAAGTAATATGGCAAGCATCCTCATAAGAAGCAGGATCATTTGTTTTAAGTGATGCATCCTCACCGTCTTAACGGATGCAAGCCGTATGAGCCTTGTATCACTAAAAGCCATAGTGCGCGTTTTCTTCCTGGTCATAAGATGTATAATAAAAGGAACACCTACTAACGGGAGTCCAAACAGAAAAAAGGGATTTATAAACTGGATGTTCATACAAGTGTCTCTCTCTTGGCAAGATAAGCCCCGAGCCCTTTGTCCAAAGCCACGGATGTATCCATAAAACAGTAATCTATATCGCTTTCCCTGAAGCTGAGCTTATAACGCTCTATCTCTTCACTGAGCAGCCTCTTGTACTCTTGCCTTATGATATCCGGCTCAGAGACCACATGGGAGTTCTTCTCCATATCCTCAAACGATACTACGTCACTAAAAGGAAGCTCCCTCTCGGAGGGATCAAGCAGGTGAAAGACTATTACCTCATGTTTCTTGAACCTGAAATACTTAAGTGCCTTTATAACCTCACCAGGCTCATCAAGCAGATCGGATATGAGAATTACGAGCCCTCTCTTTTTAATATACTGACCCAAATGCTGGAGAATGTTAGAGATACCGGTTTCACCGCTCGGGGTGCAGCGCTCTAGTTCTTCAAGAATTATGCGAAGATGTTGCCTGCTTGAGCGCGGGGGAATATAGGTGTTTATTTTTGAGGCGAAGGTCGCAAGCCCTACTGAATCCTGCTGGCGCAGCATCAGATACGCAAGGCTGCTTGCAAGGTAAGACGCGTACTGGAGTTTTGTGATACCTGTAGTGCCATATCCCATGGATGCGCTTGCATCCACTATCATATATCCCTTGAGGTTTGTCTCTTCCCGATACTGCCTTATGTAAAAACGGTCACTCCTAGCATAAACCTTCCAGTCCAGGTGTTTTAGCTCATCACCCGCGGAATACGGCCTGTGTTGTGCGAACTCAAGGCTGAACCCGCGAAAAGGACTCTGGTGCAGACCGGCTATAAAGCCCTCAACTACAAAACGGGCTCTAAGAAGCATGCTGGAGAGTTTAGCCAGAACAAGCGGGTCAAGGTAGTTGGTGTGTGTGTCTTGTCTATTCATACTGGGATTTATCCGTTTGTTTTTGGAAGAACGGGTGCTCTCATGCTTTAGGTTCGGGTACGGCTTCAATCAATCGGCGGATCACCTCTTCTGTATTAATACCTTCTGCCTCGGCATTGAAATTGAGTATGATTCTGTGTCTTAAGACGGGATATGCGAGATTGCGTATGTCCTCAACAGATACGTTATATCTTCCCTCAAGAATTGCTCTCGACTTGCCTCCGAGCACGAGATATTGCGAGGCACGCGGACCTGCACCCCAGTTGACCCACTTCTTTATGAAATCAGGACTAAGGGAAGAGGCCGGACGTGTTGCAGAAACCAGATTAACCGCGTACTGAACCACATGATCTGATACGGGAACTTTTCGAACAATCTCCTGCAGATGATTAATCTCTTGTGCGTTTAATACTTTTTCAACCTTGGCTTGAAAACTTCCGGTTGTTTTCCTGACTATCTCTTTTTCCTCTTCACGCTCGGGGTAGCCAATGAGTATATTGAAGAAAAACCTGTCAAGCTGAGCTTCGGGAAGCGGGTATGTCCCTTCCTGCTCAATGGGATTCTGGGTCGCCAGAACAAAAAACGGTAACGCCAGAGGATAAGTATTGCCACCGGCCGTCACGTTGTATTCCTGCATAGCCTGAAGAAGAGCCGATTGTGTCTTGGGAGGCGTCCTGTTAATCTCATCGGCAAGTACTATATTCGCAAAAAGCGGGCCCTTTATAAAACGAAACCCCCTTTTACCGGTACTCACCTCTTCTTCTATCACGTCTGTTCCTGTAATATCCGCCGGCATAAGGTCCGGCGTAAACTGTATCCTGTTAAAATCTAGATCAAGGATCTGGGCTATACTGCTTATGAGTAGCGTCTTCGCAAGACCCGGAACACCTACAATCAAACAGTGCCCCCTTGCAAAAAGGGCTACAAGGATCTCCTCCACGACTTTGTCCTGCCCTATTATGATCTTTCTGAGCTGCTCTATTATAGCTGTTCTACCTTTGGTGAGTTTTTCCACCAGTTCAAGGTCATCAGCCTCGGGTTTTTTAATTTCTTCACCCATCTAAGAAACCCCCTCTAATACATATTTATACCTTAAACTCCCCTGAAAGACCGTTGACCAGAGAATTCAGGGTTTCTAAATCCTCCTTCATATCATCAATCTCTTGTTTGGAGAGCGACCCTCTGCTTAGCCTGGACTTGCAGCGCGATATTATATTTAGGATATACTTCGCATTTGCCTGCTCGCTAATTATACTTTGTCGTAGCTCTTTGACCATGCTATTGAAAACATCCACAAGCTCCCGGAATTCATCGTTCTTCCTGATTCTAACCTGTTTAGTCAGGTCTCCTTTTCCTACTCTCTGCATGTTGTTCTCAAGATTTTTAATAGGTCCCGCTATACGGTGTGACAAAAATATCCCAAAAAATACAACAAGAAGAATAATAAATGAGATCCATATAGCCATAGTTATATTTACTGACTTGAGGAAGGACGCAATACCGATTACATGCGTGTTTTCCATAACGAGCCTTCCCATCTGATAGTAGATATTGACACCAACAAGTATCGTGGCAGCCAATATAAGAAATACCATTATACTTATGTATCTGAGCTGGAAATTCTGTTTCACAATATAGCTTGTTCTTCGCTTTCTTTTTTCCATGTAATTGCCTCCTAAATACAATTTCATTATTTTACTTGCTGATAGGTATGAAGTACTGTCCCCATGGGAATAATAGTCGACACATTTGAAACCTCATCCCTGTCATATACGTTATTAAACACAGGAGCCCTTACAACCCCACCCCTGTGGGAAGTCATAGCACCATAAACAGTAAACATATTGAGCCACCGGTTGGTGTGCACTGTGAACATGGACCCGGTGAGACCCGTGTACATAAACGCATCCATCCTCAGATCGTAGTAAATAGACGGATATCCGCTTATGACATTATTGACAGCATAATCCCCGTTTACAGCAAAGTACCTGATACTCTCGGGTAGTGCCTCAGGATAGGGATTCCATCCAACATTAAGCCAGTTATAATACCAGGGTTGACCTCCCGGGATAGTATAGAGGTACCATGGATTCTCATAAATATTTCCCTGAGAGATAAGTGCTATTGAGTCATCAGTAGGATTAACTGTTGCATAATCAACTGGATAGCTCTTCCCAAAGGCAAAACAGAGCTCATCTACATAAAACTGCCTCCATTGGTTATCAGGCGTTGTAAATATTAACTTAACATTATCACCCGCATTGTTATTTATGTCCTGAATATCAGCAAGGCTCAAGGTGGTACCAAATGATGCGTCATCAACAACTACCAGACGCTGCCAGTCAGTACTGTTTACTGGCACAGGGCCTGTGGACCATATATTGCTGCTTTGTCCTTCCAACTCTAAAGTCATTGTTACTCCTGCTGAAGCATCTGCTGTAGTGGATGAGCGTACATTTACATATGCCTTACTATTGTCAATCCCTGCAGGTGGAGCTACTATGTTAAAATGCTTGCTATAAGTGATTGTATCGGTAGCTGCTTTCTTGATTTCCACCACCATACTTTTCTCTGGTGCTAAATTCTTAAAAGGCCATCCGAATGGGGTCCCCTCCATAGAGTGCCTCCCTAGTGCTGGGACATCAGAACTCCACCCATCCACTTTGTCGTTCCCATCGATATCAATGTTAAAAGAATCCAATACCTGCATATACGGATCACCCGAGTAGAGTATATCACCAATAATATCCACGGTACCTGTGGAAATAATTGTAACTTTCTTGTTAGTGTTCGCAGCACCTGCAACATCGGCGAGTTTGCCATGAACTGCGACAGGGCCTTTGACAAATATGACAAGCCCGTATTCACTTGATAGTGCTGTATTATAATTTGTATATCCCCCGCATATATCTTTTGAGGAGCCAGTTCCCAGAAACGAGAGATCTATCTCCACAGCATTAAACCCTGCTCCAGTGACAATCACCAGGTCATTGCTCGCATAGGAGGAACCAAATACACTAAAAAAAGGAAGTTCGTTAATATCTATGCGGACATGGGCAAGAGCGCGGTAATGCACAAAATCAAGTGGCTCCAGATGAATCTCAAATCCACCCCTTGCTTTATCAAACCAGGTTCCGCGAGGATGGTTGCTATTGGCACAAGTACTGAATAAAGAATCACTACTCAAGCGTCCCCTCTCATTATGCTGTGTATAAGTAATATTACTTGGATAACCGCCTGCTTGAAGGATATTGCCCGCACTCATTACAGTGTAATCGTTAACATAGCTTGGATTTAATGTAATTCCCGGCACATTATTACTGCCCGGATTAGCGGGAAGATACTGATTATTAAAATAAATCATGGCCCCAAGCTCCAGGTTACCGTTCGTGTGGTAAGGACCGTCAAGCATGATAGGAACGCCATTTGTTGGGGTAGAAAAATTTGCCCATATGTCATTTTCCACATAAAAAAGATTATAGCTGGCGAGGTTCACTATAGAAAGACGCGCGGAAACCTGCCTTTTTAGTATCTCCTGACCGGTAGCTAGGGTTGCCTTCGATACAGAATCTATCTTATACACTATGTGTCCCGCAATATCTGTCTCAGGCTCAGCGGTATCTCCGTCACCATCCACATCATCGATATCAGGTATCGTGTCAAGGGTTACCGTTACGGTTTCCGTAGCTCCTGAATCAGGATATTTAATAACCGCGTAAGAAGTTGTAGCAGGAAGAGATGTAATATCAATAGTATGCCTGTGTATATCACTTATCATCTGCGCAACGCCGACATCGGCCGTCTCTATTGCCCTAGATGCAAGTTTATGATGGAGCCCCGATTTCATATTGACTTTTACTATAAAAACAATCATGTAGGAAAAAATACAGATTATAATAACTACAAGGAATGCAACCATAAGGGATATCATACCCTCAATATCTTGTAGTGATTTTGGCATCTTAATTTTCATAAAATCTTCCTTTATTACATCTTGGCAAAGATTATGACAGCTATCTGGGCACCCCTGTAATAGGTCTTGAGGTGACAACAGTAGTAACACTCAGGCGATTTTGAATCCTACCGGTCCCATCTCTCACTGAAACAGTTAATCCTAGTGCCATTACTCCACGGGGATCAACCGGGTTAGGATCGTAATCCCAGTAAAAATTTACATAATCGTAGCTGTAAAAAGTATGCTTAAATAATCCCATCAGGGGCGGATCCGGTATGCCGCCTGGATCTGAGCGATATACATCCATATCGCTGATGATAGGAATTGCCGGATGGTCTGTGCTGACAATATTACCACTTATATCCCTAGAATAGGTGGTTAATTGCTGAACAAGGCGATTAGGACTCCCACCAAAATTATCAAGCCTGTAGATAACCCTGTCAGCAATGGCCCTGTCTCCGGGAGAAGAGATCTTCGGAACAAATATACACAGCTGATTACTCCCGCCAGGAGCAAGATTGAAATTGGAACCGCTCACAATATCTCCTATCTCTGTGGTTCTCACATTAAGAGTCTGTCTTATTTCCCTTGCGATCTCTTCAAGACTGATCTTGGCCAGCTGTTGGATATTGGTTAATTCCTGACTTTTGCGAATACTGCGCTGTGTCTGCATATAAAGCCGAACCACAACAAGTATTATCATGCTAAAAATCGCTGAAGCAAGCAGTACTTCCACCATGGTGAAGCCTTGTCGTTTTCTCAGGTACATAGTTCCTCTACTTACTGATTGTTGTAGTTAAACTTAAAGGCGGAGTTTTTGCATTTGCCCTTGATACGTTAACCGTAATTTCCCAGCCAGGCACAAGCCGTGCCAGGTCATAGGTTGAAAAAATTTGAGATTCAACCGTATATGGAGAAGCCGAATCATTTTCCTCAAACCCCTCCAGTATGCTAAAATCAATACTGGACACAACAGCATTAGGATTCGGTCCACCAAATAAAGGTGGGTTTGAATCGCCGGTCTGTTTTATCTCGATAAAAACCTGGCCTGTCTGTGTATCCGTCTGTGTTAAAGTGTATTCTATAGTTTGAGGAGCATTAAAATCATTACTCGAGGTACCATCTCCATTATTAAAACCAGCAACAGCAATACCATTTATATATATTCTCTCTTCGCGTTGCTGGTTATTATAATCCCACACGACTATCGTGAGTACACCGCTGACACCACTGGGACATGTTAGCGTAAGCGCGATCTCACCGGGAGTGTTATTGGCGAATGTTGAATCAGGTCCGTCATACCATACGTCATTGCCGGGATCAGCTCCCCCCACCATATTTCCCCCGGATGGCAGTGAAAAATTAAAATTATACCCGGCTTCGGTATGCTGCGTATCAGGGACGAGATTTATCTTGGAGATAGAGCTTATCATTATCGTTCTTTGCCCAAAAGCTATAACCCCTGTATTGGAATCTATGGCCCTTGTAAAATATGTAAAAGGCATCCCAGGCACTATTTCAGAATAGGTATGCGACCTCCATTCCTCTATTCTATCAAGGGCTATATTGGTCATCATTACGCGTTCCCTGTCCGCCTCTATTGACTTGAACATCGGGATAAATATCCTCATCGCCCCAAAGATACCTATCATCATTATAACAGTAGCTAGTAGTACTTCTACGAGAGTGAAACCCCTTATTTTTTCATGTCGCTCAGTATATACAATTGACATTGTTCACCCTTCTTTTTCAACAACAATCTTTGAGAAATCTGCAACTTTAAGGAAAAGCCCTACAATTTCCGAAAGTAAAGCCAGCCGATTCTCACGCACAGCTTCGTCTTTGTCCATGACCATTACATTATCGAAAAACTCATCAATTGGTTTTCTAAGTGAAACAAGATCACCCAGTGCCTGCTCATAATCACTGCTTGTAATAGAACTCTCAACTTTGTTTTCTATATCCTTGAACCTCTCATGAAGTGTTTTTTCTTGGTCTTGCTTAAGTAAATCATCCTTTACACAGAGCCCCGCTACGCCAATACCCTTAGATTCACTCTGCTTCAGGATATTCTTTGCCCTTTTGAAGGAACCGGTGATGGAATCAAAACCCTCGAGCTTTCTTTGTTTATGTATAGCCTTTCCCCTAGACATTATATTCACGAGATTAGAGAAATCCCCGACTAAGACACTGTTTATCTCATCATATCTCAATCCCTTCCCAGACATGACAGCTTCCATTCTGTCACCCAGAAAATCCATAAGCTTCTTCTTGGTGGCATCCCGATCTGATATTTTTGTTTTAACTTCTATCAAATCCAGCCCTTTCTCTATGAGCTCGTCAAGAGAAATGTCCATCTTCTTATTAAGTATTATCCTCACCACTCCCTGTGCCTGGCGCCTGAGACCATAGGGGTCCTGTGAACCGGTTGGGATTAAACCGACCGCAAAATCCCCTATTAGTGTATCCATCTTGTCCGCGATACTCACAACAGCCCCCTGAAGTGAATCGGGCAGCTTGCTTTCGGCCGTAAGAGGCATAAGATGTTCCTGTATACCAATGGCCACCTTACTATCCTCACCCGAGATCCCGGCATAAACCCGGCCCATTACACCTTGGAGCTCCGGGAATTCCTTAACCATTTCTGTTATCACGTCTACTTTGGAAAGATGAGCTATCCTCTTAATAACCTTTATATTACTTTCATCACATCCAAGCTTTTTAGCTATCTCTATACTTAAATTTTTTATCCTTTGAGTCTTATCGTAAAGTGTCCCGAGTTCTTCCTGAAACACCACGTTTTTAAGCTCATCGGACCGTGCGTCTAGGGATTTCTTTCTGTCTTGCTTAAAGAAAAACTCGGCATCCGCAAGACGGGCATCAAGTACACGCTCATTGCCTTCCTTCACGATATCTATAAATTGGGACGGCCCGTTCTTTACGGTAATAAAGAAAGGCAGGAGATTGCCGCTTTTATCAACCAGCGAGAAGAATTTCTGGTGTGTTCGCATTGACGTGATGAGCACTTCCTTTGGAAGTTTAAGATAATCCTCTTTGAAGCTTCCCAGAACCGCGGTTGGATATTCTATGAGCTGAATAACCGTGTCAAGAAGAGCTCCGTCTTCAAGAAGTCCCCCCCCCGTCTTGGAAGCCAGTTTAGATATCTGCTCACAAACTATCTTCCTGCGTTCATCATGGTCAACCAGCACATAATTGTTCTTGAGTGTTACCTTGTAGTCCTTAGCTTGTTTTAAGTGAAGTTTCTTCGGTGAAAATACGAAATGCCCACAGGTCTTGTTCGAAGATTTTATGGGACCTAGGCTTAATTTGACCACCTTGGAGCCAAGCATTGCCACAATCCACCTGATAGGCCTTGCAAAGTATATATCCTCGTCTAACCATCGCATCGTTTTAGGAAAATCTATTTTTCTTATAATTTTACCAAACAAATCAGGCAATACCTCCTTTACAGGCTTGCCTTCTTTGGCGACTATCGCAACAACATACTCACCGCGTTCTGTATTCTTAGTACTAAGATCACTTACCTTTACGCCCTGACTTGCAGCAAAACCCACCGCCGCCTTTGTGTACTGGCCGTTCTCGTCAATCGCCACTTTTTTGGGAGGCCCTGTCACCTCGCAGACTACATCCTCTTGCTTCTGGGCCACCTTATCAATGTAGAGAGTCAGGCGCCTTGGTGTGGCAAAAACGTGCAAGTCCTTGTATTTTATCCTCTCACCTTCTAGCAATCCCTGAGCGAGCTGCTTTATCTGTTGGATAGCGGGAGCAATGTATCCTGCGGGTATCTCTTCACATCCTATTTCAAGAAGAACATCCTCAGACATCACGATACCTCCATTAATTCTCTTGCCATACTATTTTTTCAGTAAAGGGAAACCTTTTTCTTCTCTCTGCCTTAGGTATCCCTCTGCACATTTTCTTGCGACATTTCGTACCCTGTTTATGTAGCCTGTGCGCTGGGTCACGCTTACCGCCCCGCGTGCGTCAAGTAGGTTAAAGGTGTGTGAACATTTGAGCACATAATCATAAGCAGGAAGTATCAGGTCTTTCTCTACGAGACACAGACACTCCTTCTCATACATATTGAAAAGGTTAAAGAGCATTTCCATATCGGCGTATTCAAAATTATATTTTGAGAAAGCAATTTCGGTATCATGGTGTATATCGCCGTACTTTATCCCTTCGGCCCAGTCAATGTCAAAAACACTTAATTTCTTCTGTATATACATCGCTATTCGCTCTAGACCGTATGTGAGCTCACACGAGGTTGGCTTTAAATCTATGCTCCCGACCTGCTGGAAGTATGTAAACTGTGTTATCTCAAGACCGTCCAGCCACACCTCCCAGCCAAGCCCCCATGCCCCTAGTGTCGGGGACTCCCAGTCATCTTCCACGAAACGTATATCATGCTTCTGAGGTTTTATGCCCAGGCTCTTCAAACTTTGAAGGTATATCTTCTGAACTTCTTCCGGAGAAGGTTTGAGTACAACCTGGAACTGGTAATAATGCTGAAGGCGAAACGGATTCTCACCGTATCTTCCATCTGTTGGACGACGGGACGGTTCCACGTAAGCGACCTTCCAGGGTTCAGGACCCAATACCCTGAAGAAAGTCGCTGGATTGAATGTCCCCGCACCTACCTCTATGCCGTATGGCTGCTGTATCACGCAACCTTGCTGTATCCAGAAATTCTGAAGTGTGCATATGATATCATGAAAGTACATTTAACTCATCCTCCTGTCTGCACTACTACTGATTGAATCTTATCTATAAATCCTCTGGAACTCAGTTTCCTTGGCAAATGACTAGCGAGATAAAAATCAAGAATGTTTTTTAATTCTTTTTTTGTCTTTGCAAGAAGTGGAATATAGCCAATCTTTGAGATAGACGTTGTCTGCAGAGTGCGAAGGGATAATATACACTCTTTTGATATATCAACACTGTCGGTATCCCTGAAATAACATTTCGGACACAGGGTACCGCCCTCGCGGGAACTGAACCTTGCGGACATCGCGCTCGGTGCAGAGCATGAAACACACTCCGTAACGTGGAGCTTATACCCAAGAGACGCAAACAGATGCACCATAAAGAAAAGACCCAGCAACTCCGGGTCTCTTGTCTGCATCAGAGTGAGTACTTTCTCAAGAAGCCTGAATATATTTTCGTTGGGCTGGTTCTCCCTGATAAGCTTGTCTGTCAATTCAACAACCAGAGAAGCACAAGAGAATCTCCTTATATCCTGCCTCAACCTGTACAAAGAACTCTTAAGCGATGCACCGGTAATTGTTGAAAGTCCTCTGTTTGGCTTAATATAAAGCATCACTTCACTTAAATCAAACATTTCAAGACTTGAAGCGAGTTTACTTTGTATTTTCTTTAATCCCTTTGCGACAGTCTGCAATTTACCGTACTGCCTGCTGTAAAGGGTTATTATCTTATCAGTTTCCCTCAGATCTCTTGAACGCAAAACTATCGCGTCTACTTTTTCAAGAGCCATAACACACCTTGCTTCCCCTAGAGTAACAGCATCCTTCCAAGCATGAAATACACAAGAACACCTAATATATCCGTAGTAGTACTAACAAAAGGCCCTGTTGCGACTGCCGGGTCTATATTGATACGCTTAAAAAAAAGTGGCATGAAGGCACCGATAGTGGCAGCGATGGTCATCGAGGAGCATATTCCGAGCCCAACAACAGCCCCCAGCAACCTGTATTGCATGTCAAGGCCGTACTTGAAGTATGCAACAAGCCCCAGTAACACCCCGTATGTTATTCCCAGAAGAAGACCTATGCGGATCTCCTTAAACACGGTATTCCACAGATGTTTCACATCGATATGGCCCATAGCCAACCCGCGCACGACAATGGTGGAAGACTGCGCACCGACATTGCCACCCATGCCAAGTATGACAGGCATAAACCCGGCAAGCACTATAACCTTCTCAAGGGTACCCTGAAAAGCCCCTATGAGCCAGATGGTGAACAAACCCCCGAACCAGCTTGCAAAAAGCCAGGGAAGGCGTATTTTTGCTATCTTGAACACGGATTTACTTATCAGTTCCTCTTCATCGGTACCGACAAGCTTGACCATGTCCTCAGTTGCTTCCTGATGTATAACATCCACTATGTCATCAATTGTTATGATGCCAAGCAATTTGTTATCCTTATTGACAACAGGAGTACTCAAAAGATCGTATTTGCTGAATATCCGCGCAACTTCTTCCTGGTCCATGTTGACTCCAACCCTTATAACCTGGACAGGAGCCATGATATCCCTTATGAGCATGTTCGCAGGAGTTCCTATCAGTGTCTGCAGCGAAACTCCGCCGATAAGGTGATGCTCAGCATCTGTGACATATACGGTGGATATAGACTCTACCGTGTGCTTTATATGAACCTCCTGAAGTGTTAGCAGTGCTTGCCTGGCGCTCATATCCTTCTTCAATTCCACAAATTCGGTTGTCATCAGACCACCAGCTGTGGACTCCTCGTAAGTCAAAAGTTCTCTTACGTCCTTGACCTCTTCCTCTTTCATAACAGAAAAGAGCTTTTTTATAGACTTTTCGGATAAACTGTCAAAGAGGTCTGCACGGTCATCCGCCGCCATATCATCAAGAACCTGCGCCACTTCGGAGCTTTTAAGGTTATTAATAAGATGGTTCTGCTCCTCAAAAGACAGGTTTTCAAAAACAGAGACAGCGCGCCTGGAAACAAGCAACCTGAAGATAAGAAGTTTCTCAAGAGGAGTAAAATGCCTCCAGCCTCCGGCAAGGTCAACGGGATGTATCTCCTTCAGACCCTCCTTGAGCGAAGCATAATCCTTGTCTTTTAAGTGTTGTTTGATTTCTGGTATGAATAATGCGATTTCCTGTATCTTTTCCATATCACTACCCCTGTTCATGAATAAAAAGTGTTACAGTTTCTTTATCTTTATGAGTTTAACGCGACGTCTTCCTACGTCCACTATCTCTATAATAAGATTCCTGTACTTTACCTCTTCTTTCGCCTTCGGTACTTTCCCCATAAGGTCTACCACGAAGCCACTAACTGTTTTGAAATCAGTACTGGGAAGCTGTATCTTTAGTTTTTCATTTACTTTTTTTATATCAGTTTTCCCCTTGATAAGAACAGCGCCGTCTCCCGCCGGCTCTATACCCATCTCCTCAAGGTCATACTCGTTTATAATATCGCCTACTATTTCCTCGACCAAGTCTTCAACAGTGACAAGACCGGCCGTCACACCGTATTCATCAACAACAACAGCTATGTGCAACGCCCCTTTTTTAAATTCGCGAAGAAGTGCGTTTACCTTCTTTGTTTCCGGAACGTAATAAGGGGGATGTACCATGTCTTCTATAGCAATAAGCGTATTATTTCTCCATGAGTTAAGGATATCCTTCACATAAATGATACCCTGTATGTTATCCAGGTTATCCTTGTAAACAGGCACCTTGGAGTGTCCGGTCTCTACGATAAGGTCTATTATCTTCTCCTTTTCGTTGCTCAGGTTAACACAGTCCATATCAAGCCGCGGCGTCATAACCTCGCGAACGAGTATATCGCCGAACTTAAGCACACTGTGTATCATCTCCTGCTCTTCTTTTTCGATGGCCCCCTCTCTCTCACCCACATCGATGAGTGTCTTTATCTCATCTTCGGTAATAAACAAACTCCCACCGGACAAATCCCCTCCCAATAGCTTCACCAAGGGGTTTGTTATGAGGATTAATCCTTTTACCAGCGGGGAGAGTAAAAAATTCATCATCACAAGGCTTTTAATAGTAAGAAGAGCGAATTTCTCCGGATTATGCTTTGCAAACGTCTTCGGTGTTATCTCACCTATGATAAGTATAGCCAGCGTTATAACAGCTGTCGCAATAATAACAGCCATCCCTTCAGATATCTTAAGACTCACTGCCAAGTCCATTGCCATAAAGGCCGTCAGAGATGCCGCTGCCAGATTAACGATGGTATTTCCTACAAGTATCGTGGCAAGAAGTTTATTAGGACTGTTTAGCCAGACACTGAGTGAAGAAGACTTTTTTTGCTCTATCATCTGCTTTAGTTTCAATTTACCCAAAGATGTCAAAGCAGTTTCGCTTCCTGAAAAAAAACAGCTGAGCAAAAGAAGTAAAACCAGAATAGCAAGCTCTACCATAAAGATCATTTTTCTATCTACACTCTTTCTCTAGAATTAACATGTCTTAATCTAATTGAAAAACTGAAACAGTAGCGTAGTCACGCCTATTCCAAGCAGCGCTCCCGCCATTACCTCCCACCAACTGTGCACACCGCTTGTAACACGGCTGTGCCCGAGCAAAAGCGCAAGTATGATAACAAGAAGCGACAGCAGTATATTCTGCGATATAAAGACAGTCGCGGTGAACACGCTGAAGGCAACAGCACTGTGACCGCTTGGAAGACCACCTTTCATAGGGGTCCCCCTGCCTGAATATGCCTTCAGTATAACAACGAAAATGAGCACTATCATAAGGCACGCGAAAGTCATGTACTCGGAGGACTGCTTGACGCGGGATAGGACCGGTGCCATATCCGGCCTCAGATACTTTTTGAAAAGAATGAGGTATCCCACCACAACCGCGTTCACAGAAGCAAAGAACACTGCCCCCGCTGCGATATCCTTAGATATCCTGGCTAGAGGATGATAAGTGTCGGTAATAAGGTTCACCACCAACTCAAGCGCCGTGTTGAACATCTCCGTTATAAGAACAAGAGCTATAGCGAAGACCAGGATAATGACCTCTATCTTTTCAAGCTGAAGGAAAAGACTGAGAACAAAAACAGTAACAGCTACTATGAGATGAATACGCATGCTTCTCTGCGTCCTGACAACGTAGAGTATTCCCCCTATCGCGTAATTGAAGCTCTCCCACAATTTTCGTTCTTTCATTTACCCCTATTCCCCCTCATTTTGCCAAGTACCTGGGTTTCCTTGCCCCGCATGACGCATGCGTCGGCCTGATTCAGGTCATCATATCCCAAAAGATGCAGCACTCCGTGGACTATAAGAAGCGCTATTTCCTCATGCAGGCTTACCTTAAACTGCTTAGACTGTGCCCTGGCCCTTTGTACAGAAACTACAACATCGCCAAGGACAATTGATTTGCCTCCCCTTGATCCCATTTCCTCTTCCATCGGAAAGGCTATCACATCAGTTGCCTTGTCCCGTCCAAGGAACTGTTTATTTAGCTTTCGAATATATGCATCATTAACAAGACTAACGATGACCTCATAACGTTTGAAACGCCTCCTGTAATGTGTGTTTATAGCCTTGAAGATCTCTATCAGATAAGACTCACGCACAGGTATGGTCTGGAGGTTGTTTATTATGAACTTCATTATTTATTGGATTCTTTCTCGGGATTCTCTTCAGGATACTCTACCCTGGCATGAAACATACTGGTAAGTATGAATACAAACTTCTCACCTATAAGATGAAGATCCTTGAGCGTAAGATCACACTCGTCAAGCTGCGCGTCAATAAAACGGTTATTTATAATTTTACGCACTAACTCCTGCAAACGCGGATACGTAGGTTCTTCCAGGACACGCGAAGCGGCTTCCACCCCGTCTGCAAGCATAATAATAGCGGCCTCACGACTACGCGGCCTGGGACCCGGATAACGGTACTGCTGCTGCTGTATGCTCGAAGGCTCATACTCCTCAAGGGCTTTCTGGTAAAAGAAATAAGCCAGGCTCGTCCCGTGATGCTGTCCTATTATATCAACAATATCAGTATTGAGCCCATGCTCCCTGGCCAGTTCAATACCGTGTTTAACGTGAGAGATTAGAATCAGCGTACTCATCTGAGGAGTGAGATCCTCGTGCTTGCTGAAAACAGTAGGATGGTTCTCCGCAAAATATTCAGGCTTAACGAGCTTTCCTATGTCATGGTAATAGGCTCCGACCCTTGCAAGCAGTGGGTTTGCCCCGACTATGGAAGCAGCTGCTTCCGCAAGATTTCCTACCATAAGACTATGGTGATATGTCCCGGGAGCCTCCAGCATAAGGCGCTTGAGAAGCGGCTGGTTAAAGTCGGCCAGCTCAAGAAGACGAATATCCGTCGTGATCTTGAAAAGGTTCTCTAGATATGGCAGGAGTCCTGTACTTAGAACGGCACACAGTACACCGTTTAAGACGCCCCATCCGATGCTGTTTCCCACCTTTACAAAGACAACGTTACCCTCAAGCATATTAAGGGCGACAATAGCAAGGGCGTTTATCCCTCCAATGACCAAACCAGCCCTGGCCAGGTTAATGCGGTGACGCACCCTCACGACACTGAATATCCCGGCAAAACTCCCTAAAAGGTATACAAAGAAAAAACTGAATTCATTCTGGTTTATTATGCATACAAGAATACTGAGCGCCGTAACTATCAGAAAAGCTAGTTTTGCTTCAAGGAGCACCGTTATAAGCATACCAGCCATCGCAACCGGTACAATGTAAGGTGAGAGACCAGCAATGAACTGCACTTTTGCAAGTATTATGACAAGCATCATTATAATGCCAACAAGTATGATATTGTCCTTTGCACCAAGCACCTTCGGAGAATACCTGTAGATATATATGCCGATAACAGTCATAAAAATCAGCACTATCAGAACGTAGCCACCCAGGAGCGTCCAATCCATCGTCTCCTTGGCAAACATTATAAGCACTATGAGAACGAAAAATATGACACTCAGGAGCCAGCGCGGTATGCCTGCCTTTGCAAAACTGGTCTTTTTCCTAGCCCTCTTTGATATTTCTTCCTGTTTGGAAGATTCCTTAACCAATTTCAACAAACTGGTAAGGAGTCTGCCGACCGGTTCTTTCCAATCAACCATTTTTATCACTTCCTCTTATGTATTTTCTTCGTGCTTTTGATATGCACTGATAATACTTTTGACAAGCGGATGACGTACTACATCCTTCTGTGTGGAATAAACAAACTTGATCCCTGAAATACTCCTAAGAATAGACTGGACCTGAACAAGACCCGAAGTACTCTTGTTCTCAAGGTCTATCTGCGTTATATCCCCGGTAACTACCGCCTTAATATCAAATCCCAGGCGCGTAAGGAACATCTTCATCTGCTCCCTTGAGGTATTCTGTGCCTCATCCAGTATGATGAACGCATCATTTAGAGTCCTGCCTCTCATATATGCAAGAGGAACTATCTCTAAGCACCTCTCTCGTTTCAGACGTTTGAATTTCTCATACCCGAGCATTTCATAAAGAGCATCGTAGAGAGGCCGCAGATATGGGTCAACTTTATCCTGAAGGTCACCCGGCAGAAAACCTAGTTTTTCCCCGGCTTCCACCACTGGTCTGGTAAGTATTATGCGCGACACCTCTCCCTTGGTAAGAGCGGCGACCGCTGCGGCGCATGCGAGATAAGTCTTGCCCGTCCCCGCAGGCCCTATGCTGAAAACCAAGTCATATTTATCTATGGCCTCAATATATTTCTTCTGGGTTGGACCCTTGGCAGAAATACGCTTGCCCTTAAAAGTAACGCACACAGTATTTTTCATATCGGCGTTATTTGCCCCGTTATCGCGCATATCCTGTATGAGGCTCATAACCTCAGACCTGCCCAAAGCATGCCCGTCTCGCAGTTGAGACAGTAACTCACGCAGCAGCACATCTGCCTTCTTAAGCTGCTTTTGGTTCCCTTTTATAGTAAGCTGATTGCCGCGGGCAAGTATTGTTACCAAGAATTCCTTTTCAATAAGGGATAAATTCTCATCATACTGCCCAAAAAGATCTAAAGCTTCTTCCGCGCTCGCCAGCGTTATCATTCGTGTGTCTATTTTTATTCTCCTTTTGCCTATTGTTCCTCATCTAGGTCCAAACGTATACTTAAGTCCTTGAGCTGCGTGTCCTTAACAGGAGCGGGAGCATTCGTAAGAAGGCAGAAAGCCTTCTGTGTCTTCGGAAAAGCTATTACGTCCCTTATTGAACGCGCCCCGGACATAATCATGACAAGCCTGTCGAGCCCTAGAGCAATACCTCCATGAGGAGGCGCCCCGTATTCAAGGGCCTGCATTAAAAACCCGAATTTTTCCTTCGCCTCTTCAGGACTGATGTTCAATATATTAAACATAGCTTCCTGAACGTCACGCCTGTGTATCCTTATACTTCCTCCGCCTATCTCCTGACCGTTTAGGACGATATCATAGGCGCGTGCAAAAATAGCACCGGGATCAGTCTTGAATATCTCAACATCCTCCACCTCAGGCGAGGTAAATGGATGGTGCTTGGCATCCCAGCGATCCTCTTCAGCGTTATACTCAAGGAGCGGGAATTTAACCACCCAGAGGAAATTATAAGCTTTCTTATCTATAAGGTTGTACTTATCCCCTAACTGCAAACGCAGGTCTCCCAGAACGCTGCAAGCTACATCTGCTTTATCAGCGACAAAAATGCAAAGATCATCCTTTTTGGCCTGCATTTTATCCAGTATTTTCTTTATATGCTCCGGCTTAAAGAACTTCTTTATGGGAGAATCAACGTCGTCTTGCGTTACCTTCATCCAGGCAAGCCCCTTGGCACCTAACTCAACAGATTTCTTGGTCAAATCATCAATATCCTTGCGCGAAGAGCCCCCTCCCCTGGGAACGCATATGCCTTTTATACTTCCGTCCTTCTCAAGCACACTCTTAAACACCTTAAAATCAGAATCACCCGCAATATCCGATATGTCCACGAGCTCCATGCCAAAGCGTGTATCGGGCTTATCACTACCGAAGCGCTCCATAGCCTCTTTGTAACTTAGACGCTCGAAAGGAATCTTCATTTCCATACCAAGGATACCCTTAAAAACATGCCCAAGCAAACCTTCTATAAGCTTATAAATGTCCTCCTCGTCTATAAAGGACATCTCTATATCAACCTGAGTGAACTCCGGCTGCCTATCACGGCGCAGGTCTTCATCGCGGAAACACTTGCATATCTGGAAATACTTCTCAAAGCCGGACACCATGAGCAACTGCTTGAAGAGCTGGGGGGACTGGGGGAGCGCAAAAAAACTGCCCGGATTGACCCTTGAAGGGACGAGGTAATCACGTGCACCTTCGGGTGTTGACCTTGTGAGTATTGGAGTCTCAACCTCGAGAAAACCTTTCTTGTCCAAGAATTCCCTTATTGCAAAGCATATGCGATGACGGGTTATAAGGTTCTGCTGAACACCCGTACGCCTAAGGTCAAGATAACGATACTTAAGACGTATGTCCTCAGAAACCTCTGTCTTATCATCTATTTCAAAAGGTGTTGTCTTGGATACATTTAAGACTTCAACTGCCTGGGCGTGCACTTCTATCTGCCCTGTCTTAAGTTTGGGGTTTTCTGTTCCCGAGGGACGTTTCTCAACCTTGCCCTTTACCGCTATGACATATTCCCCTCTTAGAACCTGTGCAGTGGAAAAACAAGAACTCTCCGGGTCAAAAACCACCTGGGTTATACCTTCACGATCCCTCAGGTCAACAAAAAGCAGACCCCCGTGATCTCTTCGGGAGTGTACCCACCCGTTCAAGATAACCTCTTTACCTATATTGGAAGCATCCAGTTCACCGCATGAATGTGTTCTCTTTAGTAGCATAAATTTTCTCTTTTCACAATACTATATATTCCAGATCTATTTCTTAATTGGAAGGACTCCTGCGAGATCACCTATCACGTTAACAAGTTCTGAGTCAGCAGGAAGAACAACTTTTGAGTTTTGACGCAAAGAATTCTCAACCGTCTCTAACTTTCTTAAAAGCTGCGCATTACCCACAAAATATTTATCCGCAGCTTCATTTACAAGCTTTATTGCTTCCGCCTCTCCTTCTGCTTCCAAAATACGTGCTCGTCTTACACCCTCTGCTTTTTTAATCTCTGCACGTTTTTGTCCATCCGCAACTGTTTCTGTAGCAGTAGCAAAATCAATTGCTGCTACTTTTTCATTCTCTGCCTTGACAACCTTATTCATGGTTTCCTGCACATCAGCAGGTGGCTCAATTTCCTTAAGCTCTGTTCTAACAATCTCCATACCCCAATTCTTAGTTTCTTTACTTAGTGTAGAGAGTAGTTCTCCATTAATCTTATCGCGTTCACTATTTGCGGATTTTAGAGTTAAAGTCCCTATTATATTCCTAAGGGTAGTCCTGGCAAGATTCACTATCTGCCATTTGTAATCATGAACGTTATACTGGCAGTTCTTCACACTTTCCTCGTCTGTAGTTACCTTGAAATACACCTGAGCGTCTACTCTTGCATTAAGATTATCATTTGTAATAATTTCCTGAGGCTGGGCATCTACCATTTGCTCTGTTACGTTTACTTTAACCATCTTGTCTATAACAGGAATAATCCACTGAAAACCAGGAAGCGCAAACCTCTTGTATTTTCCAAGTCTTTCAACGAAACCCCTGTGAGTAGGACGTATAATCCTTATGCCAGAGAGAAAAACCACAATTAAAAATATACCTATAAACCAAATCATGACTGCCTCCTTTTGTGTACCTATATAATTAATATATGTAATTCTCTAATTAAAAAGAATATACACAAATTATATCATTTTTATCCTACTACAATTGGTAGCAAAAGTCAATTAAAAAGGGCACATTACAAAAGTGCCCATATATTATAATTAAATTAAATTATAATTTATATATTTAGTTTTTTAAGGATTGTATCCATTACATCGGACAAAGCTACATCGCTCTGAGCTGAATCCTCCATATTGCGAAGCAAGATTTTACCATCCTTTAGCTCTTCATCGCCTACAATTAGAGCATAATCGGCATTGGTCTTGTTTGCCTGGCGCAACTGGGCTTTCAAGCTCCGGTCATCATAATTCATCTCGGCAAAGACACCTGCTCTTCGAAGCTTAAAAAGAACCCCTATGGCATACTCCCTTGCCTTCTCACCAAGCGTGGCAATATATACCTGCGCAGAACTTCCAGTATCGACCGAGAGTTCCTGTGCCTTTATTATCATGACCAGGCGCTCCATACCCAGTGAGAAACCGACTGCTCCGGTACCCTCTTGGCCTCCCAACTCGCAAATCAGATTATCGTAACGACCACCTGCGGCAACAGCATCCTGCGCCCCAAGAACATCCGTCTTTATCTCAAAAACCGTACCCGTATAGTAATCCAGCCCTCTTACAAGGTGAGAATCAATCGTATACTTCACGTTCAAACTCTCAAGCATTGCCATGAGCTGATCGAAGTGCTCTTTACAGCTCCCACAAAGAAAATCCCCCACGAAAGGTATATTTTTAAGTTCCTTGGAGTCAACTTTGCAGTCAAGCACGCGCAATGGATTTCTTTTGGTCCTTTTCTTGCAGTCATCGCATAATGAAGCTTCATTCTCTTTAAGATAATGCTCGAGTGCTTTCTTGAAGTCTTTCCTGCAATCGGCACAGCCAAGACTGTTAATATATAATGTGAGCCCCTCAACACCCAGTTTGTTAAAGAGATCCATGCCCAGAACTATGATCTCAACATCAGCCAAAACACTCTTGGTTCCTATTATTTCGGCCCCTATCTGGTGGAACTGCCTCATGCGTCCGGCCTGGGGACGCTCGTATCTAAACATAGGACCTGAGTAATACAATTTGGATACCTGGGCGCTTGAACCTATCCCTCGCTCCAAATAAGCTCTCACAACACCTGCTGTCCCCTCCGGACGCAGTGTAAGACTCCTGCCCTTACGGTCACTGAAAGTGTACATCTCTTTTTCCACGATATCAGTAGTATCCCCTATGCTGCGCACGAAAAGAGAAGTGTTCTCAAACACGGGAATCCTTATTTCATCAAATCCGTAAGTACCAAACAATTCTCTTGCTGTTTTTTCAATATATTGCCATAATTTGACTTCGGGAGCCACAATATCCTTAACCCCGCGAGCAGCACTTAATTTCGTCATATTATTACTCCTTTTTTATTCCTGTTGCATTGGAGGACATTTTATAATTGATTTAGCTTCCATAATACTCCCTCAAACACATATATCTAAAGCCTTCGTATACATCTCCCTCAATATCCTGTATGGATCCTGTCCTTCTATGTTCTTGATCACCTCCATCATAAATACCCCGTTATAGGAGATGTCTTTTAACGTGTTTATCATATCCGACCAGTTTATTTTACCTTCCCCCGGGGTGAGATGATCATCATACTGGCCGTGGTTATCGGAAAAATGAACCGTCAGGAGCCTGCCGGCAAACTTCCTTACAACCTCTTGTGGATTCTCCGCGAGATTAGCATGGGACGAATCAAAACAGATCCCAACAACAGATGGATCAAAATCCTTAACAAGATCCAGTACCTCATGAGCATAACCGCAAACCATATGTGGAAGCAGGTTTTCCACCGCAACTTTTATACCCTTATCCTTGGCATATACCACTATCTCACTCAGACTCTGGATACTTTTTTGGATCCTGCCCTTTCTCTCCTCCTGATCATTAACATCATTTAGATGCCCTCCGGGGTGGACTATAGCAATATTCCCGTCAAGAAAAGAGAGAAGGTCTATATTTTTCTTTACTTCTTCTACACCCGTGCAACGCACCTTATCATCCAATGATGATATGTCCAGCCCGCTTCCAAAAGATGTATGCAGGGAATGAACATCGATATGCTCCTGCTTAAGCTTATCCCTAAGGTGCAGGGAATGTATTTTAAGCCTGAAAGTCTGCAGCCTTTCGACAAGACCCTGTGCGCCTTCCTGTGAATGAGAATGACCCGGAGGATGCGAATTCCACTCTGGTGTTCCCGTACCCACCTCTATAATATCAAAGCCTGTTCGTTTGAACACGGGGAGTAAATTCACCAGGTCATAATTATGAAAAAGTCCAGTCGAGACTCCTATTTTCACAGCAAGAACTCCTTAGAGACGCAACTCACAATTTGTAGTTTTCCAAGTTATGACCGCACCAAGGCTCCCAACAATATCCCTTTTCCTGGTGGGAAACACAATTAAGATCTTTTTCCCTATCTATACCGGCACTTATGAACCCTCCGAACAGCCTTACATAAAAATCTGCCCGCGTCCTGGCATCATAAAGAGTCCATATCGTACCCCACTCATATTGTTCCTGCTCATACTTGGAACTTATAAGGGCGGCGATGCGCCTTGGATGCCATCCGAGTTTTAAGAGAACCCTTGTAAGAACCTGCATATTCGTGGGCTTTAACAGGTTGTCATTTGGCTGCAGGAGCGAATGGGTGACGCAGGGAGGCAACATGCTCATGTCTATTTTCTCGTGAGTTTGAAGTACATATCTCACAGTGTCATGTCCTATAGCATCAAACGATTTATGGAACTGGTACAGCCTGGAATGTTTGTAACTTTTTATCAGGCGCCCGAAAGACAGGGAAACATCGGGTATCCTTGTGCTTACGGTCTCTGCGTAAGCACTGGCCCTGGAGTAATCCCTTCTCATCTCTAGGAAATCACCCAGGGAACCATTAATACGCGGTAGGGAAACCTGGATGGGTATCTCCTCTGCAACCATGTTTCCGAATTTTGAGACCTCCACCTTATGCTTTTGATGTGTACTGAAAGGACATCTGATATCGCGTATATAAATGGGATCACCGTACATTGACAGATCAAGCGATATTCCTTCCCGTCCTGTTTCCCCTATACCAACGGCGAGATCCGTACACAAGACCGGGACCCTGGACTTTGAGCAGGCCTTTTTTATAACCATGTGTACTACATATTCCATTACCCTGCCCATGCCGTCATATGCTTGGGCGTTGGCAGCTGAGATTTCACGACCGAACCACTCCTTAGCGGAAACATACTTAGTATAAAGAGAACTGTTAATATTTCCTATTTTTTCAAGTTCCCTGGACGCTCTGCTTTCCCTTTTTATCTGGAATGAAAAATGGTAGCCCTGACCGGTCATTATCACAAGAGGTTGTATATTGAACGCATAGAAAGTGTCAAGTATAGCCTCGTACACAGCTTCTATCTTTGAAAATGTCTTCTCCTGGTTGAGATATATCTCCCCGGGATAATCTATGTTGTAGTATTCCACGTCCAGGATGCCAAGTATGTAATCCCTGTCCCACAAAGAACGGAAAATATCAAGCCCGTTATCAAGTATCCAGGAAAAGGAATCTTTATCCAGAGAATCGCTGCAAAAGCGCTCATACATCAGGCTGCTTTCGCCGCCTGCATCGCCATATGCCACCATGTGCGGGGCCGTAGTAAAGGTGGATGTGTCTGTACCCGTACCGCCGCAGTACTCGGCTATGCGCTGCCTGACATGCTGATTCCTGTAAAAATCAATATGTTCGCTCATCCCCATAAATCGTACTTCCTATGCCTTGAATTGCTCAAGAAGTATTTTCTGTGAATCAAGCTCCCTTACCTTCCTAAGATCAATCCTGCTCATGCGATTGTAGAGAATTTCCAGCGTCACCTTGATAGCAGAGAATATTGGAACCCCGAATATGACACCCATAAAGCCAAATATCTTCGCGCCTGAAAGGATAGCAAACAGGACAAGAATAAAGTGGAGCTTCACGCTTTTGCTGAACACATATGGAGCCACCACCAGATTGTCCAGAAGCTGCACAATGGCTATCACCACTATAACCTTAAGCGCCATAACTTGGCCGTATTTGAAGAATGCCATTATCACTATAGGGATCGCGCCTATAAGAGGCCCAAGGTAGGGAACAACATTGGTAAGCCCAACGAACACTCCCAGGACAATCGCATATTCAAGATTTATGTAGACCAAGCCTACGGTGGAAATAAGCGTTATCCAGCCGAATCGTATCATGTGCCCCCTCATGAAACCTCCCAGAACTTCATTTATCTCGCACACTATGCACAGGACAGTTTCCACATACTTTGCGGGCAGCATATTGAAAAGACCACAGTTTATCTTCCTCCAGTCAAGAAGCAGGAAGAAAGTTATAAAAGGTATCAGAATAAAAAGGGAGAATAGTGAGAAAATGTTCATAAGGTACTTGGGAATGTTTGTTAGTGTGGTCTGGGCGAATTGCTGGGTTTTCTTAACTATCATTTCCCCGAACTGTACTCCGTCTGAAGCAGGATAATACCTTCGGAGATTTTCCCCTATGCTCAAAAGTTCTTTTTTTATCTGGGAGGTAAAAACAGGTATGCTGTTGGTAAGGCTTGCTATTTCGTCTAGTATCTTCGGCAACAAATACTTCGCACCCAGGACTAATATAGAGACGGATAACAGATAAAAGAAAAGGATAACTATGCCGCGTTTTATACCTTTAACCTCGAAATGGCTTATAAGAGGGTTTAAGAGATATGAGAGCATAAGAGAAGCGACGAACGGCAGCAGTATACCGCGCACAATGTAGAAGAACCAAACCAGTACCACAAGCAGCACTATGAAGATTAAAGTTTTGTTTTTGATTGTTCGCTCCTTTCCGGTGTGCTATGGAAATCTATTTGACGCTTAAGGTCTCTATTATCTGGGCTGTCACCTGTTCGCTTGTCTTTCTCAGGCGTTTACTCAGTATTGAGGCAAGGTTCCGGACAATCTGAAGGCCCACCTGTGGGTGTTTGTCAATAAGCGCATCGAAATTCACCTTGTAAATTATGTATATCTCGCTCTCCTCTATAGCCCGTGCGGTTGCCGAACGAGGCAGTTCCTCAAGAAGCGCCATCTCCCCGAAAAAGTCCCCTGGACCCAGTATGACCAGTATTCCCTCCTCTTTCTCGGAAACTTTTTTGGTAATCTCCACATTGCCTCTTTCCACTATGAAGATAGCCTTGCCTATATCCCCTTCATTAAAAATTGTTTCGCCCTTCTGGTAGGTCTTGGAATAGGTAATATTGATGAGCTTGCCAAGAAGTCTCATGTTCAGTTTCTTAAATATTGAAATGCCGCTCAAGAACCTGACTTTTCTTTTTATATCTTTGTCTAGCAGTAAATTTTTCAGTAAATCCGTAAGTTTCAAATCAGATCGCCTCCTCTTTATAGATTATTTTCCGTCTTCAACTTCCACAGCTTCCACGCTCATCGGAACAAGGACTATCTCTATACGCCTGTTATCAGCCCTTCCCTGCGCGGTCCTGTTGTCAGATATTGGGCGATACTCTGAATAAGCACATGCCACAAGTCTGGCAGGATCCATCCCGACTTTATCTTCGAGGTATTTTGCAACGTTTATTGCACGGGCTGCTGAAAGTTCCCAGTTGGTTGGATATTTTGACGTCAGCTCACCGACTATCGGAACATTATCAGTATGCCCCTCTATCTGAACTTGCTTGTCCTTGACTTTTTTAAGGACATTTCCCAGCCTCTCAAGCAGTTTTTGTCCCTCTTGCTTCACTTTTACATCTCCGCTGTCAAAGAGGATCTTGTCAACAATCACAACAGATAATTCATTCTCAAGCTGGTTGATTTTTATCTTCCCGCCCTCTATTTCATCCTGCATGTCAGTTACAAGCGAATTATAAGTCTGTTTAAGAGTGCTTATCTCCTTCTTTTTTTCCTGGGATATGTTTACAATTTTCTCTCTAAGATCAGCATTTTCTATTCTAAGTCCCTTGTTTTCCACCGCAAGTTCACTGTTTTCCTGGTTTAAGTCGGCAACTATATTAGCGTGAGACTCTTCCTTGGCATCAAGGGCTGAAGAAAGCAAGGTGTTTTCCTTCTGGAGTTTATCCTTTTCTTCGCTGAGTCTGGTATATTCTTTCTTAATCTGCTTATTGTCCTTTATCCTATCGGACATGAGACCTTCTAATTTCTTCGTGTCATCCTGATATCTGCGGGTAGTAACAAAACAACCCGATTGAAACATCCATGCACACATCATTACCATGGCAAATATCAATTTTCCTGTCCTGCTCATATTCTCTCCCTCAATGTAATAACTCAAAGGGATAGAAAACCCATTCTATCCCTTATTACTTATACAATTTTTTGTAATTTCTGATTTTTTTCATTGTAAGGTAAACTAAAAAGATTTTTTACTGTTCCATAGCCTGAAGACGCTCCCAGGATGTACTGGCTCTATGAAAATTATTGTCCACTGACAGGGCATTCTTGTAGGAAATTCCAGCTTTCCCGTACTGGCGTTGCTTCTCATAAAGCTGGCCTTTATAGAAGAATGCTTCGGCACACAGGGGGTCTACTTTTATGGCCTTATTGAATTTTTTCAAGGCCTTGTCGAATTTTCCCTGTTCGGCAAGTATTCTTCCCTGAGCCACATAGGCAAAGGGATTTCGCTTATTCATATCCAGGGCTTTCTCAACACTCTCACGGGCAGCATTATATTCACCCTTTCCAAGATATGCAAGACTTGTCCCTATGTATGCCGGATCAAACCAGGGGTCACCTTTAAGTGTATTATCAAAAGCCACTATGGCCTCATCGTACTCTGCCGAATCAAGAAGTCGCAGACCCTCTATATAAGCTTCATCGGACACACCTTGTGGAGCAGTTGGAATTCTGGCGCGTCTTGGAGAACCACAACCCGCTATCAACAAAAAGCACATTGCAAGCAGCAAATAATTGGAGAATTTCATGCCAAACCCCTGTTATTTATACTTAAAACTCCACATTTCTCCTCTTTTACTATACTTCTTTTTTAAGACTTGTGTCAAGACAATTTTCACAGCCAGTATACACGAAAAAAATACCCCGGGAGTAAATCCCGGGGTATAAATAAATGCCCGCCTGAGGTAAAATCACGCGCAGGTAAATCCGATGCTAGTCGAGGGCAGGGGTAGCCTACGTATTTCTACGAAGACAATCCTCCACTAACTGCGGCTTTACCAAAGCATGGCTCCGGCACCGCTTGCCAGTTACCTTTGACGGGCATTTATAATATTTTTAAGCTTTGAAAGAGCCTGTGCTATTCTGTATTAAAATCTCATAAGAAAAGACAATCTGTGTGTCTGTCCAAGGTCCCCGTAAGGAACCCAGGCGTAATCCATACTGTAAGTGGCTACGACCAGCCCAAAGCCCGCTGAAAAACCGGAATCCGTACCAAGAGATGTTATGGTGTCTGTCTTGTATCCGATCCTAACGGCTACTGCATCACTCATCATGTATTCAGCTCCTATGTGTTCGGTAACCTTGTTATCCACCGGGAAATTCACATCCATAGCCAGTGTCAAATCATCCCTCAACAACTTATGTGACGCCCCAACCTTCCAATTAAGAGGTAACGCGTCTTCCTGTTCAACGAATTTTATTTTTGCACCTATATTCTGAACGACCATTCCTACATTTGAGCGTTCGTTTATCACATAAAGCGTACCAACATCAAATGCATACCCGCTTGCAGATTCATTATCTATCTGCTGCTGTATAACTTTAACATTGCTGCCAATAGACATATTGTCTGTCACCTTTTTCCCAACAGACAGGCTGAAAGCTATATCCTCACCGCTGTAGTCTCCAGTGGTTTCCCCTACGGTGTTTGTCCCAGGAATATCTCCTGTGGTAAGATATGTAAGGGACCCACCTACCGTAAGATTACCTTTGCATGGATGGGCATAGCCTATATAGCCGTAATTTATTCCTTCTATCCAGCTAAGGTACATCGTGGTCAGCTCTATTTTCTCTATCTGGCTGAATCCACTGGGATTCCAGTAAGCTGTATTTACATCATCTGCAACAGCAACGAAACTGCTTCCCATACCAACGGCACGCGCCCCAACACCTATCTTCAGGAACTGCGCTCCGGTAGTACCCACTCCCGCCGCGAATGCCTCCGGAAGTGCAATATGCAGGGCAAAAAGGACCAATAATACGCTTATGGCGCCCAAGAGAACCTTCCTCGAGGCACTTCTCAAAACCTTATTAATGATGGCCTTTTCTTTTTTCCTACTCATGGTGCTTCCTCTTTTCCTTTGTGCTTGCACATTACACTTCCCTTATCGTATGATTGCCAGTTTCCCGGTTTTCTTCGCTCCAGTATCATCAGTGATAAGGTATATATACACTCCGCTGGCAAGTCGTTCGTTGCTGCCGTTGGTAGCGTTCCATTCGTACCTTCCGTCAGAGTCATCCTCTTTCATGGTCCTGACAAGTTCACCCGCTATATTAAAAACCCTAATTTTGGCATTCTGGGTCAAATTATCAAATGTTATGTTCGTGTGCCCTAGACCGCTGTTGGGTTTGTAGGGATTTGGATAGATATTAATCTGTGCAAGATCACTTGCCGCAAACAGGTGCACGAACAGGCGATATGTCACTGGGTCGTTCCAGTCTGAGGCGCTTGTCGTAATCATGACAACATTCTCTGATTTGTTTATAGCGTGTTCGCCCGAGAGCATGTTCCATTCCCCGGAAGAGGCGTTTAGTTTGTATATTCGAAGTTTTTCTTCATATGATAAGGGAACATCCTCAGGATACGAGATAGCGATCTCTACAGCCCCAGTAAGTGATTCAGATGAGCTGAACGTTCTCTTGGTGCTTTCTAGTGTCTGGGGATCGAGATAATCCGAAGAGTCGCTCTCAGACTGGCTTCTTGAGGAACCCGTATGCAGATATCGTGAATCAGCATCTGGTATCACAACATCGACGATCTTACCGTTGTTTGAGCCCTGAGGGATTATAACCATGGTCTGGGGGTCGGTTCCGGCTATTATGACGTCACTGCCTTCTGTGGTATCAACAATGTTATCCACTGTGTACACAGGCTGTATAGTGGAGATGTAGTCAGAGGATGATGCCTGGGAAACAGTCCCGCCTGAGGATTCAGGCAGCGAATCAAACAGGCTCGCTATAACCGCAAAATAATAGCCAGTATCATCACTCCCAAGAGAGTCTACGACGCACGAGAGAACATCAGAACGCTGGTCGGGAGAGCCCTCAAAATAACTAACACCCTCCTCGTATATGCTCTTAAAAGGAGTCCTGCTGTAATAGATGCGATACCCGCTTACGCCAGAAGGCAGACTCCCTTCACTCCAGAAAACAGTTATATGCCCGCCGCTGTCACCGGGAGTATCATAGGCTCCTATCTCTTCCAGTGCAGGAAGATTGCCGTTAACGGTTTCAAGTGCCTTGTATGCATTAATCCTTCCGTAACCGAAACTGGAATCTTTACCAACAGCCCCTATATCATCAACTGAACTGATTATGGCAAGTTCCACATCCTCGCGGGTCAGGTTAGGATTTCTGGAAAGAATAAGAGCTGCAAGACCGCTAACGAAAGGTGTGGCCATGCTTGTTCCGCTGGCCTTATAGTAATATTCGTCAACAGTATGTGAGCCGTCATTGTACATATCCGTGCCCGAAGCACGAAGGCTAAGTATGTTATATCCGGGGGCCGTTACATCCACCATGTCCCCGTAGTTTGAGAATGAGGCTTTCCTGTCATCGACATCTGTTGCGCCAACAGTAATCGCATTCTCGTAATTTGCAGGGAAGAATTCGCTCGCATCATCACTTGAATTTCCGGCTGCCACAACCAGCACGCAACCCTGCTCATAAGCGTAATCCAGGGCTTCAGTGACGAGTTTTGATACATTTCGTCCTCCCCAGCTCATGTTAATTATCCTTGCGCCGTGGTCAACAGCATAGCGTATACCCTTTGCAAGGTCCCCCGTAAGCCCGTAACCGTCATCGTTTAGTCCCCTGAGGGCCATTATCCTGCCGCTCCAGCAAACCCCGCTTATGCCGATACTGTTATTTCCTTCAGCAGCAATGATACCTGAGACATGCGTGCCGTGGCCGTGACCGTCACTAAGATTACCTGAAAGGTCAACAAAATTCCAGCCGTTTATATCATCAACATATCCGTTGTTATCATCATCAATATAATTACCCGCTATCTCTGCCTGATTAGTCCAGAGATTATTAGCTATATCGCCATGAGTGCGGTCAAGCCCTGTATCTACTACAGCCACAATAATATCCTGCGAACCTGTCTCAATATCCCAGCTATCAGGAGCAGATACCTTGTAAAGACCCCAGAGGTCTTCATATGAGGAACCTATAATTCCCTTTGAATCATGGTATCTGTCATTTGGGATTGCATTTATTGAATAGACGTAGTTTGGTTCAACATACTCGATATCGGGATGGTTTTCGTAGGCCTTTAAGAAGTCTTCTGCGGCAAGTCCTTCGGGCAGCGTCACCTTGTACCAGCGTGAAAGCTCATCTTTTGAGAAACTGCGAGCCATGGCAGCAGGTCTGTTGGACGGATAATGCCCGGGCTTCTCAGGAAAGAGTTCCTCTATCTTAATCTTTCCAAGAGCTTTACCCGGGATTTGCAGTGAAGCCTTCGAAGAAGTACTATCAAGAGGCTTCGTTCTGAACTTTATTAGCAGTTCCCTTTCAATTAGGTGAGGCCCATTCCACCGTTCCTGTTCGTCGTCCGAAATGTCATCACGATACAGACCCGAGCCGTTATCGACCGGGGAGACGGAGGGATGGGCCCCTATGTGCCCCTCTATCCCCTCTGAAAAGAGTGGATAGAATATTATCATTGATGTTATTAGTGTTGTAATTGTTAATTTCTTCACTTTGCTCACCCCTGCTTGATTTGCAAAATGAAAAACCGAGCAATCGTTTTCCGATAGCTCGGCTGGCATAGATGAGCAATAATTCAATAATCTTCGGTAACCCGGCTGACTACTCTTTAGCCCCGTGGCTTTGCGTCCCACGATTTCTCGTGGTTTGCCTTTATCGGATTGTGTTTATTCAGTTTTCAAATGCTTTACTCGGTTCTTCTTTACCCACTATAAGTATACCACCGTTTGAGACCTTGTCAAGGGCCCCATATATATAACACAATTACCTAATTATCCCTATTTTTCCGGACTTTTTATGCCCTTTATCATCCTTGAGAAGATATATATATATACCACTTACCACCTTATTCCCGCTGTCATTGTTTGTATTCCAGTTAAAGTTACTATCCGCTATGTTCTCCTGTTCGTACACTTTTTCTCCTACAATGTTATATATGTATATATCCGTGTCCCCGGGAAGGGTCTTAAATATTATAGAACCTGAACCGGATGTGGGTTTCCACGGATTCGGATATACTATAACCTGGGAAAAATCCTCAGGGCTCTGTTCCTGAGGTTCAGAAGAAGTCGTTTTTGTAATATCTACCTCAAGCATATCGCTCCATCCAGATGAATTCCCAGCGCTATCAATTACTTTAATGCGTACATTAAATAAACCTTCCTCATCCCACTGATGCACAACAGCTATTGAAACCCCGCTGGTAACATAGCCCGTATCATCAGTGTTACCATCGCCCCAGTCGAATACATATCTTACCGAATCCCCGTCAGGATCTGAGGCCATGGTAGCATACTGATAGCATGTCCCGGCTATGCCCTTGTTGGGTCCCTGCGGGTTAGCTGGCTGACTTGGGACTTCATTATCTATCGGTTTGCCATTTGTGTACCACTCTGTAAGAACATCATGGGCAGGTTTATTCTGAGGGGTATAGTCTATATCTGTGCTTCCCCCTGCACTTTCATTAGTGGTCCATGACCACCAGAACATGCCGCCAAACCACTGCTTGTCCTTGAAAACCCTTATGGCCGCATCATAGCATGAGGCCTGAAGCGTCCCGTTATATGCAACATCCTGATCTGCCCAGGACCAGGGATTCTTAACCGCGAAATCAACGCTCCTGTACCCTATCTCCGTAAATACAATATTCTTACCCATAGAGGCCTGCCAGACATCAAGTTCACTTACCCAGTTGTGGCTTCCATGAGTTCCGTCATATTCACTCCATCCATCTACCAGCTCAGATATGGAAGGACTTTTCTCATCACTTAGAGGAAAATATGCGTCAATACCGACATAGTCAATATAATCCCAGAATGATACACTCTCATATTCATCCCAGTTGGCGGCATAGGTAAGCTGGCCGCTATACACGCTTCGAATTGCTTCTATAACCAGCTTCCATTGGTCCTTATAAAGACTACCTGATACAGTCTTTAGCTCACAGCCTATACTCAAGGAATCCACCCCGTTATCCTGGCAGATGCTTGCGTAATGGGTAATAAAGTCCATATAGCTTGAAAACCACTCGTTTATATCTGAAGGTGTTATTGCCCCTCTCCAGGTTGAATCATGAGAATCCACATGGGGCTTGAGCATTACGCTCATGCCGGAAGCATGTATGGAATTTATGGCATGAACCAGCGCTTCATCCGTAGGAGTCTTGGAAGAATCACTCTCGATGGTATTAGAACTCGCCGAATCCACGTACTGGGTAACAACAAGCGCCACGAAATTAGCACCTGTCTCTTTCAGTGTTGTTATAGACCTGTCTGAACTGCCCGATAAGTAACTGTCATTGTCCCAAGATGCGTAAGTTGCACCCTCCATAGAGAAAATAAGATTATCATCCACAGAAGAAGTACCCCCTTCTTGTTCTGATAAATCTCCCTCGTTGCCATACGTATCATATGCACTGATCTGGTAATAGTATGTAATATCATCATTTACATTATCATCCGTATAATTGTTAACGGATGTCTCCGCCACAAGAGTACCCGTATTTCCATACACTCTGCTCCTGTACACCTTATAGCCATCCATATCAGTATCGTCAATCGAATCCCATGTAATGTGCAGTTTAGCACCCGTTCCGGGATCAGCTACAGAGAGTCCTTGTACCATCCCTGGCGCTTCTATATGCTCAAGGGTATTCACCCCGACAGAGTCAATATAGAGAAACGAGTTTCCGCTGGCATCTGATGCACCGAATATATGCAAACCAAGTTCTCTGACATCATCTATAGAACCAACTTCACAAGCCTGAGAATTAGCGTTCTTGGCGTTCGAAAAATCAATTGATACCTGAGACCACAAACCTGGTAAAAGTGAGTATGTGCTTCTGCTTTCAAACCAGTCCCAGTCAGAACCTGTCTTGACATAGAGTGTGGCTTTTAGAGGATCTGTATCACTAATACCCGCGTCTTGTGGCAGGTAGACATACATACTCAGAGCCGTGTAATTTGAGAAATCGCTCTCCTGTGGTCTCACATAAGCCGCATCGTGGATATAATTGTAGAAAGAATCTTTAGTATCAAGGTCTATATAAAAAGAAAGGGCCCCGTAACCGTCCCTGGCATAGGCGCTTGAGACGGAAGGATCCCTAAGGTTGTCCGCGAAATATATGCTGGAGTCATTCACCCAGTTCTGTGTAACGCCACTTTCAAATTCATAAAGGCCCTTAAAAACAGCGCTTGAATCCTGGGCTGCTCTCACTAGCACTGGAAAGAACATCATGAATATAATTGTTGATGTGATTCTGTTCTTGAGCATTTTGCTCACCCCTGCTGTTATTGCAAAATAAAATACCGAGCGATCGTTTCCGACAGCTCGGCTGGCATGGATGAGCAAAATTTGTTGATTCTTCGGTAACCCGGCTGACTCTCTTTAGCCCCGTGGCTTTGCGTCCCACCCTTTCGGAGTGGTTTGCCTTTATCGGATAATTATTTTGTATTGTCAATTAGTTTTAGCTCGCTATAACAGAGTATAGCACGAAATGCGGACTTGTCAAGGGGGTGGTATTAAAATAAAAAGACCCCCGTCTATAAAAGGGCCTTTTTATCCTTTGAGAAGAGCCTATTTTTCTCTGGCAAAACAGTTATATTAGAACTGTGATGATATCGAAAGCCTGTGGGTGTTTCCAAGGTCCCCATAAGGCACAAATGCATAGTCAAGCGAGGTCCCGCCAAGCTTCATTCCGAAACCAGCACCCAACCCACTCAACGCACCAAGGTCGCTGTTCATACCAGCTATGGACCCTGTTTCAGATCCCGGACTTAAAAGTTTCATAAGGTAACCTGCTCTTAAACTTAGCATTCCTACAGGCGCATATTCTGTTCCGAAACTTACGTTTGTCTTCTCATCTATTACCTGGTACTGTATGTCCATTCCTATATTAGCGATGCCGAGTATCTTGTAAGCAGCTCCCAAAGATACTGTAAGCGGAAGGGAGTATTCTTCTTCTATAAACTTCATCTTTGGACCTATGTTACGGACTGCAAGTCCCAAACTAAGACCCGTCGAACTAATACTGTACATTTGCCCTATGTCCACTGCAACGCCCTTCGCCGTTTCATTGTCTATTTTTTGCTGTATGACCTTAACATTTACACCAAGGCCTATGTCACTACTTAGCTTGCGGGCATACGAGACTGTTGCACAGCTGTCATATGCCGAGAAATCGCCCATCTCT
Organism: bacterium; assembly: GCA_043821115.1. Classification (GTDB taxonomy): domain Bacteria; phylum CAYTYR01; class UBA6262; order DAOVJB01; family DAOVJB01; genus JBDRDD01. The sequence continues at coordinate 19,193 of JBDRDD010000024.1, read as the reverse complement.
TCACCGCTTGCTCCTCGCTTTTCTATATTTCCGGTACTAAGATATATTATGCTTACACCGAATGTGTTGTCTCTCTGAGGGATAGCATATCCTATATAATCATATGTCATATCCGAGATCCACTCTGTATGCATAGCATGTATTTCGTTTTTCTTGAGCTGCGTAAGTCCCGCAGGATTCCAGAAGCTAGCAGTAGCATCATCAGATAGTCCGACAAAAGCACTTCCCATGCCTATTGATCTGGCACCAACGCCTATTTTAAGAAATGCGGCACCGCTTGTATCAGCATAGACAAGCTGGGCTGTCATGCATAAGATGCATGCTAAGACTATCGCGCATACTGTCAATGTCATGTTTTTGTGCATTTCATCCACTCCCTTTCTCGTGTTATGTCTCATTTTATAACTCCCAGTTTACCTGTTTTCTTATCGCCGTTTGAGTCCTTTAAGAGATAGATATATATACCGCTCGCTATCGAATCGCCGTTAGTGTTGATTTTATTCCACTCGACCGACCCTCCGGTGATCTTATTCTGCTCGTATACAAGTTCCCCTGCTATATTGTATATCTGGAGGTCAACATCCGCAGAAAGCCTGTCTATGGTAATCGGTATGCTAGTTGACCTTGAAGGATTAGGGTATAGTCTCGTCTGGCTCAAGTCTTCGTATATACCGTCTTCTTCCAGAGCTTTAGGAGGATTTCCTATTCTCACACTCAGTGCATCACTATATACTGAATCATTCCCTTTATCATCTATAGCCTTTACCGTTATGTCATAGAAGTCCTTGTTGCTCCATGCATGTGAGGCATTTACAGTAACACCTGATGCCACGAATTCAGTTGTTGTGGTAGTCCCATCACCCCAGTCAAATAGATAGGATACCGCGTCACCGTCAGGATCCGTGGTTGATGTTGAATATGTATATGAGACAGTAGATGCACCTACTGTAGGACCAGAAGGCAGAGACGGTTTATTAGGCGCGCTGTTAACCTCGCCTCCATAGAGTGCTGTTAATGTAGCTTCTGCAGGCTTATTCTGAGGAGTAAAATCTATATCTCCATCACCGCCTGCTGTAGGATAGGCTAACCAGTCCCACCAGTACATCCCGGCGAACCAGGATTTCTCCTGCAGGACTTCTATAGTGGCCTGGTAGCAGTTTGCCTGCAACTGAGCGTTATAAGTGGCATTATTACCCCATGCCCATGGCTCTTTAGCAGCGTAATCAATACTTCTGTACCCGATTTCTGTGAATATTATGGGTTTGTTTATACTGGCCTGCCATGCTTCAAGCTCGGCTATCCAGTTATGAGTTCCGTAAGTTCCGCTGTAATTCGTCCATCCAGCTTTCAGTTCCTCGACCGACGGATTCTGCAATTCACTTAGCGGGAAGTACGCATCAACACCGCCGTAATCCATCCTGTCCCAGAAAGACACATTGGTGTACTCGTCCCAGTTTGCCGCATACGTTAAAGGACTCGTGTATATTGACTCTATTGCATCAATCGTGGAGTTCCAGTTAGAAGTATAAGTGCTTCCCGAGAGGCTTTTTAGCTCAGTGCCAACACAGAGGTACTCTACACCGTAATCCTTGGCTATCTGGGCATAATGCTCTATGAAACTGGTATAGCTTGCGAACCAAGCGTTTATATCAGAAGGAGCTATCTGCCCTCTCCATGTCCCGTCCTTAGAGTCAATGTGAGGTTTAAGCATCACTTCCATACCGCGGCTGTGTATATCATTTATTGCATGTATTACTGCATCATCTATAGGAGTTTTTAACACATCGCTATACAGGGTCGTAGAGATTCCTGTATCCATGTACCAGGTTACTATTAGCCCTACATTATTGGCATTCGTACTTGCAAGATCATCCAGTGATTCATCAGAAGCCGTATATGTGTACTCGTCATACCACCATGAAACGTACTCTATTCCTTTAATGTTAAAGCCACCACTTACTGAGGTCGTGGGTATCCCGCTTTCCTGTATTGACAGCGGACCCTCATTTAAGGCTGTATCATATGCGCTTAGCTGGTAGTAATAAGCGGTTCCGTCAGTAAGACCGGTATCCGTATAACTTGTACCCGATACTGAGTTAATGAGCGAACCTGTCTGGCCACCCGTTGTAGAGCGATAGATCCTGTAACCTGTAAGATCTGACTCGCTGTTATTGTCCCATGTAAGATCCAGCTCCCCTCCAACCGCAGGGTCAGTTACTGCTAATCCTGTTACCTGAGCTGGTGCGACGGTATCCGAAGGAATTCCGCTGTACTGATCGGTATTTGCAGATTCATTGCTGCTTGTATCAACACTTCTTAAAGTGTAATAATAGGTAATTCCGTTGGTAAGACCTGTATCTGAAATACTTGTTCCTGAAACATTATCATAAACAAGTAATCCCAGGACCCCTGCAGAAGAAGACCTGTATACATGGATATGGTCAAAATCAGTATCAGAAGGATTAATCCACGCCAAATTAAGCTCTCCACCTAATCCCGAATCGTTCACCGAGATATTGGTGGGCGGTGCCGGAGCAGTGGTATCTCCCCCACTTGGTACTCCTGAGTACTGATTTATGTTGGTGGATTCGTTATTGGAAGTGTCAACGCTTCTGAGGGTGTAATAATATGTGATTCCATTTATAAGACCTATGTCACTCTGAGTGGTCCCCACTATATTGTCGTAAACAAGGCCTCCCAGAATACCAACATCTGTTGATCTATAGATATGTATATGGTCAAAATCGGTGTCTGATGGGTTTGTCCAGGATATGTCAAGCCTTCCTCCTGTTGCCGCGTCTGTCACAACAACATCAGAGGGGGCAGCGGGGGGAGTTGTATCTCCTACTTCTGAGGTCTCCACTATAATATTGACATAATCAAATGCTACAGCATCCGGACCTTTGGTATCATCATTCTTAAATGCTATATCAAGAGTGGATATTTCCTGAGCCGTATCAACACCTTGTGCGAACAGGTCAAATGTTCTGGTGACATTGGATTCACCGTCAGCCGGTATAACCCCGGTGGAGGATAACGTTCCGCCGTCAAGTGTCCACTTTATGGCTTCAGGACCGCTGTAGCCGGATTGGACCGAGTATTGTATTTCAAGTGTCACCGCTGTAATATCACCGGAAATACCGCTTATGTCAAATGAATCCAGGTACATCTGGTCAAGCTTGTTTACGTCATACCAGCCATCACCGTTTGTTTTTAAATAAGAAGGATTGCCTCCTGCATCATCATATTTTACATCCTCAAGGTAGTTTTCCGAGTAATCCCCGCCACTTAAGGCAGTAGGAACAGCCACAGTGGTCGCAGCCAGCGCATTTGAGCTGATGAAAATCGCTAAGAACACGCTTAGTAATATGGATAGGTGCATTTTCTTTTTGGACATTATTACTTCCTCCCTTGGTTTATTCCTATTTAGGATAAAAAATGCCGAGAACTGAGGATGTTATCCTCGGCAACTCGGCTATCTTTAACTCTCGATATTAGTTATCGGCGAGCCCGGCGATCTTGCCTGTAAGACCCGTAGCTTTGCGTCCCCGCCTCACAGCGGGTTTGCCTTTTCGGAATGACTTGCTTACTGTAAGTATAGCACTGAAATGGGTGCCTGTCAAGGGGGCACGGGGGAAAAATTTAGTCACTTTTTTATAAGTATTTTAGACGATAAACATACTTTTTATAAGTACTATTAAGATAAAAAAATAAAGCCCGACAATAAAATTGCCGGGCTTCACTCTTTTTTTAGGTTTATATCTTTACTACGTTTACAGCCTGCTCACCTTTAGGACCCTGCGTAACCTCGAACTCAACTTCCTGGCCTTCATCTAAAGACTTGTAGCCATCACCCTGAATTACGCTGTGATGAACGAATACATCACTGCCTGACTCCGGAGTAATAAATCCATAACCTTTTTGGTTATTAAACCATTTTACTTTTCCTCTTGCCATTATTCACTACCCTCCTTTCCTTATTAAATTTTTGATAGTAAATAATGGCTGACACTAAAAAGCGCAAGGCGAATATTCTTTTACCTTGCGGTCCAAGACTTCCATTCCTTTATTTACTACGATTAAAGTATACCGTAATACCTGTTATTTGTCAAGTAAATTATTCGTAAATTTTATTACACTCTCATTAATTTTTAACCAGAGGAATCTCCTTTTCCTTGACGTTCCAGCCCTTTATCAGGAGCTTAGGCTTCTCACCCTTGAGGTCATCTTTGTAAAAATCAATGGTAATGGACCTCTCTTCCTGAGGAAGGAGCGAAATATAATTATCGGTGGCAAAAAACGGTAATATCCTCTCACCTGACCTGTCGCGAACGGGCTTTAGACGTATGAAGAAGGCTAAATCTCCGCTGGGATTCTTAAGCGTTGCTGTAACAAGGTAACTTTCTCCTTTATCAACTATAGATCCTGAGGTTTCCAGTTTAACATCAGGCAGTTTTTGAATGTCTTTATATGATTTCTCTGTTGTTCTCCAGTAAAAATTCTGGGAAACAAGAACATCATCCTTACCATATAACTTTACCTTTATGAAGTGCACACTGCTTAACTTATTCGGCCATGCTATTTTAAGTACCTTTTTAACACTGTCTTCTTGTATATCTATGTTCCCTTCGTTAGAAAATTTTTCCTCCATATCAATGTTGTAAACAAAAATCTTATATTTGAGCCCGCTAAAATCCTGATATTTATTGTTAACAACATACACTGTGTCATCATCAGGAGCCCACATTATATGCAATGGTTCGCATGCTATTTTGGTAGAATAATATCCTGCGTTAGGATCCAGATACCAGTCATATAGCTGCCATATCAGACTGGGCCAAACCGAGTTATACTTCCATATCAATATTCCGCTGGTGTTGTCCCACTTGTTCTTGTGCCATCCTTCAAACATTGCTCTGTGACTTACGTAATTGAGCAGCTGCGCCCTGGTGCAATAATCATCTATATTTTCTGCAAAACTATACCTATTAACTGCAGCATTGTAATTATCAAACCCCCTAAAAGTATTGTGATATGTCCACATCATACTGTTAAATGGCCAGAGGTCTTTTTTTTCAAACATCTTTCTCATACTTTCAACAGTCGGCACCGCATAGGTACCAAGTTCCGTAGTGAAGCCCGAGGATTTGTAATACATTTTTTCATCGGCTGTAAAGTGATACGGACCGTGCCCATGCAATCCTTCCTCATCAGATGCCGCCACAAAAACCCTCGTGCCATCAAGCTCTGGAAGAATATCATTTCTCAAGGCCCTTTCTATCTCCTGGGGAGCCCTTACCTCATTACCGCCGCACCAGAATGCGAGGCTTGGATGGTTACGTATCATCTTGATAGCATCTCGCGCGGACTCAAGAAACAACTCTTTATCATCTGGATATGATCTGCTGCCACCGTACCTCCCGTTACAGTCACCAGTAACCCAGAAGTCCTGCATAACCAGTATACCGTACTTATCACACGCATCATAGAATTCTTTCCTCTCGGTTATACTTCCGCCCCAAATACGAAGCATTGTAAGGTTGGCTTCCTTTGCATAACGCACTTCTGTATCATAACGCTTTTTCGCAATATCATGCCTTGTAAAACGAAGCATCATGTCAGTTACTACCCAGTTACCTCCTTTACAGAACACCTTCTTCCCATTTACATAGAAAACCCGCTCCATTCCCTTGGGCTCATCCGATGTAATCTCCCTTATGCCAAATCTCACTTTTTCCTCGTCGGAAACATCACCCGTATCCATCTTAAAGGAAAGATTCATGTCATATAATTCCTGCTCTCCATATCCGTTCGGCCACCAAAGGCGTGGATTCTCAACAAGAAGCTGTTCATATTCGGAAGATGAAAATTCAACTTGGAGCATCTGATTAGGCTCTACACTCACATCCTGAGTAAACACTATCTCACCTATTGTTCCTGTGAGCTGCCCAGACTGTTTTTCATTTGTTGGATTGAATAGCTCCGCCGACACAGTAAGATTAGCTTTATCTGTTTCCGGAAGCGGTAGGTCTGTGATAATATGAGGATGCCTCAAATCCACGGGACCTGTTGCTACAACATACACATCATCCCACATACCTGTATTCCTGTCCCTAACAGGACGGTTCCAGTCCCACCCTATGGTAGATTGCATTGTAACATCTCTGCCTATAATGCTGTCCCCACCGTTTTTGACAAAACTCGGTGTACCCGGGTGGTCTGGGGGACTTACTTTAACGGCAAGGCAATTCTTAGCACCTGCAAGGGATGCGTCGCTTATATTTAGTACGTTTCTCTTATGCATACCCACAAGCTCGTCTAATTTTTTCGCGTTAAGCCAAACTTCGGCTCTGTAGTTTATACCCTCAAGGTGCAGCCAGATCTGCTTGCCCTTCATGGACTCAGGTATAGAAAACTCAAGGCGATACCAGTAGGATTGCTTATTAAGGCTTTCAGGAATGGAGCTGTTATTATTTGAAAAATACGGGTCAGGATATATTCCGTTATTCACAAGAGTGGTGAGAACCGTTCCTGGCACTGTTGCTTCAAGCCACTTTTTTTGTTTGTATCCCACCTGTGACACAGATTCAGGAGCGTCCTTCACCAAAGCTGCTTCTTTCATAGCCCAACCGGAATCAAGATACATCTGCGCCCAAGTGACAGTCGCAAGCGAAACAACTACCAAGAACATTACAATTCCTGCTAATACGGCTTTTCTCATGATTTAAGCCTCCTTACTTTACATGCGATATCAGTTGTAAAATCAGGCAAGTCCAGTGTTATCGTGCTGCCTTTACTTCGAACTTTTCTTCTCTTGAAGATCTTACCCTTATATGTGTCCCAGTATTCTATTTCATAGTTACCTTTGTTCAAGTTTAACACTCTAATTTTACCTCCTTTTATTGGATTAAGTTTAAATTTTTCCAAGTAGTTCTCTGCGGTACTCTGGCGATTTTTACACCAAACAATAGCAAAATCTTTGTTTTGCATCCCCACTAACTTAAGTCGGGGAGCACCCTTATTACAAAATTTTACCCAGCCTACTTTTGTCCAATCCCTACCGTGATTTACAACCTCAATTATATGACGGCCTTTTGGAACTTTAATTTTATATTCTTGGTTAACTGTTGTATCTTTTGATGCAGGAGGAAACTTTTTAGAAAAAGCGACTTTACCATCTAAGACGACCTTTACGCCTGCACCCAACCAGGATGCTTGACATACATAAATAGAAAAAGTATTGTCTTCACGATAATCAACATCAAATGTGGGCGTTACTCTCCATTTTGAATGAAATGAAGCGTGAAAATATTTAGATAATATTCCATCAGCTTTTATAAAACCATTAGATGCAATCTTAAACTTAGAGCCTGTGGAAGGCTCCCAATTTAAGATAGGAGAAATAACAACGTCACCGCGGTCTTTATCTCTAACCTCAATTTCCACATTTATGGGAATTAATTTTAATTTATCCCATTCAACATCTTTAGCAAATTCACCCAGGGCCTTATAATGATAGTAAAGATTATTTTGCCGAATGTGTTCATCCCACCACCAATACATTGCCGTACCGGCAAGAGGTGACATCAACGATGCCCAGAGGCTATTATGAAGTCTGATCCCTTTTTTATCTTTTGCCTCTGTTTTTGCATCGGTTATTTCCCCGGCAATCTCTGCTATAAGGCATGGTTTTCTGTATTTCTGCCGGCTCTTACTTAAAGAAGTTATTAAGGTAACTACATCATTAACATAGTCATGAACCTGTGTAAAATCAATATCTTTTAATCTCCATACCATATCTCCACTAAGAGGCATAAGAAAACTCGTGGTCACTAAGTGAGAAAAAGGATCATTCTGTTTCATATAATGAGCCATCTCTTTGTGCCAATTAGCTATTTCAGTATTATCAGTATCTTTAATAATATCTACCTCATTAAAAAATTCCCACGCTAAAATATTCGTACTATACCCCCAACGAGCAATAAAATATCTTAGTTTGCGTTTAAAAAAGTTTTTTGCTTGCTGGTTACTAAAGAAATCCTGTAGATTCTTGCAAGGTCCGCCCAACTTTTTATTATATGGATTATTATGCCACTGGTCTCCTTGATTATTTCCAATATAAAACATACCGTGCCAATTGATAACCATCTGGATATAAATACCTTTACGCCTAGCTATCTCAAATATCTTGTCAAATTTCCATGAATCAGGTTGACTAAATCTACCCAAGCCTTCAGCTCGTGGTTTAGACCATTCTACAATTATATAAAACGGCCAGTTCCAAATTCGTATCCAGTTTTGGTTACTTTTGTTCAATTTAGTTAAATAGTCACTAAAATCAAAAGGGTCTTTAGGCTCAACCCAGCAGAGATTCTGCCCTATCGCATAGAATATCCTTCCGGAATCAAAGGCAAAATAGTGCTTATCAGCTTTGTTAACACGGATGAATCCGCAATTAGAGGAAGATATACATCTGAAGGAGTATGTTTTGGAAAAAGCACTCCCTTTCCGGTTTTTCACCTCTACCCTATAGGACCATGTCCCCTTCTGATTAGGGGCAAAGCGAATTTTCCAGACAGATTTGATGGATTGTTTCAATAGCTTTTTCTTGGGGGAAAAGTCCTGGTAGAAAAATCCCGGAACACGGAGTTTTTTTCCAAAACCAGACGTGAAAACCGATGATACGCTTACCTGATCGGGATCGTAGGGATTATCGTATATGTTTTCTTTATCGAGCAGAATATCTATCTCAAATTTCTCATATTGACCAACAACATCTTTTCTGGAGGATACTTGTATTATGGCCGGAAAAAAGTAAGGGCTCGTGTGTTTGGGCCTTTTATACAGCTTCTTTTCACGAGCCACTGTAGACATATATTAAAAACCCTTCTATTAATTCAACGCTTGGAAATTTAATAATTATTTTAGATAGTACTTCTTCAAGACTTTTTCAGTGGGCTTATTCTGAGGCGTGTAATCATTATCGCCCGTACCGCCAGCTTCCGGATTTGTCAGCCAGTTCCACCAGAATATCCCTTCACACCATTTCTTGTCCTTGAAAATTGAAAGGGTAGCCTCATAACAGTTAGCCTGAGAGCTTGCATTATTCTCTCCCACGCCGCCAGCCCATGCATATGGTGCTTTTCCCGGGTATTCTATGCTCCTGTAGCCAAGTTCAGTGATAATGATAGGTTTTTTTATCTTCTTATGCCACTCTTCCATTTCATCGAGCCATCTATGAGGACCATCGGGTATATCAGGACACTCTCCCTTGTAATGCTCCCACCCTTTTTTTAACTCACCAACGCTTGGTTTCGGGGAATTGCTTACCGGGAAGTATGCATCGATTCCCGCATAATCAAGCAAATCCCAGAAAGGAACGTTCTTATATTCCCAGTAAGTATTCCAGTTCGCCGCGTATGTGATTGGTCCTTTATAAATCTTCCTGACATTAGCTATTATTTTTTTCCAGTACGGCAGGTTTTCCTTTGGAAGGGAAAGGGATATAAGCTCACATCCCATGCAGAACATATCGGCACCTGTCTCCTGGGCTATACGGGCATAATGTTGCATAAAACTGTCATAGCTCTTAAACCAGAAATTAAGGTCTTTCGGTCTTATTATCCCTCGCCATGTCACATCCCTGCAGTCAACATGGGGCTTTATCAAAATCTTCAAGCCCATACCCTTGGTTTTGGTTATAAGATGCAGTATTTCTTCATCGGTAGGGGTCTTTTGTGGATCCTGAGAGAGAAAACTGGAGTAGCCGTTGTCCATAAATCTTGAAGCTAAAATTGTTATGTAGTTGATACCTATACTACGCGCATTACTTAGGGACTTTGTAGAAAGAATACCGGTATAGCCTTCTTCAGGCCGTTTCTTGAATGTATAATTAAGGTAATGCTCAGCTGCAAATGTAACACCTTTTATATTCATACATCACCCCATTGCAATATATTACTTTTATATAATATATCATAAAGCCTTTTTTTTAGCAAGGAAAAATATGGGATACAACGCCTATATAGGGTGCTTATTCCGCAAGAAACCTGAATATAGTAAATATTTTACCGCGCAACCGCAACAACACCGCTGATAAGAGAACCTTCTACATCAAACTGGTAAATGTATACACCAGCCTCCACGAAGCGCTCTTCGTCGTTTCTTCCGTCCCATCTGTAGGGCGGACCGTGGATTGTTTTTATCCTCCTACCCGTAACATCGTAGATTTTTATAGTATCGGGGAAACCGTCAAAAAACACGTAATCGTTAATACCGTCCCTGTTAGGAGTGAGAATTGAGCGCTTAGGACAATATCTGGAGAGTTTTCTCTCGCCCGCAATATGCAGATATACCTTGCTTATAACCCCTACCCCTAGATACATTCCGTAATCTATGTATGAAAGAAGCTTTGCCTGGTACCTCTTCCCCAGATGCTCTTCATCATCAGGTATGCTGACAAGGATCTCCGTGTATACTGTCTCGCCGGTACCGACCTCACTGAAAAGCCTGTTTTCGGGTCTTATCCATGACACATCTGGTATTACTTCATATCCCTCATCCGGCGTATCAAAGGGCAGATTCACCACACGTATATCCTTGGGAATAAGGGACGTATTGGTAAGAGTGAGAAAAACATTAGTAGTCCACACATATCCATCGAGCGTTTGTACCTGCACATCCTCTTCGCTCACCCTATACGAACGACCTATAAGAAGCTCATCAACAAAAACCTTTGCCGTGGTAGTCTGGATGCCGTCCCCCTCTGCCAATACCACAAATGAAAGGTTTATAATAATCACGATAAGAAAAATATTTTTTACGCTAATTTTAACCACCCCATATATAAACAGGGAAAACCGGAAGGTTTTCCCTGTAGCATAACAAATACAATTTATGTATTATGGTGCCATCTCTGTTGTTATGACAACAGGAATTGTCTGGATCAGATAATCGTCCCCTGAATCAACAAGAGGGGCATTGAATTCAAACCACAGGTCCCTTACACCGTCAGGTGCCACATTTATACCAGTCTGGTCTCCGGCAAATTTCGACACACTTGAAAGTACAGGACTGGTTATAAGAGCATGGTTTGCTTCAACAAAACCTACGGGTTGAACGGAGTTAAACTGAGCGTTAAGCACGAATTCATGCAGGGCAGGAGATGTATTTGAAGGAGTCCAGCCTTTCGGATCTGAATTAGCACACTGGATATAATAGTTGGATGTCACATTTCCCGAATTCTCGATAATTATTTGCACAGCAGCTATGAATGATGTACCCGGTTCTATAGCCGGGAAGGTATAAGCATCCGGACTAAGTGAAATACCAAGAATATCGCCCTCTCCTCCTGCTGCAACAGTATCGATGTATATAGTAGTCATACCACTACTGGTCTCTGCCCCGCCTATATGTATCCCTATCTCACGTATCTTCTGAGTATTAGTCACTGTCTGATCCGGCTGACCTGCTCCGTCCTTAGCTGAGGAGAAATCCAGATTTATTTCCCTAGCTACCCCAGGAAATACTGCCTGGACGGAATTACTTTCGAAATAATCCCTCTGGCCACCTGTCTTGACATAAACTGTGGCACCAAGTGGCGTACCGGGATCTATATTTGCACCTGCCGGAATATATACATACATCTTTATTCCTGTGTACCCGCTAAGATCTTTAGCCGGTATAGGACTTACATATCCAGCGTCATTTATAGCACCGTCTGTTTTGTTATCGAGATTAAGCGGATATGCTATAGAACGGCTGCCTGTCTTGGAATAAGCGGTGGAATTTACTGGTGTGCCGAGATTATCTATGTAATCACCGCTGGTATCATTAACCCAACCCTGTGTCGTCGCATCCTCAAAATCATAGAACGGTCTTATCTGTTCTCCACCATACCACGTGGTCAGAGTGTCAAGTGCCGGTTTATTCTGAGGTGTAAATCCTGTGTCAAAAGGTCCTCCGGCATTCTGCCAAGGAGACCAATCCCAGGTAAACCATCCCTGCATCCAGCTCTTGTTGTTCCATACCTGGAAGGCTACTTCGTAGCAGTCCTGTTGTTCGCTTAAATCAACTGTTGGGCTGTCAACCCACCATGGAGTTATATTAGTTCCCGAAGCACTTTGATATCCTATTTCTGTAATGATCACCGGTTTATTGATATATGCCTGCCAATCGGTGATGTTCTGCACCCAGTTGTTTCCATCTTTATTACTCGTCCAGGCACGTTTTAAGTCATCAACACTGGGACTGCTGGAATCAGTAAGCGGAAGGTAAATATCCAGGCCCGCATAGTCCATCTGGTCCCAGAAACCTACTGTTGATATTTCGTCTTTTTCACCGGAGCTGTTAGCTGCGTAAACGATAGGTCCTGCATAAGCTGTCCGTACGTTACTTATGACAGTATTCCAGTAGGAGAGATACTTTACCTGGCTCATATTCTTAAATTCACAACCTATACTGAAGAGTTCGACTCCGTTATTCTCGGCTATTTGCGCAAAATGGGTGATAAAATTGCTGTATTCAGTGAACCATCCTGATACGTCTGAAGGGTCTATATACCCTCTCCAGTCCCCGTTCATACAGTCAATATGAGGCTTCAGCATTACGTTCATGCCCCGTGCATGTATATCATTGATAGCATCAATCACCGATGCATCTGTGGGGGTTTTTGTAGGCTCGGAATAGATCGTGTTGGAATTCTTGTTATCCATATACCATGTAACAAGCACACCCACGTAATTGGCGCCGGTACTTTTTAGATCATCAAGTGATGCTTCTGAATCACTAGAGGAATAATAGTCGGTTTCCCATGTTGTGTACTGGACACCTTTCATGTTAAAATCAAGCTCTGCTCCACCGCTAGGCTGGACACTGTCCTCACCAGAACTGCCACTTTCATTGCTGCTTGTATCAACGGCTGTAAGCTGGTAATAATAATTTATGCCGTTCACCACGGAAGTATCATTGTATGAATTCGTTCCTGTATTTACTATTGTTATGAATTTTTTGCTTCCTAGAGAACCGCTTGAATGAGAGCGATATATCTTATAGTATGCCAGATCCCCCTCACTGTTGTGGCTCCAGCTTAGATTTATTTGATTTCCGCTAGCAGCATCATTTGCAAAAAGCCCGCTTGGCGCATTCGGAGCACTTTGATCGCTTCCTAGCCCAGCTTCAACACTGTCTACGTATATAGTGGTACCACCCTTTCCGGGAGCCGCACCGAATACATGTATACCAACCTCACGGATGCTGTTAATATTTGCTACAGGACCTGCAGGATATTCAGCTGACGAGAAATCAATAGTTAATCTGGTCCAGTGTCCTTTTACCATGTTCTGGGTATTTCCGTTATACCATGTCCATGAAACACCTGTTTTGATATATAACTGAGCCTGAAGCGGATACTCAGGAGGTACCTGTATATCAGCTGGAATGTATGCATACATAGTCATACCGGCTTCTGTACTTAAATTAAGTGCAACGGCTGGCTGTATACGACCTACATCATTGATTCCCCCACTGGTAGTGTCCTTATCCGTCAGATCAAGTGGATATACAAGACTTCTGCTTCCGTCATGTGCACGGCTGGTAGAATTGGAAGGAGTTCCAAGATTATCCTCATAGAAAGCGGTCGTATCGTTGGTCCAGGACTGTGTGGTGCCATCTTCAAAATCATAGAGCATCCCGCTTGATACTATTGTCGGTGTCCCGGAATTCTGGTCTGTATTGGTTGATTCGTTATTAGAATCATCAACACTGCGAAGTGTGTAGTAATATATCTGTCCGTTTACCAAACCAGTATCCGATTTACTCGTCCCGGTCACGTTATCATGAACGAGTGCACCTAAAACACCACTGGACGTAGACCGGTAGATATGAACATGGTTAAAATCAGCATCCCCCGGGTTGGTCCACGACAGGTTAAGCTGCCCACCTGTTTGTGGATCAACCACATTTATGTTGCTGGGCGGTGCCGGAGGTGTTGTATCTCCCCCAGTGGGAGTCTGTGAATATTGACTTGTATAGCCTGATGCGTTACCAACATCATCAACGCTCTGATAACTGTAATAGTACAACTGCCCATTAGTTAGCCCTGTATCCTGGTATGTGTTGCCTGTTATATTATCCGCTATCAAAGGACCTGTGACCCCGCCTTGAGTGCTTCTGTAGATGTGTATATGGTTGAAATCCACATCCGACGGATTGGTCCATACATGGTCCAATGTTCCGCCTGTTGCAGGATCAAAGATATCAATGTTGAAAGGAAGACCCGGAGGTGTCGTATCATTTCCCGTGGGTGCTGCGGAATACTGGGTGGTATTTGTGGATTCATTACCACCTGTATCAGCACTGCGCACGGTGTAGTAGTACATTTGATAATCAGTGAGGCCTGTATCGGCAAAGCTTGTTCCAGGCACATTGTCATGAACAAGTGACCCCAGAACACCGCTGGTGGTGGAACGATAAATGTGAATGTGGGCAAAATCAGCATCGCCCGGGTTGGTCCATACAAGGTTTATTCTTTGTCCCGTGGTAGCATCAACCGCTGATATACCTGTAGGAGGCCCGGGAGGTGTTACATTCCCGTTACCTCTGACAAAGTCTATATAGAGATCAGCGCTCCCGCTCATTCCCCCGCCGCCTTCAAGCCTTACGGCTATTCTTGTCGTGCGGTACTTGTTGGTATACGTATCTGCGATAAGATCATAGGTGAGTTTATGCCACATGCCTACGCTCGCATTCGAAATCTGTATCGCGGTACTGTCCCCCCTGTAGAACCCTGTCTGTGTGTTCATTGTCATGAGTGCATCAATGGGACTGTCGCCAGGTATGCTAATGCCTGGTTCAAGATATATCCACGCACTCACCGTATCATAAGGGTTAAGATCGAGGTATGGGAATGGGCTCTCATCCGATTCTGCTACTACATATCCTGTGCCACCCAAACCAAGCAATCCTATACTCGTGGGTACATTGAACTTTATAGAACGGCTGCCACTATGAGCACGGGTGGTTGAATTTGAAAGCCCCGTGGCTCCCTGCAAAGACCAGCCCTGTACGGTCCCGTCCTCGAAATCGTAGAACGTGGTGCCGTCCCCGCCTGATGCGCTGGGTGCGGCTGAATACTGGTCGGTGTTGGTTGATTCGTTTCCTGTGGTATCAACACTTCGGAGAGTGTAGTAGTAAACAGTACCGTTGGTAAGCCCTGTATTCTGATATGTTGTCCCGGTCTGGTTGTCCGCTATGAGGCTTCCCAGCGTACCGCTTGATGTAGACCTGTAGATATGAACGTGATTGAAATCAGGATCTGTGGGGTTTGTCCAGAAAATATTGAGCGTCCCCCCGGTTCCCGGATCACTGACAGATATACTGCTGGGCGGTGCCGGAGGCGTGGTATCGGCTCCAACAGTATGCGCATAATCAAGATATACAGGACCGGCGTATGTAGAGGTTGAACCACTGCCTGTAGCCATCTTTATACCTATAATTCTTATATTTGAATAGTCAAATCCGCTGTCCATGTAAGAGGGCGCCGTAGTTCCGAGAGTCACTGCAAGCTCGTTCCAGCTTCCCATAAGAATATCATACCAGGTAAGACTGTTGCCTATGCTCTGCCACGGACCGTACCAGCTTTTCCACGTGTTATCTTTAAAGAATATCTGCATACCGTTTGCGTTACTGGGATTTCCACCATCTGAACCCGTAGGACAATAGACGTATATATTGAAAGGAACACCATTTAAATCGATAAGATCCACATCACCGCGGTCAACAAAAGATTCTCCTTTGCTCTTATTAGCATCACCGCCTACTAAGTCCATGTTCATTATCAGCGAATAGCTCCCCTGCTGTTTTTGAGCGGCGGACTGTGCCACAGATGTACAAGCCTGGCTGTCTATATATGTCTGAGGTATCCAACCTTGCACTCCTGACTCGAAATCATACAGAGTGGTATCGGCAAAGGCCTCAAATGACATAAATATACAGACTATGCTTAAGCACATTACCGATATGATTGTTTTGTCTCGCATTTGTCGTACCATATTCACCGACCCTTAAATAATGTATTACTTCGCTACGGCTATTATGCCACTTATTAATTCCCCGTCCACCTCAAACTGATAAATATAAACTCCGCCTTCAACCAGACGCTCCTCGTCATTCCTTCCATCCCACTGGTAAGGTTCTGAATTAATTGTTCTTATCTTCTTTCCTGTGACATCGAAAATCTTGATCTCTATATTCTTGCCCTGCAGGCCGTTAAATTCGGCAACGTCGTTTATGCCGTCAGCCGTAGCCGGGGTGATGATCTTGTTATTCGGACGATAGTCACCTGCCGCGAGCTCTCGTGCCGGAAACAGCGCATATATGCAGAAATGCATAATTTCACTTGTTACGGTATTTGTCAATGCATCCACTTCACCGCCGACATAGCGCCATGCGAACCCGTCCCACCAGAATATGCGAAGTGTTTCCTCGCGTACGGAAGTACCGTCAACGTATCCGTCAGAATCCAGGTCGAAATATAGCAGGCTGAGTGTAGATGGTTTATTGAAAATAAGTTTATCAGGAATGAATTCATATGCTGAAACGGGCTCTTTTGATAATGCCGCACCGCCGCCCGCAGGCACGGTGTCAACGTTGTATATCTGGCTTATCACGATCTCTTTGGAAGATGATAATGCGCCTTTGGGTATTACAAGCTGTGTAGTCCCGTCCGTGGGATTCGCATCTCTGAGAGCAACCGTACCGCCCTCGGAATCTACAGTTACTCCAACGATTGTAGGATTTACTTCTATCTCTATGGGTTCCACCGGTGATGGTATACCCCTTGTGTAACCGGCTCCGGAGAAACAACCAGGGCTCCCTGCTGAGTCAATAGCGGTAATATAATAGTCCACGCCGTCGGGCGTCACGATCTCCCGGGGAATAGAAACAGTAAGTTCGTGTCGTGTCACATTACTCAGGGAAACATCCACCTCGTTGTATTGACTGGCGGAATGAGCTTTATAGAACAGATGCGCTGAAACAAGTTCCCTGTCCTCTGTGATTGTGGCACTAAGTACTATCTTGTTGCCCACTATGTTCACAAGCCTCTCGGGTATATGCTCTATTACAGGAGGGTTTATATCCATAGTGACCGTTACCAGGATACTATCAGTCAGGTCCTCTTCAACCGCAAAAGATGCATTAAGAAGTAAAGAAGACAAAAATATCCCCGCAATAGACACGATGCCTATTTTAGCGAAGATATTCATTTGTCCTTTTACAATGCTGTGCGGCATGTTTCTCCCTTCTCTTTTTATTCCTTAGTCGTGATATACACCATGTTGTATTTCCCTACCGGTATATCCTGCTCCATTACCTCGGTATATATCACGAACATATACTTTTTATTCTTGTATTCCTCTTTATCAGGTATTTCAAGGCTCATCTTTATTTTCTTGATCTCATCACTTGCTACCTGTACAGTTTCCTTTGAGATCTTCAGAAACGAAGGATCCGGACATATCTCGAAATCCTCTGGAGGCTTTATCACTGTTTTCTTTGGGTCTATACTCGTAATCTTATATGTAAACTTTTCCTCGTTCGGGTTTATTATCTTGAATTCCTTACCCGCGAGTTTTTTAATATCATACTTTTTCCCTATCTCTACATCATGTATGCGCAGTGCAGGCGGGTTGACGCTGAAATTGAGATTGGCTTTAAGCTTGCTAATCTCTTCTGGAGTTACATCCGCCCTTACAGGCGCTATGTTCAGAAGTACCCTGCTCATAAGACCCAGTCCCATAAAACCTATTGACCCGACACTGTGGGTATATATATGGAACTGGTACTTCTTGCCTAAATACTTTTCATCATCCGGAATGGTGATAATTACATCCGTAACTGCGCTTTCCTGGGGTCCTATATTAAAATATTCCTGACCAAGCTTTATCCAGGAGGTAGATGGGATGACTTCATAATCATCCTTGAGAGACACTTCCGAAGGTGCCAGGATCTCTGCCTGTATCTCCAAGTCTATATCTCCGTTGTTGGTTACCCTAAGAGGCAGGTTCAACAGCTCCCTGGTGTTATATGACTGCCCTATTGCTACGTTTCGAAGGATCACCTCTCCCCATGATGTTGAAAGACCCGCTTTGGCTGTGGCATCCTGGACGCCCAGCATAATACTTAGTACTAATAATATAATTGCCCAGAGAATCCTTTCTTTTACATTTTTGCGTGTTAACAATTCACTCCTCCTTATAAAGTTTTTATATATTTATGGTTTAATTATACCTTAATTATCATTTTTATTTAAATAAAAAGATGCCTTAGACATTCCACCTTCGTTATATTCTCCGAGGAGGAAGAGTTTTCACTCTCGGTGGCTATCTCCCCTGCCTTAAGGGAAAGAGAGACAGCCACCTCGAGATAATCTTTACAGTCTTCTTACGGCAGAATAGCTGTAATCGTAGCAGTAACATCGAGCGGTCCCATTGTAGTACTTGAGCTAGGCATACCTAACCTGAAATACAGACTTCTTGCCTGACCCGGGTTTACACTCGCTCCGGTCTGAGTTCCATCAATAGAGAACTTCGTAGTTGTAGCCTTATCTCCATTAACATCATCCCATCCGCTGCTCTTCATGAGGTCCTCTGCTCCAAACGCTGCTGCTAAAGGAGCTGAACCGTGAAATGCTGCGGCCAGCGTATAGGTGTTAGCACCCTGGGTGGCACCCAGTGTCCACACACCAGCATTAAAGCCCTTAAAGCAGTATGTTTCTAGATATCCGACAGAATCGTTGGTAACTGTAATAGCCGTAGAAACTGACTGCGTTCCAGGAGCTAATGCACCAAAGCTATGGGTGGTAGGACTTATGGAGATACTAAGATCTCCGCTTACGCTAACGCTTAGCGTAACTGACCCGTAATTCAACGCATCTGCCATAGAGGCACTTGCTACCATTAACACAATACCCAGTAAAATTCCGATAAACTTCTTCATTTTTTTCACCTCCTCTCGATTGAAATTATATACTTTCATCGCTTTTGTCCTTTTCTTTTAGAAGATGCAGAGGATCAGGAAGAAAAATCCAGGAGCACATATTTTTTGATTTTTTTCCAACATCCTCTGCATTCTTCTAGTGGTGTGAACCAGATAAACACGGATATGTTGATTCTTGGTACACCAAAATAAAAGCC